>NZ_NPEX01000013.1:39858-47940 GCF_003258865.1 Rhodoplanes roseus | reverse complement strand
CGCTGACGCGCACGCCCGACCCTCCCCCTCCAGGGGAGGGTGAAGAAGAGGCAGGAGTGGGAACCACGATGGACATCCTGATGCCGCAGCTCGGCGAGACCGTCGCCGAAGGCAAGATCATCACCTGGTTCAAGTCGGTCGGCGACACCGTCGCGGCCGGCGACAACCTGTTCGAGATCGAGACCGACAAGGTCACCATGGAGGTCCCGGCCATCGCGGGCGGCGTCATCGCCGAGATCCGCGTGCCGGCCGGCAAGGCCGCGCTGGTCGGCGCCGTGGTCGCGGTGATGTCCGGCGACGGCGCGGCGACGCCGCCCGGCCCGACCACCGGCACGGCGGCGACCGGTGCCCCGCCCGCCAACACGGCCGCAGCCCCCGCCCCGGCCCCGCCATCGCCATCTCCAGCCGCCGCCCCACACGCGGCACCCCAGCCGGCGACGCGGGCGCCGGCCGGCCCGCTCAATCCGTTCCATGCGGTGCGCACGCCGGAGCGTAATTTCGGCCAGGCCCGTCTCGCCGGCGGCCGCACCATCACGCCGCTCGCCCGACGGCTCGCCGCCGAGGCCGGCATCGACGTCTCGGCGATCGTCCCGACCGGCCCGCACGGCCGCATTTTTTCGCGCGACGTCGCTCATGCGGTCGCGAGCGGCGCGGCCGCCGCCGGCCCACGCCTCGCCTCGGGTCCAACGGTCGAGCGCGTGAAGGCGCTGTACGAACCCGGCTCCTTCGAGGAGGTGGCGCTCGACACGATGCGCCACACGATCGCGGCGCGGCTGGTCGAGGCCAAGCAGACGGTCCCGCATTTCTATCTCACCTGCGACGTGACGCTCGACCGGCTGCTGGCGCTGCGCAAGGACGCGAACCTCGCGGCCCATGCAGGCGCCGACGGGCATCCCGCCTACCGGCTGTCGGTCAACGACTTCGTCGTGCGGGCGCTGGCCCGCGCGCTGGTGCATGTCCCGGCCGCCAATGCGGTGTGGGCCGAGGACCGCATCCTGCGCTTCAGCCGGGTCGACATCGGAATCGCGGTGGCGCTCGAGGGCGGGCTGATCACGCCGGTGCTGCGCGACGCGGCCGCCAAGCCGATGTCGACGCTGGCGACCGAGACCAAGGATCTGGTCGCCCGCGCCCGCGACCGCAAGCTCAAGCCCGGCGAGTACCAGGGCGGCGTCAGTACGGTGTCGAATCTCGGCATGTACGGCGTTCGCGAGTTCGCCGCGATCATCAACCCGCCGCAATCGACTCTGCTGGCGGTCGGCGCCGCCGAGCGGCGGCCGGTGGAAACCGACGACGGCGGCGTGCGCTTCGAGACGCGCATGACCGTGACGCTGTCCTGCGACCACCGCGTGGTCGACGGCGCGCTCGGCGCCCAGCTGCTCGCCGCGTTCCGCAAGGCGATCGAGCACCCGGTCGGGCTGCTGGTGTAGCCGGCCGCGGTCAGCGGCCCGGAGACGCGGCGGCGGGCTCGGGGACGGCCGCGATGCGTGCGACCTCGACCGGCGCGGCGACCAGCACGGCACCGGGCTCCTCGACCAGCGGCCGCGGGGCGGGCGGACGGTCGCTTGCGATCACCTGGCTGCGGAACCGGTTCGGCGCAGCGATGCGGCGCAACCGATCGGAGTCGATCCGGCTGCTGACGCCGTTCACGGTGAGCGTGCCGAAATCCAGCACCTGGCCGAGGATGCCCTGGTCGACATCGATCTTCTCGATGCGGTCGAGCGGCATCTCGCTGGTCGAGCGGCGCAGCAGACCGGCCTTGTAGATGACCCGGCGGTCCGTCACGGCGAGCTCGGTGAACCTCCGCCGATACCAGGCGCGGAGCAGAAGGACGATGCCGAGCGCAAGGACCGCCGCCGAGGCGCCGAGCCAGACCCGGTCCGACGTCTGGGGAAAATCGACCTCCAGATAGGCGACCACCGCGACGCCGAGCCAGACCGCGGCCGGCAGTGCGACGGCGAGGCCGGGCAGGTAGAGCACCCAGTGCCGCTTGGTGCGGAACCGCACGATCTCGCCCGGCTGCAGAACGGTCTCGACATAGCCCATGGCGTGCAGGCTCTCCCGGATTCGGCGCCCTAGCCATAGCGCGTTTCGCCGAGGGGTGGAATCGGCCGGCGGCCCGGCCTTGCCGCGCTGCCCGGCCTTGCCGCGCCGGACCGGCCGCTGATAAGCCGGGGAGACGTGCAAATGAAGGCAGCGAGGACGCCATGGCGGGCGAGACCCCGGACATACTCCTGGTCGGACACAGCAAGCCCGTGATCGTCGGCGGACTGACGCCGATCTCGACCCTGCACCGGTTGATCGAGGCCGAGGACAAGGACCGCTTTCTTGCCGGTGTCGCCGACCGGATCCGGGCGCTGGCGGTCGCCTACACGGCCAACAAGATCGATGCCGCCTTCATGCAGCGCTTTCCCAGGCTGGAGATCGTGTCGAGCTTCGGGGTCGGTTACGACCACATCGACGCGGCGTGGGCCGGACGGCACGGCATCGTCGTCACCAACACGCCCGAGGTGCTGGACGAGGAGGTCGCCGACACGGCGCTGGGCCTCCTGCTGTGCACGGTCCGCGAGCTGCCCCGGGCGGAGCGCCATCTGCGCGCCGGCAAGTGGCCGCAGGGCGCCTATCCGCTCAGCAAGGCGACGCTGCGCAACCGCAGGGTCGGGCTCGTCGGCATGGGCCGCATCGGCCGCGCCATCGCGCGCCGGCTCGACGCCTTCGGCGTGCCGGTCGTCTATCACACGCGCCGCGCCAATCCCGACGTGCCGTACCGCCACTATCCGGTGCTGCTCGACATGGCCCGCGACGTCGACGTGCTGCTGCTGATTCTGCCGGGCGGCGCCGCGACCAGGAACCTGGTCGACGCCGCGGTGCTCGAGGCGTTGGGTCCGGACGGCATCCTGATCAACATGGCGCGCGGCTCGGTGGTCGACGAGCAGGCCCTGATCGCGGCGCTGCGAAGCCGCACGATCTTCTCGGCCGGCCTCGACGTGTTCGCCGACGAGCCGCATGTCCCGCCCGAGCTGATCGCCATGGATCACGTCGTGCTGTTCCCGCACCTCGGCTCGGGCTCGGCCCACACGCGGGCCCGCATGGACCAGCTCGTGGTCGACAATCTCGCGTCCTGGTTCGCCGGCAAGGGGCCGCTCACCCCGGTGCCGGAGACGCCCTGGCCGCCGGCGGCATGAGGGGCGGCGCTGGGCCGGTCGCGCGGCGGGCTCCCGCCGCGGCGAAAAATGATCTAGCCTGAGCGCATGCGAACCCGATCCATCGCGCGCCCAGCGCGTCTCGCCGCCCCGCTTCTCGCCGCCGTGCTGCTGGCCGTGCCGGCTGCCGCCCAGTCGCCCACTCCGCCGCCCGGCCCCAGCGAGGCGGCCCGCACGGTCGCGGGCACGCAGTGGGAGTTCTCCAACGCCGACCGCGACCGCCGCTGCGCCGTCTCGTTCCGCACCGACGCCGCCGGCTCGGTCGGCATGAAGATCGACTTCGACAAGGGGTGCGCCGGCATCTTCCCGTTCCTGCGCGACGCCGCCGCCTGGACCCTCGGCGAGCACGACTTCCTGCGGTTCGTCGACGCGCGCGGCAAGGCGATGCTGGAGTTCAGCGAGGTCGAGCAGGGCCTGTGGGAGGCGCCCAAGCCCGGCGAGGGCATCCTGTTCCTGCAGACGGTCGCCTCGCTCAAACGCCCGGCCCCGAGCGTCGAGGAGATGGCCGGCCAGTGGTCGCTCACCCGCGGCGGGCGGACGCTCTGCCCGGTCACGCTGGCGGCCACCCCGGCCGGCGACGGCTTCGCGCTGCGGCTCGGCGCCAATTGCGACGCCGCGATCACGCGCTTCGCGCCGACCGCCTGGTCGATGGACCGCGACGAGCTCGTCCTCGCCGGCGCCCGCAGCCAGACCTGGCGGTTCGAGGAGACCGAGCCGAAGACCTGGCAGCGCGTACCCGAAACGCGCGACCCGATCCTGATGGTGAAGCAGTAAGGCGGCAGCGGAGGCGGCGCTGCGGTCGCGCCTCAGTCGCGCGCCAGGGCGGCGACCGGGTCGAGGCGTGAGGCGTTGCGGGCCGGCAGCCAGCCGAACAGGACGCCGATCAGGGTCGAGCAGAGCACGGCCGCGACGATCGAGGTGCCGGAATAGACCAGGCTGAAGCTCGAGCCGACCGCCGCGAAGGCCGCCCCGAAGGCGAGCGCCGTCGCGATTCCGATCAGGCCCCCGATCAGGCACACCAGAACGGCTTCGATCAGGAACTGCTGCATGATGTCGCTCCGGCGTGCCCCCACCGCCATGCGCACGCCGATCTCGCCGACCCGCTCCGACACCGACACCAGCATGATGTTCATCACCCCGATGCCGCCGACGATCAGCGAGATCACCGCGATCGCGGCGATCAGCAAGGTCAGCACCTCGGCCGTGGCCGTGATGGTGCGCCGGATGTCGTCGGTGTTGAGGATGAAGAAATCCTTGGTGCCGTGCCGCTTCCGCAGCACGTCGACGACGGCCTGCTCGGCGAGCTTGGTATCGGTCGCGTCGTCCACCAGCACCGTGATGCTGCGCAACGAATAACTGCCGAGAATGCGGGCCTGCACGGTCGTGTAAGGCAGGTAGACGGACGGGTTGGCGCTCGATCCGAAGCCGCCCTGCTGCTGCCTGGTGACGCCGATCACCCGGAACGGCACCTTGCCGATCAGCAGCGTGCGGCCGACCGCGCCGTCGGCCTCCGCCGAGAACAGCGCCTTGCGGGTGTTCTCGTCGATCACGACCTCCTGGGCCATGGTCGCGACGCTGCCGCCGTCGAAGAAGCGCCCGTCGGCCAGCTTGGTCCCCTTGACGACGAAATACTGCTCGCCGACCCCGTTGATCATGGCACTCACCTCGAGCGCGCCGTGCCGCAGCGTGCTGTTGGTCGAGACCGTCGGCGTCACCCCGGCGACGAAGGGCTGCCCGGCGAGAGCGCGCGCGTCGTCCATCACCAGGGTCTTCACCTTGGCGGAGCGGACGTCGCCGAAGTCGGCGCCCGGAAAGACCTCGAGCGTGTTGGTGCCGAGGCTCGAGATGTTGGACAGGATCATGCGGCGCGAGCCCTCGCCGAGCGCGACGACGCAGACGACGGAGGCGATGCCGATGATGATGCCCAGCATGGTGAGCACGGTGCGCAAGCGGTGCGCGTTCATGGCGAGCAGCGCCATGCGGAGCGCCTCGCGAAAGCGGTCGGCGGCGGCTCGCAGGGGCGACGCCGCACCCGGCTCCACGGCGGCCTGCCGCGGCGTCCTGGGTGCCGGCTCCCGCACGCGCCGGTCGCCGACCAAGACGCCGTCGCTGATCTCGACGATGCGCTCGGCCTGGCTCGCCACCGCCATGTCGTGCGTGACGATCACGACGGTCGTGCCCTCGGCATTGAGCTCGTCGAGAATGCGCAGCACCTCGTCGCCGCTTGCGCGGTCGAGCGCGCCGGTCGGCTCGTCGGCGAACACCACGTCGGCGCCGTTGACCAGCGCGCGGGCGATCGAGACGCGCTGCTGCTGGCCGCCCGAGAGCTGGCCGGGCCGGTGACCGAGCCGGTCGGCCATGCCGAGCCGCCCCAGCAGCGCGGCGGCGCGGCGCTTTCGGTTTGCCGGAGACGTCCCCGCATAGGTCGCCGGCATCTCGACATTGCCGAGCGCCGTCAGCTCGGAGAGCAGATGGTAGCGCTGGAACACGAAGCCGAAGCGCTCGCGCCGCAGCGCCGCGAGCTCGTCCGGACCGAGCGCCGCGGTGTCCCGCCCGGCGATGCGATAGCTGCCGGCAGTCGGCCGGTCGAGGCAGCCCAGGATGTTCATCAGGGTCGACTTGCCGGACCCGGACGGCCCGACGATCGCGACCATCTCGCCGGCCCGGATCTCCAGGTCGACGCCGGCCAGGGCCGCGATGGTGCCTTCGCCGGCCGGATACTCGCGTCGCACGCCGGAGAGCGAGATCAGGGCCGGCGCGGTCGGCGACGTGGCCACGGTCAGAACCCCATCGGGGGCGGCGGGCCCATGCGGGTCTGGGCCTGCGTCTCGGCGTTGCGCCGGCCCGTGACGACGCGTTCGCCCGCCGTCAGGCCAGCGCGGATCTCCGCCATCACCTTGGTGTTGAACCCGACCGTCACGGCCCGGCTCTCGATCTCGCCACGCGCGCCGATCACCTGCACCGGATAGGTGCCGTCGTCACGGCGGCCACCGAGCGCGGCGGCCGGAACGACCGGCACGGCCTTGGCCCCGCCGAGCACGATACGGACCTGAGCCGTCATGTAGGTCCGCAGCCGTCCGTCGGGATTCGGCACGTCGAAGAGGCCGATATAATAGATCGCCGAGGTGCTGGTCGACGACGACGAGCTCGACGAGGTCGACGAGGTCGACGTCGTGCTGAAGCTGGAATCCGTCTTGATCGATTCGGGCGCCGGCTCGATCGACTGCAGGGTCGCATGGAAGCGCCGCTCGGGATCGCCCAGGATGGTGAACCAGACGTCCTGGCCGGGCTTCACCCGGACGATGTCGGCCTCCGAGATCTCGGCCCGCACCGTCATCACGTCGAGCCGGCCGAGCACCACGATGGTCGGCGCCGACTGCACCGCGTTGACGGTCTGGCCCTCTTGCGCGACGATCGCCAGCACGGTGCCGTCGATCGGCGCGGTGATGCGCGTGTAACCGAGATTGATGCGCGCCGTCTCCACCTCCACCTCGGCCTCGACGATCTGGGCATCGAGCTGCGCGATCTGGGCGCGCGTCGTCTTCACCGTGGTCTCGGCCGTATCGTAATCGGCGCGCGACGACGCTTTCTGGGCGAAGGTGAGCTGGTGGCGGGCGAGTGTCGCCTCGGCATTGGCGAGCGTCGCCTCTTTCTCGACCCGCTGGGCGCGCTTCTCGTCGAGCGAGGCGATCGCGGTGCGCAGGGTGTTCTGCTGGGTGAGGGAGTCGATCTCGGCGATCAGATCGCCCTTGGCGACCTTGCGGCCGAGCTCCACCTTCAGCGCCGTGATGCGGCCCGAGACCTGTGCGCCGACGGCGACCAGCTTCACCGGCTTGAGCGTGCCGCTCGCCAGCACGATCTCCTCGATGTCGCCGACCGTCACGGCCGCCGTCATCACGTCGGCGAGCGGTGGCGGCGTCAGCCGTACCTTGATCAGCCAGCCGCCGCCGACGAGGCCGACGAGACCGGCGGCGAGCAGCACGAGACGTGAGCGGCGGGTCACGAGGCGAAACGCCCGGAGGTCCGACGCGCTTTGGAGCCACGCACGAGCACCTGATAAGATCCACGGTCACACATCGTGTGGCTATGTATTCGGCGGAGCTTCGGCGCGTCAACCGACGTTGAATTCTTTACATTTGCAATAACAAGGAACAAGTCGAAACAGTCTGAAACACGACTGCGCCCGGCGGGGCGAAGTTCGCCACGACGGGCGAATTGCTCTACGCCGCCGCTGCGAACGCCGCGACGACACGATCGGCTGCGGCGCTGTCGACGTGGCGATGGGTGACGAGACGAAGCTGAGCGTCACCGCTCGCCTGCACTCTCACGCCCGCCGCTGCCAGATCGCTCGCCCAGACGGAGGCGCTGCGGCCGGTCGCCGACACGTCGATGCGCAGGATGTTGGTCTCCACCGTGGCCGGATCGATCAGCGACGCATCCAGCGCGAACAGGCCGGTCGCGATCCGCTGCGCCACGGCATGGTCGTCGGCGAGGCGTTCCACCATCGTCTCCAGCGCGACGATGCCGGCCCCCGCGATCACGCCGGCCTGGCGCATCGCGCCGCCGAGCATGCGGCGCAGCGCCCGGGCCCGGACGATCAGCTCGACCGGGCCGGCCAGCACACTGCCGACCGGCGCGCTCAGTCCCTTGGAGACGCAAAACATCACGGTGTCGGCGAAGGCCGCGATACGATCAGCGCCGACGCCGAGCGCCACCGCGGCATTGAACAGCCGCGCGCCGTCGATGTGCACGGGCACGCCGCTCTGATGCGCCAGCCAGGACACGTCGCGCAGATGGTCGAGCGGCAGAACGCGGCCGCCGGCCCCGTTGTGGGTCGTCTCCAGCCAGACGAGGCCGGCCCCGACCCGGCCGGCCGGCGGAC
>NZ_NPEX01000013.1:0-39848 GCF_003258865.1 Rhodoplanes roseus | reverse complement strand
GTCGCGGCTCGCGACGGTGCGCGGGACGACGCCGGCGACGCCGACGAGGCCGGCCAGCTCGGAGCCGGCCAGATGGGCGAGCGGATCGACCAGCACGTCGCGGCCGCGGCCGACATGGGCCAGCACGGCGACGAGGTTCGCCATCGTGCCGCTCGGCAGGAACAACGCAGCCTCCTTGCCGACCCGCGCGGCAGCGAGCCGTTCGAGGCGTGCCACGGTGGGATCGCCGTCGCGGCTGTCGTCGCCCAGCGGCGCCGTGCGCATCGCCTCCAGCATGGCCTCGGTCGGGCGCGTGACGGTATCGCTGCGCAGGTCGACGATGTCGCCCGCGGCGGGCTTGCGATTCACCATCATGCCTCGCCCGCCTCGGTGGCGAGTGGCAGCGCCCCGGAGACCGCGTCGACGGGCGCCTGGTCGTGAGCCGTGTCTCCGGCGAATTTCTGAACCAGCTTCACCGCGACCGTGTTGCCGAACACGTTGACGGCGGTGCGTCCCATGTCGAGGAACGCGTCGACGCCGGCGATGATGGCGAGCGCCTCGACCGGCAGGCCGATCGCGGTCAGCACCATGGCGACGGCGACCAGCCCGCCGGACGGCACGTTGGCGCTGCCCTTGCTGGCGATGGTCGTCACCATCAGGATGGTGAACAGCGCCGAGCCGGTCAGCGCCACGCCATAGGCCTCGGCCAGGAACGTCACGGCCAGCGCGAAATACATGATCGAGCCGTCGCGGTTGAAGGCGTAGCCGAGCGGCAGCACCACGCCGATGATCCGCTCAGGCACGCCCATGGCGCGCAGCTTCTCCATGTGGACCGGCAGCGTTACCTCGGAGGAGCGCGTCGAGAAGCCGAGAATGACCGGCTCCATGATGCCCTTGGTGACGGCGATCGGCTTCTCGCCGATGGCGAGCAGCATCAGCCAGAACACCCCGACCATGAGAGCGAGGCCGAGATACATCACCAGCACCAGCTTCGCGAGGGCCATGACGGTGGCGAGCCCCTGCGAGGCGAACAGCCAGGCCACGATGGCGAAGATGGCGAGCGGCGCCGTCGACGTGATCCAGCGGGTGATCTTGAACATCGCCAGCATGACGGCGTCGAGCGTGGCGACGATCGGGCGCGCCGCTTCGCCGATGGAGGCGAGCGCCAGCCCGAACAGGATCGAGAACACCAGGGTCGGCAGCACCTTCTGCTCGGCCATGGCGGCCAGCACGTTGGACGGGATCATGTCCATGAAGAACTTCACCCAGTCGACCGACACGGCGAGGTTCGCCGGGATCTTCCCGGTGGCGGCCAGCGACGCCCCGGCCCCCGGATGGAAGATCGCGTTGAGCCCGAGCCCGATCACGATCGACACCACCGTCGCGAAATAGAAATAGGCGAAGCAGACCCCGGCGATGCGGCCGAGCGTGCGCATCTCCTGGCCCATCCGGTAGATGCCGAGCGTCACCGTGGCGAACACCACCGGGATGACGATCATCTTGATCGCCTCGACGAAGGCGGTGCCGAGCGGCCGCAACGCCACGCTGAACTCCGGCCACGTCGTGCCGACCGCCAGCCCGAGCGCGAGGCCGACCAGCATCTGCACCGCGAGCGGCCATCTGAACGGATTCACTGTGGCGGCTCGTGTGCTCATGATCGGCCCTTTCGTCCGGTGTCCTGCGGTCTGGTCGCGCCGAGCGCCTGCAGGCGCGCGTCGAAGGCGGAGGCGAGATGGCGCCACATGCGCTGCTGCGCCGCCTCGGGGTCGCGCGCCGCGATGGCGGCGTGGATGTCGAGATGCTCGCGCACCGCCTGCCGGGTGCGGTCGGGGCTGTAGCGGCGCATCGTCTGGAGCGCGAGGCCGCTCTGGGCGCGCAGCGCCTCGTAGGCGGCGGTGAGCCGGCCGTTCTCGGCGGCGCGGAACAAGGCATCGTGGAACGCCCAGCCGACCTGCTGGGCCGCGTCGACGTCGATGGTCTCGGCTGCGACGAGAGGACGGAGCTGCGCCACGCAGTCGTCGAGGTCCGGGGTCGACCCGCGGGTCGCGGCCAGGAAGGCGGCGAGGCCTTCCAGGGCCAGCCGCATCTCGTGGATCTCGCGCAGATCGTCGAAGGACAGTCGGCGCACGAAGGTGCCGCGCATCGGATGCACCACCAGGAGCCCGTCCTGGGTGAGGGCGCGCAAGGCCTCGCGCACCGGGGTGCGGCCGAGCCCGAGCGCCTCGGCGAGGCTGCGCTCTGACAGCGGCTCGTCCGGGTCGATCGCCCGGCTGACGACGAGGTCGCGGATGCGCGCATAGGCGTCGTCGCGGCGCAGCGGGGGCGGCTTGATCATGCCTGGCATTCAACTGGCATGCCAGTGGCATGTCAATATGGCCGCGGTTCGAATGCCCATCCCGCGCCGGCAGGAGGCGCCGTCGAGGACCCTGATTGCTGGACCGGTCGGTTGGGAAGCGGGCCGTGCGCCGAACGCGGTCAGATCAGCCGCAGGCCCTTGAAGCTGGCGTGGCCGTCCTTGCCGACGATGATGTGGTCGTGCAGGGCGATGCCGAGCGGCTTGGCGACGTCGAGGATCGCCTGGGTCATCTGAATGTCGGCGCGCGAGGGGGTGGGGTCGCCGGACGGGTGGTTGTGGACCAGGATGACGGCCGTCGCCGACAGTTCGAGCGCCCGCTTCACCACTTCGCGCGGATAGACGGGCGTGTGGTCGACGGTGCCGACCTGCTGGACCTCGTCGGCGATGAGCTGGTTGCGCTTGTCGAGGAACAGGATGCGGAACTGCTCCTTGTCGGCGAACGCCATCGCGGTCCGGCAATAGTCGAGCACGGCCGACCACGACGACAGCACGGTGCGCCGCTTGACCTCGCCGCGGGCGATCCGCTGGGCCGCCGCCTGGACGATCTTGATGTCGGTGATGGCCGCCTCGCCCAGGCCGGCCACCTCGGCGAGGCGCTGCGGCGGCGCCGCGATCACCTCGGCGAAGGAGCCGAACCGGGCCACCAGGGCCTTGGCCAGGGGCTTGACGTCCCGGCGCGGCAACGCCCGGAACAGCACCAGCTCCAGCAGCTCGTAGTCGGTCACGGCGTCGCTGCCGGCGTCGCGGAAGCGCGCCCGCAGCCGGTCGCGATGGCCGTGATAGTGCGGGCTCGCCTCCGCCAGCCCGACCCGGTCGTCGGGGTGCTCGTCGTTCACCATGGTCCACACCGGGTGCGGTGACGGTCGCTCACCGGTACCAGAATGGCCGACTCGCGGCGAGCTTTGCAATCCGCCTCGCACCGAAAGGTTGTGACGATCCCGGCCACCCGGCCGCAGCGGTGGCGCACTTGGCCGGGGTACCCTAAGGAACGGACATCATTTATAACCGTTCTAAACTGGTTCAGCAGACCTGCAGGCACCCCCATGAAGCGCTTCGCCGACCTCAGCGAGCAGGAAATCATCGCCCTCGCCATCTCCAACGAGGAGGAGGACAACCGCATCTATCGCGGCTTCGCCGACGGGCTGCGGCCGCAATACCCCAAGTCGGCCGCCATGTTCGAGGCGATGGCCGACGAGGAAGTCAACCACCGCACCTGGCTGTTCGACCTGTATCGCCGGAAGTTCGGCGACTACATCCCGCTGATCCGCCGCCAGGACGTGAAGGGCTTCGTCCGCCACAAGCCGCTGTGGCTGGTGCGTCCGCTCGGCCTCGACGAGGTCCGCAAATACGCCGAGACCATGGAGTACGAGACGGCGCGCTTCTATCGCCGCGCCGCCGAGCTGAGCCGCGACGCCACGATCCGCCAGCTCCTGCTCAAGCTCGCCGAGGCCGAGGACAAGCACGAGGCGCTGGCCGAGCGGCTGGAGGCCGAGCTGCTCACCACCGATGCCCGCGCCGAGGAGGACGCCACCGCAAGGCGGGTGTTCGTGCTGCAATACGTGCAGCCCGGCCTGGCCGGGCTGATGGACGGCTCGGTCTCGACGCTGGCGCCGCTGTTCGCCGCCGCCTTCGCCACCCAGAACACCTGGGCGACCTTCCTGGTCGGCATGGCGGCGTCGATCGGGGCCGGCATCTCGATGGGCTTCGCCGAGGCGCTCTCGGACGACGGATCGCTGACCGGGCGCGGCTCGCCGTGGCTGCGCGGCGGCGTCTGCGGCCTGATGACGACGGTCGGCGGCCTCGGCCACACCCTGCCCTACCTGATCCCGCATTTCTGGACCGCCACGCTGGTGGCCTTCGCCGTGGTGATCGCCGAGCTCGCCGTGATCTCGTGGATCCGCTGGAAGTACATGGACACGCCGCTCCTTTCGGCGACCTTCCAGGTGGTGCTGGGCGGCGTGCTGGTCTTCCTGGCCGGGATTCTCATCGGCAGCGCCTGAGGCGTAGGCCCCGCCCGTGGGGCCGGCCGGGGCGCCAGGGGTGGATCGCCGGCGCGCCAGCGTGTAAGACCCCGGCGCACGGTTCAAGCGTCGTGCCCGCCCGTCGCGGGCATCCAACGAACGATCACTGGTCCAACAAAGGCGTGGATGGCGGGGCGAGCCCCGCCATGACGCGTGTGGCGAAACATGCTCCGCTCGGCACTCCTCAACGTCATGGTGGCCGCCGCCCGCAAGGCCGGCCGCACCCTCAAGCGCGATTTCGGCGAGGTCGAGCACCTGCAGGTGTCCCTCAAGGGCCCGGCGAACTTCGTCACCGCAGCCGACCGCAAGGCCGAGGAGACGCTCAAGGCCGAGCTCGAGAAGGCCCGGCCCGGTTACGGTTTCCTGGGCGAGGAGGGCGGCCTGCAGGCGGGCTCCGACCCGAGCCACACCTGGATCGTCGACCCCCTCGACGGCACCACCAACTTCCTGCACGGCATCCCGCAATTCGCCATCTCGATCGCGCTCCAGCGCGACGACACCATCGTGGCCGGGGTGATCTACAATCCGGCCAACGAGGAGCTGTTCATCGCCGAGCGCGGCAAGGGCGCCTTCCTCAACGACCAGCGCATCCGGGTGGCCGGGCGCCAGCGCCTCGCCGACGCGGTGATCTGCTGCGGCCTGCCGCATCTCGGCCGCGGCGACCTCGCCCAGTTCCGCAAGGAGTTCGCCGTGGTCCAGGAACGGGTGGCCGGCCTGCGCCGGTTCGGCGCCGCGGCGCTCGACCTCGCCTGGGTGGCGGCGGGCCGGTTCGACGCCTTCTGGGAGCGCAACCTGTCGCCCTGGGACATGGCGGCCGGCATCCTGATGATCCGCGAGGCCGGCGGCTATGTCAGCGACTGCGAGGGCGGCGACCAGATGCTCGGCCGCAAGAGCATCATCTGCGGCAACGAGACCATGCAGCGGGAGATTCTCGCGCTCCTGAAAGCCGCCAACCGGGAGTGACCGGCCCGTCCGCCCCGGGCGAGGCGGAAAATCCGGCGGACTCCGGGGGCGACCATGACGCGGTGCGTTAATTTCGCCGCGCGCCTGTGCCATATTGGGATCGAACCGAGACCGGCGGAATCACCATGGCCAAGTCCGAGCGCGACATCGACCCGTTCAAGGTGTCCTCGCCACGCATCTACCTGTTCCGGATGCTGGTTTTCCTGGTTCTGGGCGCCCTTCTGGTGGTCGTCCTGCATCGCCAGATCTGGGCCGCGTTCCTGGCGAATCCCGGCCTCAACGGGCTGATCGTCGGGGTGCTGCTGATCGGCGTGGTCCTCGGATTCCGCCAGGTGGTGCGGCTGTTTCCCGAGGTCGCCTGGGTCAACGGCTTCCGGCTCGCCGATCCCGGCCTCGCGGTCGAGCGCCCGCCGACCCTGCTCGCCCCGATGGCGGCGATCCTGGGCGACCGCATGGGCAGCATGGCGCTGTCGGCCCAGACCATGCGCTCGATCCTCGATTCGATCGCCATGCGGCTCGACGAGGCGCGCGACACCGCCCGCTACATGACCGGCCTCCTGGTCTTTCTCGGCCTGCTCGGCACCTTCTGGGGCCTGATCGAGACGGTCGGCTCGGTCGGCAAGGTGATCGAGGGCCTGAAGATCGGCGGCGATTCGAGCGCCATGCTGGACGCGCTCAAGGAGGGGCTCGCCGCCCCCCTCGGCGGCATGGGCATCTCGTTCTCGTCGTCGCTGTTCGGCCTCGCCGGCTCGCTGGTGCTCGGGTTCCTCGATCTGCAGGCCAGCCAGGCGCAAAACCGCTTCTACACCGAGCTCGAGGACTGGCTCGCCACCACGGTGCGCGAGCTCGGCGGCGTCGCGAGCGGCGCCGGCCTGCCCGTTCAGGGCGCCATGAACCACGAGATGCGCGACGCGCTCGGCCGCCTGCAGGACGCCATCGCCGAGGCGAGCGCCGGCAAGGCCGCGACCCACGCGATGGCCAATCTCGCGGAAGGGATCCAGGGCCTGGTGCAGCACATGCGGCAGGAGCAGCAGATCATCCGCGACTGGGTCGAGGCGCAGGCCGAGCAGCAGGCCGAGGTGCAGAAGCTGCTCCAGGTCCTGGCCCGGCAATACGCCGAGAAAACCTGACGGACGGACCCGCGCATGGCGCTTTCCCGCTTCCGTCGCGACCGAGGGGTCGACTACTGGCCCGGCTTCGTCGACGCGCTGTCGACACTGCTGCTCGGCGTGATCTTCCTGCTCACCGTCTTCGTGGTGGTGCAGTTCTTCATGTCCCAGGAGGTCGCCGGCAAGGACACGGCGCTGCAACGGCTGACCGCGCAGATTTCGCAGCTCACCGACCTGCTGTCGCTGGAGAAGACCGGCAAGGCCAACCTCGAGGACGAGATCGCCCGGCTGTCGGCGAGCCTCGCCGGGGTCGAGAGCGAGCGTGACCGGCTGCGCGCCGGCGCCCCCGGCCCCGGTGCGCAGGACCAGCTCGGCGCCGCGCAGGGGCGCATCTCCGAGCTCTCCGGCGCCCTCGACTCCGAGAAGCGGGTGACGGCGCGGGCGCTGGCCCAGGTCGAGCTCCTGAACCAGCAG
Organism: Rhodoplanes roseus; assembly: GCF_003258865.1. Taxonomy (GTDB): domain Bacteria; phylum Pseudomonadota; class Alphaproteobacteria; order Rhizobiales; family Xanthobacteraceae; genus Rhodoplanes; species Rhodoplanes roseus. The sequence continues at coordinate 32,946 of NZ_NPEX01000013.1, read as the reverse complement.
ATCGCCGCCCTGCGGCGCCAGCTCGGCGCCCTCGAATCCGCCCTGGACGCCTCCGACCGAAAGGACAAGGACGCCCAGGCCCGCATCGCCGATCTCGGCCAGCGCCTCAATGTCGCGCTGGCGCAGCGCGTCCAGGAGCTGTCGCGCTATCGCTCGGACTTCTTCGGCCGGCTGCGCGCCATCCTGGGCAACCGGCCGGACGTGCGCATCGTCGGCGACCGCTTCGTCTTCCAGGCCGAGGTGTTCTTCGATTCCGGCCAGGCGATCCTGCGCCCCGAAGGCCGCATCGAGCTCGACAAGCTGGCCGCCGCGCTGACCGATCTCGAAAAGCAGATTCCGGCCGAGATCCCGTGGGTGATGCGGGTCGACGGCCACACCGACATCCGCCCGATCGCCAGCCCGCAGTTCCCGAGCAACTGGGCGCTGTCGGCGGCCCGCGCCATCTCGGTGGTGCAGTACCTGATGTCCAAGGGCGTGCCGCCGCAGCGCCTGGTCGCCGCCGGCTTCGGCGAGTACCAGCCGCTCGATCCCGACCGCACCGAGGAGGCCTTCCAGCGCAACCGCCGCCTCGAGCTGAAGCTGACCGAACGATGACGATCACCGATCCCGGGCCTGCGCCGCAGGCCGTTTCCCGATCCGCCCCGAGCGTCCGCCCCTACGAGCGACAGGACGAGGAGGCCGTCATCGAGCTGTGGCGGCGGACGTGGCAGACCACCTATCCGCAGCACGACTTCGCGGCCCGGGTCGCGTGGTGGCGCGAGCGCTGGCGCACCGAGCTGGTGCCGATGGCGTCGGTCATGGTGGCCGAGATCGACGGCGAGATGCTCGGCTTCGTCACCATCGACGAGAGCGGCTATCTCGACCAGATCGTGGTGGCGCCCGAGGCGTGGGGCACGCCACTCGCCACCCTGCTGCTCGACGAGGCCAAGCGCGTCGCCCCGACCGGCATCGCGCTGCACGTCAACAAGGACAATTACCGGGCGATCCGCTTCTACGAGAAGCAGGGTTTTGCCATCGGCGGCGAGGACGTCAACCCGCTCTCCCAGTCGCCCGTCTTCATGATGATCTGGCGGCCTTAGACTGCCAGGCGTGCCCGTCACACCACCGGCACGGCCTCGCCACCGGTCTCGAACTGCAGGCGGGCCAGGCGGGCGTAGAGGCCGCCTTTGGCGACGAGGGTGTCGTGCGTCCCCTCCTCGACGATGCGGCCCTGGTCCATCACCAGGATGCGGTCGCAGGACAGGACGGTCGCCAGGCGGTGCGCGATGACGAGCGTGGTGCGGCCCTGCATCAGGCGGGACAGTGCGGTCTTCACCAGGGTCTCGTTCTCGGCGTCGAGCGCCGAGGTCGCCTCGTCCAGCAACAGGAGCGGGGCCTCGCGGAGAATCGCGCGGGCGATGGCGAGACGCTGGCGCTCGCCGCCCGACAGCAGCACGCCGCGCTCGCCGACCGGCGTCTCCATGCCCCGCGGCAGCCGAGCGATGAACTCCGACGCCGCCGCCAGCTCGGCGGCACGGGCGATGTCGGCGTCGCTGGCGCCCGGTCGGCCGAACCGGATGTTGTCGGCGATCGAGGCGGCGAACACGGCGGCGTCCTGCGGCACCAAGGCGATGCGGCTGCGCACCGCCTGCGGATCGGCTTCGGCGAGGCGCACGCCGTCGAACGTCACGGCGCCCGACGCGGGATCGTAGAAGCGCAGCAGCAGGTGGAACACCGTGCTCTTGCCGGCCCCGGAGGGACCGACGATCGCCACCTTCTCGCCGGGGCGGACCCGGAACGACACGTCGTCGAGCGCGGTCGCGTCGAGGCGGGTCGGATAGGAGAAGCGCACCCGCTCGAAGGCGACCTCGCCGCGCGGCGTCGGCGGCAGCGGCAGCGGGTTCTTCGGCGCGGCGATCTGCGGCTCGAGCGCGAGCAGTTCGGTCAGCCGCTCGGCGGCGCCGGCGGCCTGGGAGATCTCGCCCCATACCTGCGACAGCTCGCCGAGCGCGCCGGCGGCGAACACCGCATAGATCACGAACTGGCTGAGCCGCCCCGCCGTGATGCGCTGCTCGTAGACGTCCTGGGCGCCGACCCAGAGGATCACGACCACGCAGGAGAACACGATGAAGATGGCGACGCCGGTCAGCCCGGCGCGCGCCTTGGTCGATGCGAAGGCGGCCCGGCAGGCGCGCTCGACCGCCTCGCCGAAACGCGTCGTCGCCATCACCTCGTTGGTGAAGGCCTGCAGCGTGCGGATCGCGCCGATCAGCTCGGCCGCGTAGCCGGACGCCTCGGCGAGCGTGTCCTGCGCCTCGCGCGAGCGCCGTCGTACGACGCGGCCGAAAGCGACCAGCGGCAGCACGATGACCGGGATCACGGCGAGCACGAACAGCGACAGGCGCGGGCTCGTCACCACCATCATGGCGGTCGAGCCGAAGAACAGCATCAGGTTGCGCAGCGTGATCGACACCGAGGCGCCGACCGCCGACTTGAGCTGCGTCGTGTCGGCGGCGAGCCGCGACACCAGCTCGCCGCTCTTCTCGGAATCGAAGAACGACGCGGACAGCGAGGTGAGATGCGAGAACACGCGGGTGCGCAGGTCGGCGACGATGCGCTCGCCCAGCGTGGTGACGAGGTAGTAGCGCATCGCACTCGCCCCGGCGAGCACGGCGGCGAGCAGGATCAGCACCGAGAAGTACTGGTGGATGAGACCCGCATACTCCTCGGTGAAGCCGAAATCGATCATGCGGCGGACCGCGACCGGCAGCACCAGCGTGGCGACCGAGGCGACCACCAGCGCGACCAGCGCGGCGAGCGCCCGGCCCTTGTACCGCATGACGTAGGGGATCACCGCGAGCAGCGGCTTGATGTTGCGCCGGTTGTCCGCCGGCGGCTGGCCGGCCTGGGACGCGCTCGAACCGAGCCCGCGTCCGCCGCTGTCAAGATTCATGGGAGATCCCGCTCGACGTCGACACAAACTGGACCGTGATAGAACAGCATTCGCACGAGCCGGCCACCAGGCGGTGGAACCGGCTCGCGGGCGGCCGGACAATGACTCGCGCGGCGACACCTGACAATGCGCGGAACCGTCCGGGGCTTGATTTTCGGCAACGTGGTGACGAGGTGCGGGCGAGCCGCGACGGGCGGGTCCGCCCCGACTTGTCTCGCCGGGGCCGCTGGGATATAGACCCCGCAACCTTCGGACAAACCTACGACTGCAGGACCGAGCGATGAAGCCCGAGATTCACCCCCAGTACCATACCGTCAAGGTCGTCATGACGGACGGCAGCGAGTTCGAGACCCGCACCACCTGGGGGCAGTCCGGCGACACGCTGCGGCTCGACATCGACCCGAAGTCGCACCCGGCCTGGACCGGCGGCTCGCAGCAGCTGCTCGACCGAGGCGGCCGCGTGTCGCGCTTCCAGAAGAAGTTCTCGGGCCTCGGCCTGAAGTGAGCCGGACGGCTGCGGCCGTCCCGTCCCGTCTCCGCACCGTCGACGTCACCGTGGCCGGGCTCCCGCCCGGCCTTTCGGCGTTTGCGCGATACGATGTGTCGACGACGTCGTCATTCCGGGGCGCACCGCAGGTGCGAACCCGGAATCCAGAGACGAACGCACAGCGCGCGGCTGGATCCCGGGTCCGGCGCTCGGCGCCGTCCCGAAATGACTGAGTCCTGTTGCTGTCGCAGAAAGCGGAGTGGCGCGCCGACGCCTACTCGCCGTCGCGCTCGAACGCGGCCTTCAGCAGCCCGAGCTGACGCTCCAGCGGATTGACGGCGGGAGCGACCTCGGACACCGGGGCGTGGATGGTGGCGTCGAGCCGGCGCACCTGGTCCTGCAGCTTGAGCGAGCGGTCGACCAGCTCGACCAGCTTCTCGGGGAGGAGTCCGAGCGTCTCGGCGTCGGACTGGTCGGCCATGCCGAGCTTGACCTTGGTCTTCTCGCGGTTGGCCTGGTCGAGGGACATCTCGCCCTCGTTCACGGCCCGATGCAGCAGCAGCCACGAGGCGAGCTGCATCAGCCGGGTGGTGAGCCGCATGCTCTCGGTGGCGTAGGACAGCGCCGCGGCCCGCTCCAGACGCTTGGACTCATGCCGGCCCGGCCCGTCCAGATAGGCGGCGGTTTCCTCGACCAGCTTCATGCCGTCGCTGAACAGCGCCACGAAGGCCTGGGAGGATGCGAGCCTAGCCCCGAAGGAGACCGGGCTCGCCATGATCGGCGAATTGTCGGACATGAGCACCCCTGTTGGCCCGGACTATGGCGAGGGGGGGCGGTGGAGTCCAGCCGGCGGCGTTCCCGCGCACCGCAAGTTTTCGCGACATAGTTTCCGCGACTTCAGAAGCCGGGGCGAAGGCCGGCTTAACTGCAACCGGCAGCCCGGCCGATGGCCTCGCCCCGGTCGCATCCCCGGGTGGCCGGCAAAAAAGGGGCCGCCACGAAGGCGGCCCTAAAGTGTCAACAGGGAGGCGTCAAACAGAGTGGACAGGAGCCACTCGATGTCCACGAGGTGGACGATCAAAGTAATAAAGCGGAAAGCTTAACGGCGTCTTACCGTCCGCAGCCCCGGGGGGATGGCGGCAGGGACAGGCGAGTGGCGAATGGCGAGTGGCGGCACCGGCCCTACTCGCCATTCGCCACTCCCCTTTCGCCCCCTCACCGCTTGAACCACTGATCCGCCGCCGAGCGCGACGCCTGCTTGCGGTCGCGGGCGGCCTCGAGCCGCTCGATCTCCTCGCGCAGGAGGGCGATGCGCTCCTCCAGCTCGGCGACCGAGAGGAGCGCCAGATCCTGCCCGATCTCGTGGGCCCGCCGCGGCTTGGGCCGGTCGTCCTCGTCCCCGATGGCCATCACGATCTCCTCGACAAGCGGTCCTGCCGGCCGGCAATACCGGTTCCCTCGTCCCGCCAAAATGCTCTAGTGTGTCGGCCCGCCGACCCGCCGTACCCGGCGCGGCGAAAATGCGCCGAGGACCGCCTGGCTTGCAAGCGCCTCCCGCCGGACAGGGCTGCCGTTACGGATGACGTCGTTCCATGAGTGAAATCCCCGCCCGCATGACCGCCATCGGCATTCGCACGCCGGGCGGCCCGGAGGTCCTGTGTCCCGAGGAGCGCCCGGTGCCGGCGCCGGGTGCAGGTGAGATCCTGGTGAAGGTCCAGGCGGCGGGCGTGAACCGGCCCGACGTGGTGCAGCGCCGGGGCCTCTACCCGCCGCCGCCCGGCGCGTCCGACATTCCGGGCCTGGAGATTTGCGGAACCGTGGTCGCCACCGGCCCGAACGCGTCGCGCTGGAGCATCGGCGACCGCGTGATGGCGCTGGTCTCGGGCGGCGGCTATGCCGAGTTCTGCGTCGCCCACGAGAGCCATGCGCTGCCGGTGCCGCCCGACATGGCCGCCACCCAGGCGGCGGCCGTTCCCGAGACTCTGTTCACGGTGTGGCACAACGTGTTCGAGCGCGGCGGCCTGAAGGCGGGCGAGACCCTGCTGCTGCACGGCGGCTCGTCCGGCATCGGCACCATCGCGATCCAGCTCGCCAAGGCGTTCGGCGCACGCGTGATCGTGACGGCCGGCTCGGCCGAGAAATGCGAGGCGTGCCGGGCACTCGGCGCCGATGTCGCGGTGAACTACCGCGAGCAGGATTTCGTCGCCGAGACCAAGGCCGCGACCGGCGGCGCCGGCGCCGACGTGATCCTGGACATGGTCGGCGGCGACTATATCGAGCGCAATTACGAGGCCGCCGCGGTCGAGGGCCGAATCGTCCAGATCGCCTTCCAGGGCTCGCCCAAGACGACGGTCGACTTCCGCCGCATCATGCTCAAGCGCCTGCATCATACCGGCTCGACGCTGCGCTCCCGCTCGGTCGCCGACAAGGCGGCGATCGCGCGCGCCGCCGAGCAGGCGGTGTGGCCGCTGCTGGCCTCGGGCCGCGTCCAGCCCGTGATGGACCGGACATTCCCGCTCGCCGAGGCGGCCGCCGCGCACGCCCGGATGGAATCGAGCGCCCATATCGGCAAGATCGTGCTCGCAGTCTAGGTTCGGCAAGGCCGCGTTCTGTCAACGCCCCGCCCCGGCTCGCACCGGCCGGCGGGGACATCTCTGGAGGTGTGGCTTGCTTCGGCGTCTCTGCGCCACGCTGATGTCGGCGATCCTCGTGGTGGTCGCGGCCGTCTCGGCCGCGCACGCCGTGCAGGCCGTCAGCGTGCGCCCCGACGTGCCGGCCATCGACCTCACCGACGCGGTGGAGCGCCAGCAGACCGAGGGCGACCGCGTCCAGGTCTCGACCGCACCCGGGCCGGACGGCATCGTGCGCCGCATCGAGGTGCGGGCCCGCGAGGGCGGCGGCAACTGGGCCGTGCTGGCGCTGGCCAACACCAGCGACGAGCAGTTCGACCGGCTCATCGTGGTGCCGCACTATCAGATGGTCGGCTCCGGGCTGCTGTGGCCGGACCTCGGCCTGTCCCGCGTCGTCACCGTGACGCCGAGCTCGGGCGACCGCCCGGACCGCCAGGACAGCGCCACGGCCGACATCTTCCGCGTCACCCTCGACCCCGGCGCCGTCGTCACCTTCGTGATCGAGCTGCGCACCAACCGGCTGCCCCAGATCTATCTATGGGAGCCCGAGGCCTACAAGGACAAGATCAACAGCTTCACGCTGTATCATGGCATGGTGATCGGCATCGCCGGCCTGCTGGCGCTGTTCCTCACCATCCTGTTCGTCGTCAAGGGCAGCGTCATGTTCCCGGCCGCCGCGGCGCTGGCCTGGGCCGTGCTGGTCTATATCGGCGTCGACTTCGGCTTCTGGGGCAAGGTCTTCGACATGTCGGCCGGGGCCGAGCGCGTGTGGCGCGCCTGCGGCGAGGCGATCCTGGCCGCCACCCTGGTGGTGTTCCTGTTCGCCTATCTCAATCTCAGCCGCTGGCACGTCCGCTACGCCCATGTGACGATCGGCTGGCTGACCGTGCTGGCCGCCCTGTTCGCCGTGGCGCTGTGGGACCCGGCGATCGCCTCGGGCGTCGCCCGCCTGTCGCTGCTGCTGGTGGCGACGCTCGGCCTCGGCCTCGTCCTCTATCTCTCGACCCACGGCTTCGACCGCGCCGTGCTGCTGATCCCGACCTGGCTCCTGCTGGTGGTCTGGGTGTTCGCCGCCGGCATGACCGTGACGGGCGCCGTCACCAACGACATCGTCGGCCCCGCCCTGCTCGGGGGTCTCGTGCTGATCGTCATGCTGATCGGCTTCACGGTGATGCAGCACGCTTTTGCGGGCGGCGTCACGCAGGGCATCGTGTCCGACGTCGAGCGCCGGGCGCTGGCGCTGACCGGTGCCGGTGACCTGATCTGGGACTGGGACGTCACCACCGACAAGGTGTTCACCAGCCCGGAGACCGAGCAGGTGCTCGGCCTCAAGCGCGGCACCCTGGACGGCGCGGCGGCGCAGTGGCTCGAGATCCTGCACCCGCTCGACCGTGACCGCTTTCGCGCCACCCTCGACAGCGCGCTGGAGCAGCGCCGGGGTCGCCTGGTGCAGGATTTCCGTCTGCGCACCACCGACGGACACTATCTGTGGTTCACGTTGAAGGCGCGACCCGTGGTCGGCTCGGACGGCGAGGTCGTGCGTCTCGTCGGCACGCTCACCGACGTGACCGAGTTCAAGACCGCCGAGGAGCGGCTGTTGCACGACGCCGTGCACGACAACCTCACCGGCCTGCCCAACCGCCAGCTCTTCCTCGACCGCCTGCAGAGCGTCTTCGCCTTCGCCAAGGCCGATGCCACGATCAAGCCGACCGTGATGGTGATCGACCTCGACCGCTTCAAGCAGGTCAACGATTCGGTCGGCATGGCGGTCGGCGACTCGATCCTGCTGACGCTGGCGCGCCGGCTCGGCCGCCTGCTGAAGGCCCAGGACACGCTGGCCCGGCTCGGCGGCGACCAGTTCGGCCTGATCCTGCTCTCCGAGCGGGAGTCGGGTCGCGCCATCGCCTTCGCCGAGACGATGCGCAAGACCATCAACGGGCCGATCACGTTCAACGACCGCGAGATCATCCTGACCGCATCGATCGGGGTCGCGCTCCACGACGCGCAGGCGCAGCGCCCCGACGAGGTGCTCAAGGACGCCGAGCTGGCGATGTATCACGGCAAGCGGATCGGCGGCGACCGCATCGAGATCTACAAGCCGGCGATGCGGGCCCGCAAGACCGACCGGCTGACGCTCGAATCCGAGCTGCGCCGCGCCCTGGAGCGCGAGGAGATCACCATCCTGTACCAGCCGATCGTGCGGCTGGAGGATCGCTCGGTCGCCGGCTTCGAGGCGCTGGCGCGCTGGGACCACCCCAAGATGGGCCGGCTGTCGCCGTCCGAGTTCATCTCGATCGCCGAGGAGATCGGCCTGATCGTCGACCTCGGCCTGTTCGCCCTGGAGCGCACCGCCCGCCAGCTCGCCATCTGGCAGCGCGCCGTGCCGACCCGGGTGCCGCTGTTCGCCAGCGTCAACGTCTCGTCGCGCCAGCTGCTGCGCCACGACCTGATCCACGACCTGCGCACCGTGATGGCGCGCTCGGGCCTGATGCGCGGCAGCCTGAAGCTCGAGCTCACCGAGTCGCTGGTCATGGAGAATCCCGAGCTCGCCGCGCAGATCCTGCACCGGATCAAGGAGCTCGGCGCCGGGCTGGCGCTGGACGACTTCGGCACCGGACACTCGTCGCTGGCCTACCTGCAGCGCTTCCCGTTCGACACCATCAAGATCGACAAGTCGTTCGTGCGCACCACCGCCAAGGGCACCCGGCCCGTGCTCCTGCGCTCGATCATCGGGCTGTGCCACGATCTCGGGATGGAGGTGGTGGCGGAAGGCGCGGAGACCGATTCGGACGCCGTCGAGCTCTACCAGCTCGGCTGCGAATACGTGCAGGGCTACGTGTTCGGCGAGCCGATGCCGGCCGAGGCCGCCCGCGAGCTCCTGGTCAGCGACCGCCTGGCGCTCGCGACGCGTTAACTGCTCAAAGGCACGCTGTTAGTCGGCGCTACCGCTCTTGCGTTCCCTCCCCCCTTGTGGGGGAGGGACAGGGAGGGGGGGAGCCCCACGCGCGGAGTTCGGGGCTCACCCCCCTCTCCACCTCTCCCCCACAAGGGGGGAGAGAGCCGGCTGCGGCACGGGGCTCGGCTCAGATCGCCTCGATACGAAAACCTCTCACGCGTGACCGGATTCGCTCGACAGCATGCCGGGGTGGATGCCGATCTTCTCGAGGGCGCGCTCGTATTTGCGGTCGGTGTCGGCGCCGAAGATGAGGTCCGGGTCGGCCGTGCAGTGCAGCCAGCCATTGGCCTGGATCTCGGTCTCGAGCTGCCCCGGCGCCCAACCGGCGTACCCGAGCGCCAGAACGGCCGAATCCGGTCCGTCGCCGCGCGCGATCGCCTTCAAAATGTCCAGCGTGGCGGTCAGGCAGATGCCGTCGTCGATCGGCAGGGTCGAGTTCTCGATGAAGAAGTCGGCCGAGTGAAGAACGAAGCCGCGCCCGGTCTCCACCGGACCGCCGCGCAGAACCTTCACGGACCCGGCCCGTGGCGGCAGGATGATCAGGTCGGAGGCGGGAATGACCTCGAGCTGCACCAGCAGGTCCGCGAAATTGATGTTAGGGGCCGGCTGGTTGACGATGATGCCCATGGCGCCCTCGGACGAATGCGCGCAGACGTAGATCAGGCTTCGGGCGAAACGCTCGTCGCGCATGCTCGGCATGGCGATCAGCATCTGTCCGTCCAAATAGCCCCGTTTGGGCTCGTGATCCTGCGCGATCTTCCGTGCGGCTTTCATCTCGGCGAGATTACTCCGAGCGGCTCGTGTTGGGCAACGCGTGTCGCCGCCGGACGGGTGCCCACCGGGGCGCCCTGGCTGCCCAGAAAGCTTCTACGCCGCCGGCACGGCGTCCCTGCGACACTCCGCCGAACGAGAGACTGACTCATGAATGCACCGACATTGCGGCTCTCCGCCCTCTCGTTCGTCCTGGCCGCCACGGTGGTGTCGGCGGAGGGTGCAGGCGGTCCGCCCGCCGCCTCCCCGTGGAACGGCGATGCGCGCGCCGCCATCAGGCTCGTCGGCGGAACGCCTGGCGGCGCCCCGCCGTTCCTCGTCGCCGGTCTCGAAGTCCGGCTGGCGCCCGGCTGGAAGACCTACTGGCGGTATCCGGGTGACTCGGGCGTGCCGCCGCGCTTCGATTTCGCCGGCTCGACCAATGTCCGTCGCGCCACCGTGGGATGGCCGGCGCCGAAGCGATTCGAGGACGGCGCCGGCACTGCAATCGGCTATTCGGACCGGGTGATGTTTCCGCTCACCGTCGAGCGAGAGGACCCGACCCGTCCCGCGACGCTGGCAGTCGAACTGGATTACGCCGTCTGCGAGAAGCTGTGCGTCCCGGTGACGGGCCGCGCGACGCTGGCGCTGCCGGCCGCCGCCGACGAGGCCGCGACCGTGGACGCGGCGGGCGCGAAAGTGCCCCGGCGGGCCGAGTTGGGTGCTCCCGGGGCCCTGTCGATCCGCACGGTCCGCCGCGAAGGCGCGTGGCCGAAGCCCCGCATCGTCGTCGCCGTCGCGGCGCCAGCCGCCACGCCCGTCGACCTGTTCGCCGAAGGCCCGACCGAGGACTGGGCGCTGCCGCTGCCCGAGCCCGCCGGCGACGGGCTGGACGGCACCCGCCTGTTCGCCTTCGCCGTCGACGGCGCCCCGCCCGGAACCGACCCGAAAGGTGCGGCCCTGACCCTGACGGCCGTGGCCGGCGACACCGCCATCGAGGTTCGGGTGACGGTCGATTGACGCCGTCCCCGCCGCCGCTCGCGCAACGGGCTTGCGCACCGTCGCACGGATGCTTCAATTCGCCGCGTAGAGATCGTCCGGTCCGGCGGTTCGCCGCCCGGAGACCTCTCCGTCCACCCTCGTCACCCGGGCGGCCGCAAGCGGCCACCCCGAGCTTCAACCCAAGCGTGAGAGACACCATGCCCATTCAGGTCGGCGACCGCATCCCCGAGGCAAAATTCCGCGTCATCACGGCGGGCGGACCGGCCTGGGTCACCACCGACGAGATCTTCAAGGGCAAGACCGTGGTGCTGTTCGCGGTGCCGGGCGCCTTCACGCCGACCTGCTCGAACAACCACCTGCCGGGCTTCCTCAAGAACGCCGACTCGATCAAGCAGAAGGGCGTCGATACCATCGCGGTCACGTCGGTCAACGACGCCTTCGTGATGAACGCCTGGATGAAGGCGAGCGGGGCCGAGGGGCAGATCGAGTTCCTGGCGGACGGCAACGGCGACTTCGCCAAGGCGATCGACATGACCATGGACATCAGCGCCGGCGGCCTCGGGGTCCGCTCCAAGCGCTACGCCATGCTGGTCGAGGACGGCGTGGTGAAGAGGCTGTCGGTCGAGCAGGAGGCCGGCAAGGCCGAGCTGTCGAGCGCCGACGCACTGCTCGCCGCGATGTGACCCGGATGCGCGCCCGTCCGCCGGGCGCGCATCCATCCGGCCCGCGTCACACCGCGACGCGCATCGCGGCCGCGGTGTGGGCGGCCGCGGCGCCCCGCCGGAGCGCGGCGATCGCCTCGGCATAGTCCGGCTTGCCGAAGATCGCGCTGCCGGCCACGAACGTGTCGGCGCCTGCGGCGGCGACCTCGCCGATCGTGTCGGGCGTGACGCCGCCGTCGACCTGGAGGCGGATCGGCAGCCCGATCGCGTCGATCATGGCGCGGACCACTCGCACCTTGTCGAGCACGGGGCGGATGAAGGCCTGGCCGGCGAAGCCGGGATTGACCGTCATCAGCAGCACCAGATCGACCTGCGGCAGCACGCAGTCGAGCGCGTGCGCCGGCGTCGCCGGATTGATCACCACGCCCACCTGCTTGCCCTTGGATCGGATCAGCTGAAGCGTGCGGTCGAGATGCGGGCAGGCCTCGACGTGAACCGAGATCAGGTCGGCGCCGGCGGCCGCGAAGCCTTCCACCAGCGCGTCGACCGGCTGCACCATCAGATGCACGTCGATCGGCATCGTCGTGTGCGGGCGCACCGCCTTCAGCACCATCGGGCCGAAGGTGAGGTTCGGCACGAAGTGATTGTCCATCACGTCGAAATGGATCCAGTCGGCGCCCGCTGCTTCGACGGCTGCGATCTCGGCGCCGAGGCGTGAGAAGTCGGCGGACAGGATGGACGGAGCGATGACGGTGTTCATGCCGCACCTCCGGCCGATCCGCCGACGGCCGCAGCGACGACGTCCGCCACGCGCTCGGCAGTGAAGCCGAACTCCTTCAGCAGGTCCTTCTCGGGCGCCGACTCGCCGAAGCGGTCAAGCCCGACGACCCGGCCGGCCGGTCCCGCGAGACCCCGCCAGCCGCGGGTGACGCCCGCCTCGACCACGACGACGGGCGTGCCGGCCGGCACCAGGGCGGCGCGCGCCTCCACCGGCAGCGCCTCGAAGCGCTCGACACAGGGGACAGATACGACCCGCACCGGCAGGCCGGCCTGGGCGAGCAGCGCGGCCGCATCCGTCGCCAGCCGCACCTCCGACCCGGTCGCCACCAGGGTGGCGCACGGGCCGACGGCGTCGCGAAGAACCCGAGCGCCGGTTTCCGCCAGGACGTCGAGGCCGCTCGTCGGCTGCGGCGGCAGCGCCTGACGGGTGAGGATCAGGGCGGTCGGTCCGTCGCGCCGCTCCAGCGCCGCCGTCCAGGCCACCGCGGTCTCGGCGGCATCGGCCGGACGCCAGACGTCGAGGCCGGGGATCAGCCGAAGGCTCTCCACGTGCTCGATCGGCTGGTGGGTCGGCCCGTCCTCGCCGACCGAGATCGAGTCGTGGGTGAACACGTAGATGACCCGCAGCCCCATCAGGGCCGACATCCGCACCGCGTTGCGCGCGTAGTCGGAGAACACCAGGAAGGTCGCGACATACGGGATGAACCCGCCGTGCAGCGCGAGCCCGTTGGCGATCGCCGACATGCCGAACTCACGCACGCCGAACAGGATCTGGTTGCCGGCTGGATCGCGCGTCACCGGCACGCTCTTCGGGTGGAACGTCAGGTTCGAATGCGCGAGATCCGCCGAGCCCCCCAAAAGCTCGGGCAGCGCCTTGGCGAACTCGGTCAGCGCGATCTGCCCGGCTTTTCGGGTGGCGACGGCACCGGCCGCCGTCTCGGCGGTGAGCGCCACGGCCGCGGCGTCGGCGAAGCCGGCCGGCAGGTCGCCGGCGAGGCGTCGCTCGAACTCCGCTGCGAGGTCCGGGTGCGCCGCCGCATAGGTGGAAAAACGGTCCCGCCACTCGGCCGAGAGCGCGGCGCCGCGGGCGCGACCGTCCCATGCGGCATAGACCTCGGCCGGCACGTGGAAGGGCGGATGGGTCCAGCCCATCGCGGCGCGCGTGCGGGCGATCTCCTCGGCGCCGAGCGGCGCGCCATGGGTGTCCTGGTGGCCCTGCTTGGTCGGCGCGCCGCGGCCGATGGTGGTGCGGGCGCAGATCAAGGTCGGCTTCGTCTGGTCGGCGAGCGCCTGAGCGAAGGCGCGGGCGATCGCCTCCGGATCGTGGCCGTCGACACCCTCGATCACCTGCCAGCCATAGGCACGGAACCGGGCCGGCGTGTCGTCCGAGAACCACTCGGTCACCTTGCCGTCGATCGAGATGCCGTTGTCGTCCCACACCGCGATCAGCTTGCCCAGCCCGAGCCGGCCGGCGAGCGAGGCGGCCTCGTGGCTGATGCCTTCCATCAGGCAGCCGTCGCCGAGGACCACGAAGGTGCGGTGGTCGACGATCGCATGGCCCGGCCGGTTGAACTGCGCCGCGAGCGTTCTCTCGGCCAGCGCCATGCCGACCGCATTGGTGAGCCCTTGGCCCAAAGGCCCGGTGGTCGTCTCGACGCCAGGCGTCATCCTGTATTCGGGATGCCCGGGCGTCTTCGAATGGAGCTGACGGAACCGCTTCAGCTCCTCGATCGGCAGGTCGTAGCCGGTGAGATGCAGGAGGCCGTAGAGCAGCATCGAGGCGTGGCCGTTGGACAGCACGAAGCGGTCGCGATCGGGCCAGCGCGGATCGGCCGGATCGTGCCGCATCACCCCGCGCCACAGCACGGCGGCGATCTCGGCCATGCCCATCGGCGCGCCCGGATGGCCCGACTTCGCCTGCTCGACCGCGTCCATGGCGAGCGCCCGCAGCGCCGCCGTCACGGGCCAGGCGAGCCCCTGATGCGTGTCCTGCCCCTCGCCGTCCTGCCGCTCGATCGTCGCCGGCATGCTCATGGTGGTTCCTCCCGGATGTCGTTCTGGCGGTCGTTCCGGGGCGGCGCACAGCGCCGAACCCGGAATCCAACCGCACGCTCGGAATACGTCGCTGGATTCCGGGTTCGCGCCCTCGGCGCGCCCCGGAATGACCAAGCCGAATGTCACGCCAGGGCGCGGCGCTTGCGCTCGACGAGCTTCAGGATCATCGGCGTCAGGATGAGCTGCATGGCGAGATCGAGCTTGCCGCCCGGAATCACGATCGAGTTGGCGCGGCTCATGAAGCTGCCGTCGATCATGCTGCGCAGATAAGCGAAGTCGATGCCGCGCGGGTTCTTGAAGCGGATCACCACCATCGACTCGTCGGGCGTCGGGATCCAGCGCGCCACCAACGGGTTCGAGGTGTCGACGGTGGGCACCCGCTGGAAGTTGATGTCGGTCTCGGTGAACTGCGGACAGATCACGTGCACATAGGCGTGCATGCGGCGCAGGATCGTGTCGGTGACGGCCTCGGTCGAGTAGCCGCGCGCCGCGCGGTCGCGATGGATCTTCTGAATCCATTCGAGATTGATCACCGGCACGACGCCGATCTTGAGATCGGCGTATTGCGCGACATTGATCGTGTCGGTCGCCACCGACCCGTGCAGGCCTTCGTAGAACAAGAGATCCGACTTGTCCTCGAACGGCGCCCATTCGGTGAAGGTGCCGACCGGCACGCCGAAGCGCTCGGCCTCCTCGGCGCTGTGCACGTAGTGGCGGCTGCGCCCCCTGCCGGTCAGGCCGTAGTCGCGGAACACGCGCTCGAGCTCCTCGAGCTCGTTGGCCTCGATGTTGAAGTGGCTGAAGGTCTGGTCGCCCTCCGCGGCGCGCCGGGCGATCTCGGCCTTCATGGTGGCGCGGTCGTAGCGATGGAAGGCGTCGCCCTCGATCGACACGGCCGTGATGTTCTCGCGCCGGAAAATCTGATCGAAGGTGTGCTTGACCGTGCTGGTTCCCGCGCCGGAAGAGCCGGTGACCGAGATGATGGGATGCTTGACGGACATGTTCCTGAACCCGGACTTCTGTCTGCCGTCATTCCGGGGCGCACCGCAGGTGCGAACCCGGAATCCAGCGGCAACGACGGTGTTCTTGGCTGGATTCCGGGCTCGACGCTTCGCGGCGCCCCGGAATGACCGGGAAATGGCTTAATTCAAATCCTCGTTGCTGCTTGCTCTCACGCGGTGAGCAGCCCCCGCTTGCCGAACAGCGGCGAGCGCTCGGCGATCTCGCCGGGACCGGTGAGATAGTTCGAGACCCGGTCGACTTTCTCGCGCGAGCCGAAGATCAGGGGAACGCGCTGGTGCAGCTTTTCGGGGACGAGATCGAGAATGGGCGTGCGGCCGTCGGTCGCCGCCGCGCCGGCCTGCTCCATCAGCAACGCGATCGGAAACGCCTCGTAGACCAGGCGCAACCGGCCTTGCGTATAGCCGGCCCGCGTGTCGGCGGGATACAGGTAGATGCCGCCCCGGATGATGATGCGGTGCGCCTCCGCCACCATCGAGGCGATCCAGCGCATGTTGTAGTCGACCTCGCGCGGGCCGTCCTTGCCCTGCAGCAGATCGTCGACATAGAGCCGCAGCCGGTCGTCCCAATGCCGGTGGTTCGACATGTTGATGGCGAATTCCTTGGCCGCCGCCGGGATGGTCACGCGATTCTCGATCAGCCGATAGGCGCCCGCAATGCGGTCGAGCACGAAATGCGCCGTGCCGTCGCCGACGCTGAGCACCAGCGCGGTGTGCGGGCCGTAGACGACGTAGCCGGCGGCGAGCTGGGCCCGGCCTTTCTGAAAGAATGCCGCTTCCGACACCGGATCGACGCCGTCGGGCGCCGGCAGAACCGAGAAGATGGTGCCGATGGTCACGTCGGTGTCGATGTTGGAGGAGCCGTCGAGTGGATCGACCGCGACCAGCAGCGGCGCGCCGGGCGTGACGGCGACCGGCAGCTCGGCCTCCTCCGAGGCGTAAGCGGCGACGGGCGCGCCTTTCAGCGCGTCGTACAGCAGGCGATCGGCGCGCACGTCGAGCTCCTTCTGCTCGTCGTAGCCGTCCGCTCCGGTGCCGCGGACCGCCGACAGCTCGCCGGCGAGCGGCCCTTCGGCGACGACGGCCGCGATCGCCATGGTGGCATCGGTGAGGGCCAGCAGCGTCGTTCTCACCGCATCGCGGGCCGGGTCCGCGCCGGCCCATCGTCCGAGAAATCCGTCCAGTGTCTCAGCCATGCTCCGTCCCCGTCCCGTCGCCTCGCCGCGAGCGTCCAGCGCCATTGTCGCGGCGCCGGCCCGAAAGTCAGTCCGAAAAAACCCGGCTGGCGCGGATTTCCGCCGCCGTGATGGTCCGCAACGCCTCCCCGTCGACCGGCGCGTCCGCCTCGAACAGCCGCATCGCCTGGCGCAGCCGCGCCCGGTCGAAGGCGTTGCGCATGGATCGTGCGTTCGCGAACGAGGGCCGCCGCCGGCGCGCCGTGACGTAGTCGACCAGCGCGGCCCGCGCCCCGTCGTCGAAGCGATAGCCCTCGGCGGCCGCGAGCGTCTCCGTGATGGCGACCAGCTCGGCGTCCTCGTAATCGGGAAAGTCGATGTGGTGCGCGATGCGCGAGCGGAACCCCGGATTGGCCGAGAAGAAGGTCTCCATGCGGTCGCCGTAGCCGGCCAGGATCACGACGAGGTCCTCGCGCTGGTTCTCCATCACCTGGAGCAGGATCTCGATCGCCTCCTGGCCGTAGTCCTTCTCGTTCTCGGGCCGGTACAGATAATAGGCCTCGTCGATGAACAGGACGCCGCCCATGGCGCGCTTGAGGACCTCCTTGGTCTTCGGCGCCGTGTGGCCGATATACTGGCCGACCAGGTCGTCACGCGTCACCGAGACGAGATGGCCCTTCCTCACATAGCCGAGGCGATGCAGGATCGACGCCATGCGTAGCGCCACCGTGGTCTTGCCGGTGCCGGGATTCCCCGTGAAGGCCATGTGCAGGGTCGGCGGCGTCGCCGCCAGCCCGAGCGACCGGCGCGCCTTGTCGACCAGCAGATAGGCGGCGATCTCGCGGATGCGGCGCTTCACCGGCTTCAGCCCGATCAGCGCGGCGTCGAGCTCCGCCAGCACCGCGTCGATCTGGGTGTCGTGGTAGAGCGCCTTGAGGTCGATGCGGGCGCTCGCGGCCGGCGTCTCGGCGCCCACGACCGGCACCGCCTGCCCCGTCTCGATCGTGCCGATGGTCATGCCGCCCTCCACGTCGAACTCATCGCGTCCCAACCCATCCCCTCAGGGTGAGGAGCGGCCGAAGGCCGCGTCTCGAACCATGCGGCCACCCGGCGCTGCCGCCGGGGCCGCCCTCGCCCTTCGAGACGGCTGCTTCGCAGCCTCCTCAGGGTGAGGACGGAACTGGCGCACTCGTCATATGTCGGCTCGAGCGCGGAGCAGCATCACGCCCGCACCACCGAGTAGTGCTGCACCCGCCCCGGGCCTTCGGTGCGCTCCAGGCGGAACTTCGCCTCCTGCGTCGGCCGGTGGACCATGAAGGCGAGCCGCACCGTCTCCCAGCCGCGGGTCGAGTCGAAGGCCGAGAGGCGGATGTAGCTGTCCGGATTGGCGGTGCGGCAGGCCTTCAGCTCGCCCATGACGCCGGCGGCGTCGCGCAGGTCGAACATCGGCGTGCCCCACATGTCCCAATAGGTGTTGCGCGGGTGCGGATCGTCGGTGAACTCCAGGCTCACGGCCCAGCCCTGGTCCAGCGCGTACTGGATCTGCGCGGCGATCTGATCGTCCGTCAGGTCGGGCAGGAACGAGAAGGCGCCCTGGGTGATCTTCGGCATCGGTGTCTCCTGGTCGCGTTGCGACGAATTGGGTGTCCGTCATTCCGGGGCGCGCCGCAGGGCGCGAACCCGGAATCCAGCCATGAACTCGGTGCTCGCCTCTGGATTCCGGGTCCGGCGCTTCGCGCCGTCCCGGAATGACCAGAATGATCATGCCACCGAGGCGGTCGGGACGAAGTCCGAGGTGTCGGTCGAGGTGTAGTCGAAAGTCACCGAGCCCCAGGTGTGCAGCGCCGCCTCCAGCGGCTTGCACCACTTGGCCGCGGCCTGGAGAATCTCCGGGCCCTCGGAGAGAATCTCGCGGCCCTCGTTGCGGGCCAGCACCATGGCCTCCAGCGCCACGCGGTTGGCGATGGCGCCGGCCTCGATCCCCATCGGGTGGCCGATGGTGCCGCCGCCGAACTGCAGCACCACGTCGTCGCCGAACAGGTCGATGAGCTGGTGCATCTGCCCGGCATGGATGCCGCCCGAGGCGACCGGCATGACGCGGCGGATGTCGGCCCAGTCCTGCTCGAAGAACAGGCCACGCGGCAGATCGACGGCGTTCACCCGCTCGCGGCAGATGTTGTAGTAGCCCTGCACGGTCATCGGATCGCCTTCCAGCTTGCCGACCGCCGTGCCGGCATGCAGATGGTCGACGCCCGCCAAGCGCAGCCACTTGGCGATCACCCGAAACGACACGCCGTGGCTCTTCTGCCGCGTGTAGGTGCCGTGGCCGGCGCGGTGCATGTGGAGGATCATGTCGTTGGCGCGCGCCCACTCGGCCATCGACTGGATCGCGGTCCAGCCGATGACCAGATCCACCATCACGATGACCGACCCGAGCTGCTTGGCGAACTCGGCGCGCCGGTACATCTCCTCCATGGTACCGGCCGTGACGTTGAGGTAGTGGCCCTTCACCTCGCCGGTGCGCGCCATCGCCAGGTTGACGCCCTCCATGCAGTAGAGGAAGCGGTCGCGCCAGTGCATGAAGGGCTGCGAGTTGATGTTCTCGTCGTCCTTGGTGAAGTCGAGGCCGCCGCGCAACGCCTCGTAGACGACGCGGCCGTAATTCTTGCCGGACAGGCCGAGCTTCGGCTTGATGGTGGCGCCGAGCAGCGGACGGCCGAAGCAGCCGAGACGCTCGCGCTCGACCACGATGCCGGTCGGCGGGCCCTTGAACGTTTTCACATAGGCGGCCGGCAGCCGCATGTCCTCCAGCCGCGCGGCCTTGAGCGGCTTGAACGAGAACACGTTGCCGATGATCGACGCCGTGAGGTTGGCGATCGAGCCTTCCTCGAACAGGATCAGGTCGTAGGCGATGTAGACGAAATACTGGCCCGGCTGGCCCGGCACCGGCTCCACCTTGTAGGCCTTGCCCCGATAGCTGTCGCAGGCGGTCAGGCGGTCGGTCCACACCACGGTCCAGGTCGCGGTGGAGCTTTCGCCCGCGACGGCCGCGGCGGCCTCGACCGGGTCGACGCCCTCCTGCGGGGTGATGCGGAACACCGCCAGGAGATCCGTCTCCTTCGGCTCGTAGTCGCCGTCCCAGTAGCCCATCTGCGCGTATTTCAGCACGCCGGCGGCGTAGCGCTTCTTGGCGTCCGTGATGAGCCCGGTCGGGGCATCACCGGCGGCACCGGTGGTCGGCGGGGCGAGCGTCGTGACGGTCATGGTGGGCTCCTGGCGTCTCTGTTGCGGCCAGATTGCGTCCGCCCGGGAAATAAGTAAATTTGAATGTCCTGAACGACGATTTCAGATATTCTGAACTCATGCGCAACGTGACCCTGAAGCATCTCCGCCTCCTCGAGAGCGCCGCGCGGCTCGGCAGCTTCACGGCCGCGGCCGAGGCGAACAACATCACGCCGCCGGCCGTGACCATGCAGATGCGCCAGCTCGAGCAGGAGATCGGGCTGCCGTTGTTCGACCGCGACGGCCGTGGGCTGACACCGACGGCGGCGGGCCGCGAGGTGCTGCTGGCGGCGCGCCGGATCGAGGCAGCGCTCGCCGAGTGCCGCGACGCGCTGCTGGCGCTGGAAGGGCTGGAGACCGGCCGGGTGACGGTCGGCGTCGTGTCGACCGCCAAGTATTTCGCGCCCCGGATGCTGGCGGCCTTCGCCCGACGGCATCCGAGGATCGAGCTGCAGCTCGTGGTCGGAAACCGGCGCGACATCGTCGCTCAGTTCGAGGGCGGCCAGTTCGACGTCTGCGTGATGGGCCGGCCGCCGGAGGGCGAGGTCGAAAGCGACCTGATCGGACCGCATCCGCACGTGATCGTGGCGCCCCCCGACCATCCGCTCGCCGGCACGGCGCGGCTCCAGCCCGGCGCGCTGGCGGCGGAGACGTTCCTGGTCCGGGAGGTCGGCTCCGGCACCCGCACCCTGATGGAGGCGTTCTTCGCCAAGGCGAAGCTTCAACCGACCATCGGCATGGAGATCGGCTCCAACGAGACGATCAAGCAGGCCGTGATGGCGGGCCTCGGCCTCGCCTTCATCTCGGCCCACACGATCGCGGCCGAACTCGCCGACGGCCGGCTGGTGGTGCTCGACATCGCCGGCACGCCGCTCCTGCGCAACTGGTACGTGGTCCGTCCCAAGGCGCGCCGCCTGATGCCGGCCGCCAAGGCCTTGCAGGCCTTCGTGGTCGCCGAGGGCGCCTCGTTCCTGCCGACGCCGCTGGCGCCGTGACGGCCGACGGCACCCCGGCTGTCGCGCGATCGAGCCTGTGAGGCCGAGTCGGTCCGGCCGGCGATCAGAGCGCGCGTCGAAGCCGGTCGCGTTCGGCGACGTGCAGCGCGACGAGAGTCTCCAACGCGCGCAGAAGACGCTCGGCGGACGATCTCGCCTCTCCCGACCCGTCCTCGTCGCCATGCGCCAGCTCGGCGAGCCGGAGACGCTGAGCGTTCAGCTGACGCACGCTTTCCACCACGGCGACCTCGGCACGAGCGAGCCGGTCCAGCGTCGCTTCGGCCTCGGGCCCGAGCGGGTCGGACCCAGGCTCGCCGGCCGAGGCGACGGGGGCGCGGCTCATTTCGGCCGGCACGCCCGGAGCTTCACCTCGGCTCGCGTGTATTCGGCCGCGACGTCGATGTCGGAGACGATGCGGTAGCGGTAGTTCTCGTCCCAGCCGTTGTCGTCGATCAGCTCCTGAGCGTGGGAAAAGACGTCCAGGCCGAAGACGAGGTCGCGCTGCACCTCGTTTCTGCGCTCGTCCAGAACGATCAGCTGCGCCGGCATTGTTGTTCTTCCTTCTTGTCGATCTCTCCAGTCAGCTCCGTAACGCGGGTTCGGGCCCGACGTTCCAGGGCACGTTCGCGCACCACAATCGCTCCCGGCACTGTGCTTCGGCGTGACACTGCGCGTGCTGGTCGCGCCGGAACCCCGCGCGGCGCCTCGCGGTTGCTTCTCTGGTCTTCAGCAAGACGTTCTCGCCTCGCTTCACCGTCGTTCTCGGCGGCACGGACGAACCCCCGCCTGACCGGCTCGTGAGTATGCAATGACCGACGCGACGGCACCCGTGGACCGACGCTTCCCTGTCGCAGCCGGGATCTTCTTCGGCCTCGGGCTCGGCGGGTTCTTCGACGGCATCGTGCTGCACCAGGTGCTGCAGTGGCACCACATGGTGAGCAGCCACTACCCGCCGGACAGCGTCGACAATCTGCGTCGGAACACGCTGTGGGACGGCCTCTTCCACAGCACCACCTACGTGTTCGTCGTGGTCGGCCTGATCCTGCTGTGGCGCTCGGCGCATCGCCGGCACCTGTACTGGTCGAACAAGCTGCTGGTCGCGACCATGCTGATCGGCCTCGGTGCGTTCAACCTCGTCGAGGGGCTGATCAATCATCAGATTCTCGGAATCCACCATGTCAACGAGACGGCGCCGCGCGAGCATTGGCTGGCCTGGGACATCGGCTTTCTCGTATGGGGGGCCGCCATGCTGATCGGCGGGCTTGCCCTGCTGGCGCGCGGACGCCGGGACGAGACCCGCAGCCGCTGAATGCGCGGGCTCCTCCGAGGATCTGAACCTGCGGGCCGCTCCGGGCTTGTCAGAGACCACCTCCGAGCCTGCCACGAGCCCATGCCCGCCCGCTCAACGTCGCCGAACCCGCCGCTCCGGCAGCAGGCCGTCGTCTCCGACTCGCCGCTCGGCGCGATCGCCGAGCTCGCGCTGTCCCGCCGAGACGACGCTACAGTCGTCGTCCTGCTGGCGAGCGAACGGCGGGCCGAGATGCTCGGCGCGATCCTGCACGCCTTCGATCCCGGCTGCGGCGCCATGGTCCTGCCGCGCACCGACGTGCTGCCCTATGACGGGATCGTGCCGTCGCGGGACATCGCCGGACGGCGCGCCTCGGTGCTGCGGCGCCTCGCACAGGGATCCCGCGCCATCGTGGTCGCGACGTCCGACGCGGTGCTGCAGCGCATTCCGCCGCGGGAGGCATGGACCGACGCCGTTTTCCCGCTGAAGGTCGGGCAGCCGCTCGACCTCACGGCGCTGCGCGAGTTTCTCGAACGTGCCGGCTACGACCTCGATGCGCGCGTCGACGATCCGGGCGAGGCCAACCTGCAGGGCCAGATGATCGACGTCTTCCCGGCCGGTGCGATCGGCCCGGTCCGGATCGAGCACGAGGACGGCCGTATCCTCGGGCTGTCGGCTTATGATCCCCTCACCCAGCGCAGCACCGGCGATCTCGCCGAGTTCGTGCTGGACGTCGCCTCGGAAGGCTGCGTC
Organism: Rhodoplanes roseus; assembly: GCF_003258865.1. GTDB lineage: Bacteria > Pseudomonadota > Alphaproteobacteria > Rhizobiales > Xanthobacteraceae > Rhodoplanes > Rhodoplanes roseus. The sequence goes on along the minus strand of NZ_NPEX01000013.1, from coordinate 10,180 downwards.
GGGACGGACGAGCAGGCCGCGGCCAGCGTCTTCGATTACGTCCCGAAAGCGCTGATCATCGCCGACGCGAAGGCCGACGCCCGGGCGTCGACGTTCCTGCAATCCGTGCGCGACGCCTACCAGACGCGTCGCACACTTCCGGCCGGGCTGGCACGCGACATGCGCCCGCCGATGCCGCCCGACCAGTTCTACCTGGACCGGGCGGCTTGGCAGGCCGCGTCGAAGCGCCCCGACACCCTGGTCCTCGCCGACGTCCCGCCCGCGGCCGAGCAGCGCGTGCCGCTGTTCGCGGCCGAGCGATCGCAGCAGCGGCTGCTCCGCGAGTTCGTCGCCGGAACGGCGAAGGCCGGCCGGACCCTCGTTCTGACGGCGGCCGACGCGCATGACCGGCGAGCCAGCGAAAGTCGCCTGCGGCGCGCCGGCGCATCGCCGGTCACGCAGGTCTCGTCCTGGGCCGACGTCCTGGCCGCGCCGAAGGGAGCCGTGCTGTCGCTGCGCGCCGATCTCGAGGCCGGCTTCGTCTCGCCCGTCGCCGACGTCACCGTGATCGCGGCTGCCGACCTGCTGGGAAGCCGGGCCCGCCACGACGCCCCGTTCGGCATCAGGGCGGCGGCGATCCAGCCGGAGGTCGAACGGCTGCAGGCCGGTGACACCGTCCTCCACCTCGCCCGCGGCCTCGGCGTGCTGACCGGCCTCGAAACCGTCGAGGCGGCGGACGCCGCCGCGACCGACATGGTCCGGCTTCGCTACGCCGACGACACGGACGTGCTGCTGCCGGTCCAGGAGCTCGCCGCTGTCTGGCGGCATGGCGGCGATCCGGAGAGTCTCACGCTCGACAACGCCGACGGCACCACCTGGAGCCGACGGTCCGCCCGGCTGTGGAGCGAGATCGGCGAGACGGCACAGAAGATGGTGGCGCTGGCGGCGGAGCGGGAGGCGCGGACCGCGCCGGCGTTGCGGCCGGCAGTGGCCGAGTACGAGCGGTTCGCCTCCGGCTTCTCGTTCCTGCCGACCGCCGACCAGAGCGCCGCCACCGAAGCCGTGCTCGACGATCTCGCGTCGGGCCGTCCGATGGACCGGCTGGTGTGCGGCGACGTCGGCTTCGGCAAGACCGAGGTGGCGCTGCGTGCGGCGGCCGCGACCGTGCTGGCCGGCAAGCAGGTGGCCGTGGTGGCGCCGACCACGGTGCTGGCGGCCCAGCATGCCGAGACGTTCCGCCGCCGCTTCGCCGCGCTCGGCATCGCGGTGGGACATCTGTCCCGGGTGGCCCGACCCGCCGAAGCGCGTGAGGTGAAGACGAAGCTTGCGGACGGCTCGCTTCGCCTCGTGGTCGGCACCCATGCGATCGCCGGAAAGGGCGTGCGCTTCGCCGATCTCGGCCTGGTCGTCATCGACGAGGAGCACCGGTTCGGCGTGCGCGAGAAGGGCAGGCTGCGCGCTTTGGCCGAGGGCGTGCACATGCTGACCCTTTCGGCGACCCCGATCCCGCGCACCTTGCGGATGGCGACCTTGGGCCTGCAGGAGCTCAGCACGATCGCGACGCCGCCGGCGCGACGATTGCCCGTCCGCAGCATCGTCCGCGATTTCGACGATGCGACGGTGGCGGCGGCGTTGCGCTATGAACGCCGGCGCGGCGGCCAGTCTCTCGCCGTCTGCCCCCGCATCGAGGACATCCCGAGCATGGCCGAACGGCTGGCCGGTATCGTGCCGGATCTCGCCGTGCTCACCATCCACGGCCGCATGGCGGCCGCCGACATCGACGACGCCCTGGTGCGGTTCGCCGGCGGCGAAGGCGACATCCTGCTCGCCACCAACATCATCGAGAGCGGGCTCGACCTGCCGCGTGCCAACACCATCCTGATCTGGCGGCCGGACCGGTTCGGGCTCACCCAGCTTCATCAGCTCCGGGGGCGCGTCGGGCGGGGCGCCAGGCGAGCGTTCGCGTACTTCCTCTCCGATCCGGATCAGTCGAAGACGGCCGCCACGGAGAAGCGGCTCGCCGCCATCCGCGACGCCTCCGGGCTCGGCGCCGGCTTCGCCTTGAGCGCCCGCGACCTCGATCTCCGCGGCGCCGGCGCCCTGTTCGGCGAAGACCAGGCCGGGCACATCGAGATCGCCGGGTCGGAACTCTACGCGGATCTGCTGGACCGCGCACTGCGGCAGGCCCGCGGCGAGACGCTGCCCGACGAGATCATCCCGGAGCTGCATGTCGAGATCGGCGGGCGAATCCCGCCGGACCTCGTGCCCGACGCCGACACGCGGCTCGCGCTCTATGCCCGGCTCGCCAAGGCCCGGCACGAGGACGACCTCGACCAGATCGAGGCCGAGATCGAGGACCGTTTCGGCGAGGCGCCCGGCGAGCTGCTCGACCTTCTCACCCTGGCGCGTGTCCGGCTGCGCTGCCGGGCGCTGGGTCTCACGCGGATCGACGCGGGTCCGCAGGCGATCGCCCTGACGTTGCGCCCGGACTGTCGGCTGGATGCGCAACATGCGAGCCGCTGCGGATTGCGACGGAGCGGCGAACGTCTGATCGCCGACGTGCCGACGGATGCGGGAAATCGGCTGGAGACCCTGATGGCGCTCCTCGACGAGATCGCCGGCTGATCACGCCCGGCCTCGGCGTGGCAGCTCCGCACCCGGGGCCGCGTCCGCCGTGGCAGGATGTGAGGCGGCGTCCGGCTCCGCCGGCTGCGGCGGGGCGTTCCGCTGTACCAGCCGGAAGAACAACGGCACGAACAGGATCGCCAGGAAGGTGGCGGCCAGCATGCCTCCGATCACGCCGGTGCCGACCGAATGACGGCTCGCCGAGCCGGCGCCCGCCGCCACGGCGAGCGGCACCACGCCGAGGATGAAGGCGAGCGACGTCATCACGATCGGCCGGAAGCGCAACTGCGCCGCTTCGAGGGCGGCCTCGACGGCCGGCCGACCGGCGCGCTGGCGCTCCGAGGCGAACTCGACGATCAGGACGGCGTTCTTGGCCGAAAGCCCGATCAGGGTGATGAGGCCGACCTGGAAATACACGTCGTTCTCGATGCCGCGCAGCCAGATCGCCACGATCGCTCCGAACACCGCGAAGGGCACGGCCGTGACCACGGCGAGCGGCAGGCTCCACCGCTCGTACTGGGCCGCCAGGATCAGGAACACCATCACGATGCCGAACAGGAAGCCCAGATAGCCGGTGCCGGCCGTCTGGATCTCCTGATACGCCGCACCGGTCCAGCCGATCGTGTAGTCGGCCGACAGCGTCTCGGCGACCACCTGCTGGATCGCCGCGATGGCCTGACCGGACGAGTAGCCGGGTGCCGGGCTCGCCTGGAGGCGCGCAGCCGGGAAGACGTTGAAGCGCTCCACCACGTCGGGGCCGGTCGTGCGCGAGACCGTGACGAGGGCGGTGAGCGGCACCATGGCGCCGCGCTCCGAGCGCACGAAGACGTGCCGGAGGTCGTCCGGCGACTCGCGGAACGCGCCCTCCGACGACAGCGTCACCCGGAAGGTGCGGCCGAACAGCGTGAAGTCGTTGACGTAGAGGCTGCCGAACGAGCTCTGCATGGTGTCGAACAGCGAGGCGATCGGCACGCCCAGCGCCTTCGCCTTCTCGCGATCCACCGTCACGCGGTATTGCGGCGTGCCGGTCGAGAAGGTGGTCGACACGCCGGTCAGCTCGGGCCGCGCGCCAGCGGCCGCGACCACGCGCTGCACGGCCTGGTTCAGGCTCTCCAGGCTGCCGCCGGACCGGTCCTGCAAGTAGGCCTCGATGCCGCCCGTCGTCGAGATGCCCTGGATGGGCGGCGGATTGAAGCTGACGACGACGCCGTCGAGGAAGCGGGCGTTCAGCGCCGCGAAGGCCCGTGGCAATGCGCGGGCGTCGAGCGCCGGATCGGTGCGCTCGGCCCAGTCCTTCAACGACACGAACGAGACGCCCGAATTCGTCTTCTGGGCGCCGGCGAGGAAATCGAAGCCGGCGAGCGTGATGATGTCGGCGACGGCCGGGTTCTCCCGCGCGCCCGCCGTGACCTTCTCGGTCACGGCGAGCGTACGGTCGAGCGCCGCAGCGGGCGGGAGCTGGGTGACGAGGAAGACGTAGCCCTGGTCCTCGGCCGGCACCAGCGCGCCGGGGACGCGCTGGAACAGGAGCCAGGTCGCGCCGAGCATCACGGCGACGAGAGCGAGCGCCAGTGCCGCGTGACGGAGGAAGAAGCCCACGCCGGCCGTGTAGCGCGCCGTCACCGCGCCGAAGACCCGGTTGAACCAGCGGAACGGAAGCCACGGCTCGCGATGGCCCGGCTTCAGCAGGAGGGCGCAGAGCGCCGGCGTCAGAGTGAGCGCGACGATGCCGGAGATGACGACCGACACCGCGATGGTGACGGCGAACTGGCGGTAGAGCTCGCCCGCCAGCCCGCCCAGGAACGACACCGGGACGAACACGGCGACCAGCACCAGCACGATGGCGACCACCGGGCCGGACACCTCCTGCATGGCCTGCACGGCGGCGTCGTACGGGCTCTTGCGCTCGGTCGTCATGATGCGCTCGACGTTCTCCAGCACCACGATGGCGTCGTCGACGACGATGCCGATGGCGAGGATCAGGCCGAACAGCGTGAACAGGTTGATCGAGAAGCCGAGCGCATACATGCCGGCGAAGGTGCCGATGATCGACACCGGCACGGCCAGCACCGGGATCAGGGTGGCGCGCCAGTTCTGCAGGAACAGGAACACCACCGCGACGACCAGCGCGATCGCCTCGGCGAAGGTCTTGGCCACCTCCTCGACGGAGGCCTGGATGAAGCGGGTGGTGTTGAACGGCACGTCGTAGCGCAGCCCCTCGGGGAAGCGCTGCGCCAGCCGCTCCATGGTGGCGTTCACGGCATTGGCGACCTGGAGGGCGTTGGCGCCGGGCTGCAGATAGACGCCGATCGGCACCGCCGGGGCGCCGTTGAGCGTCGCCACCGTCGAGTAGTTCTGCGAGCCGAGCTCGACCCGGGCGATGTCCTTGACGCGCAGCGCCGCCCCGTTCGGATCGGAGCGGATGATGATGTTCTCGAACTCCTTGGGATCGGCGAAGCGACCCTGCGTCGTCACCGAATAGGTGAAGGCCTGCGCGCCGCGCAGCGGCTCCTCGCCGAAGCGGCCTGCCGCGAACTGCGAGTTCTGCTCCCGGATGGCGGCGGCGATGTCGCTCGGCGTCAGATTGTACTGCGCCACCTTGTCGGGCCGCAGCCAGATGCGCATCGAGTAGTCGGAGGCGCCGAACAGCGAGGCGTCGCCGACGCCCGGCGTGCGGCGCAGCTCGTCGATGACGTTCACCAGCGCATAATTGGAGATGAAGATGGTGTCGTAGCGGCCTCCCGGCGACGACATGCTGACGACCTGCAGGATCGAGCTCGACCGCTTGGCCACCGTGACGCCCTGACGCCGCACCTCTTCGGGCAGCAGCACGGTGGCGCGTTGCACCCGGTTGTTGACGTTGATGGTCGCCTGGTCCGGATCCGTGCCGATCTCGAAGGAGACCGAAATCCGCATCGTACCGGTGCCGGTCGCGGTGGAGCGCATGTAGATCATGCGCTCGACGCCGTTGATCTGCTGCTCGAGCGGCGCCGCGACCGTCTCGGCGATGGTCTGCGCGTCGGCGCCCGGATAGGTCGCCGTGACGATCACCTCCGGCGGCACGATCGGAGGATACTGCTCGACCGGCAACACCCGGACCGCGACGAGCCCCGCCAGCACGATCACGATGGACAGCACGGTCGCGAAGACCGGTCGGTCGATGAAGAACTTGGAGATCACGGCCGCGCCCCGGAGCGTTTCGCGCCGCCGGTGCTGCCGTCGGGCGAGCCGACGCCGGCCGATCCGGTCGTCGCCGGTGCTCCTTCGGACGATTGCGCGGCTGCGGCACCTCCCTCCGGTGACGGCTTGGCCGGTACGGCCCGGACCAGCTGGCCGGGCTTCACCCGGACGACGCCGTCGACCACGACTCTCTCCCCGGGCTGCAGTCCCGAGGTCACGACAAATCCGTCCCGCACCTCCTGGCCGAGCCGGACCGGCCGTGCCTCCGCGACATTCGCGGCCGTCACGACGTAGACGGACGCACCCTGCGGGCCTTGCGACACGGCGCGCTCGGGGACCACCAGGGCATCCGGCAAGGTGACGCCGCGAATCACGACGCGGACGAACTGCCCCGGCAACAACACGCCGTCCGGATTGGGGAAGACGGCCCGCGCCTGGATGGTGCCGGTCTGCTGGTCGACCCGCTGCGCCGCCGTGTCGATGCGGCCGGGCTTGTCGTAGCGGCTCCGGTCGCCGAAGCGCAGCTCGACCGTGAGATCCTTCTCCGAGATCGGTTTGGCCCGGTGTTCGTTCAACTCGCGAAAATCCTGAGCCTCCTGGTCCGTGAACGAGAAGTTCACGTAAGCGGGATCGAGCGGCGTGATCGTCGTCAGAAGGGTCTGCTGCGGCTGGATCAGGCTGCCGACCGCCGGAGAGGTCAGCGCGGTGACGCCGGCCACGGGCGACACGATGGTCGTGTAGTCGAGGTTGAGGCGCGCGGCCTCGACCTCCGCCTGGGCGAGATCGACGGCGGCACGCGCCTGGTCACGGGTCCCGGTCGCCTGCTCGAGCTGCTGCTCGGAGGCGACGTTGCGCTGCCGCAGCTCGGAGACACGGGCATAGTTGTCCTCGGCCTGTCGCACCGCCGCCCGGGCTTGTGCGAGTTGCGCCTCGGCGCGGGCGAGCGCGACCCGGAAGGTCGCGGGATCGATGCGGAACAGCACCTGCCCATCCTTGACCCCGGCACCTTCGTCGAACTCGCGGCTGAGCAGCAGGCCGCCGACCCGCGGCCTGATCTCCACATCGCGCGGAGCACCGATACGGCCGGCATACGCGACCGGCAGCGGGACTTGGCGGGGCGAGACCTCGACGACTCCAACGGTCGGCGGCGGCTGCGCCGGCGCCCCCGTTGCACCGGCCGGCGGGGCGGTCGCCTGACGGTCGGCACCCGGCCGTGCGGGCAGCACGTCACCGGGGCCGCGCCATCCGAGGAGCCAAGCCAGCGCGACGACCGCCACGATCGCCGAAGCCGAGAGGACGACGATGCGACGGATCAACTGGGTTGTCTCGTGTTGGACACTCGTGGGACCTGCGCATGTCAACTCGGCAGCACCGACTTGGTGCCACGGCGCAGCCGATCTTCGGGACCGTGCGCCTGCGGGACTGCCCGTCGTCATCTCCTCCTGACAGGCCGCGATGTCGCCCACGCGAGACCGCGGTGCGACGTTCATTCCCGGAACTCGGCCGCGCGAGCGAGGTTCAACACTCGACGTCACCGAACCTATGGAGACGCCGTATGCGTGAATTCGTTCGTCGTTATCTGGTCGCATTGTTCGAGGCGGTCACGCGCGTCCGGGTCCGCAGCACTGCCGTCGAGCGGATGAACGGCCTGGTCGGTGCGAGCTTCGTGGTTCTGTTCGTCTGCCTCCTCGCGGCCAATCTGATCGAGCCCGGGACTCCGCTCGCCCAGGCTCTCTGCATGCCGCTCGCCGGGATCGCCGTGGCGCTCGCGGCCCTGATCACGCTCGAGCTGGTCGCGACGATCCGGAAAATCGTCTGATCACGTCCGAGCGGACCGCCGAGACGCGTCGATCCGGCTCACATCGGGTCGAGCGGAGCTGACACACGAATGGCCTACGGTTCGCATCATCTCACGGTCGCCGCCGAGGGCGGCGCGGCGCACGTGATCGTCTCCGGCGCCGGTGCGCCCGTGCTTCTGCTGCACGGGCTCGGCGGCCTGGCCGAGGAGGTGATGGCGCCCCTCGTGAACCCCGGCGAAGGCCATCGGCTGCTGGCGATCGATCGTCCGGGCTATGGCGGGTCGGAGCCGCAGCCCGCCTGCCGCATGGGCCCGGATCGCCAGGCCGACTGGCTCGCCTGCGTGATCGCGCGGCTCGACATCGGCGCGCCCGTCGTGGTCGCGCACTCGTTCGGCGCCGCCGTGGGCCTGTGGCTCGCGCATCGGCACCCCGATTGCGTCAAAGGCCTCGTGCTGGTCGCCCCGTTCTGCCGGCCGACCAGGCCGGCCCGCATGCCGCTCCTCCGGCTCGCCGCCATGGAGCGGCTCGGACGCCCGCTGCGGTGGGCCCTGCCGCAGCTCGCACCGTTGATCGCGGGGCGCAAGCTGGCGGCCGCTTTCGCACCCGACGCCGTACCGCCTCACGTGAAACGCCTTCCTTTCGCCGTCGCTGCCCAGCCCGGCGCCGTTCTCGCCATGGCGGCGGAGCTGCGTGGCTTCAATGCCGCCATGGCCGATCTCGGCGAGCGGCTGCACGAGGTGACGTGCCCGGCCGTGGTGATCGGCGGTGAGAGGGATCCGGTGGCACCTTTCGACCTGCACGGCGAATGGCTGCGCGCGCGGCTGCCGCGGTGCACGGTCCTGCGGGTCGCCGACGCCGGTCATATGATCCACCACGTCCGCCCGCGGACCATCACCCGCGCCATCGACCGGGTCAGTGCCGCCTCCGCCTCGTCGCCTGCCGTGACGGCGTAGGGGGCTGCCCCGTCTTCATTCGGTCACGGACGCCTCGGTGACGAACAGGTTCGGCTTGCGCAGCATCAGCAGGGCGAGCAGCGCCAGGGTCTTGAGGTCCTCGACCTGCTTGGTCTCGATCAGCCGGCGCAGCTCGGCGAGGGGAAGCTCGATCACCTGTATGTTCTCGTGCTCGCCGGCGGCGCCACCGCCGCGATCGACCCGGTCCGCGGCGGCGTAGCTCGCCAGATAGAGGTCGAGACGCTCGGTCGACACGCCGGGCGAGCTCCAGACCCGGCCGGCATGCTCCAATTCCCGCAGCCGCAGCCCGGTCTCTTCGAGCGCCTCCCGTCGGGCCGTCTCGGCCGGCTCCTCGTCCTCGATCATTCCGGCCGGACACTCCAGCAGGTCGGTCCGGCCTTCGGAGATCAGGATGGGCGGGCGCAGGAGCTTCACCAGGATCGCGGTTCGGCGCTCCGGATCGTAGGGCAGCACCGCCACCGCATTGCCATGATCCTCGACCTCGCGGCCGACCTCGTATCCGTCTTCGAGCTGCAGGCGAACGCCGAGAATCTCGGTCCAGCCCTCGTACAGCGTGCGGGTTCGCAGGATTCTCGCCGGCACCGATGTCACTCCTCGACAGGGCCGTCCGGCGCGAGACCGCACCCACCGCAAAGCCCGTTTCGTGAACAGCCGCCCTCCCGCCATCGTTCCGCAACGGACGATGCTTCGCCCTCGGGCGCGGCGTCGTCGTCTCTGGTCTCATCGACACCGGCGCCACCCGCGTCGGTCCGCCGACGGTGCATCGCATCGCTCGCACCGGAACAGTCTCGCGGCCCAAGAGGTTCTGATCTCGGCTCGATGCCGCCGCGCTCGACGCTGCTCCATGCCGTTCAGGCTCGGGCCGATGGGGACGATCGACCGTCCGGCGGACTGATCCACGCAGACGAACGACGTTCAGCGATGCCGCCATGCTGCTCGAGAGGTCGGCTCGACCCCGGGCCGGAATTTCCGGCGCAAGTCTCTGGATGAAGTGGCGGTCCCGACAGGACTCGAACCTGTGACCTTCGGTTTAGGAAACCGCTGCTCTATCCGGCTGAGCTACGGGACCGTCGGCCTCGCACTAGCATAATCGTCGGGCTCGTGCATCCTGCGGCGGAGCGGAGCCGCTCCGGCCGCCGAGCAGCCCGAGGCGATGGAGCGGACCGGCCACAGCGAGGCCATGCAGGGGGACTGCTCCGGCCGAGTCACCCGTTTCCCGAGCCGGCGGAATGCGACGTTTCCTCCTCGCCATCGGCATGCTCCTCTCGGTCGCGGCCGCCGCGGCCGGGCAGCCGGCCGCCCCGGACGGCCGCACCGACCCGCCCGCATCGGGCTCCTCCTTATCGCCGCCCGCCCTGCCCAAATCGCTGGCGGCACCGCCCGGTGCGCTCGGCCCCGGCGCGCTCGGCTGCGCCCTCGCCGTGGTCGCGACCGCGACGGTCGCCGCCGTACCGGACGGCCGCTCGCTGCTGCTCGTCGACGGGCGTGAGGTTCTGCTCGCCGGGATCGAGGTCGCCCCCGTCGACGCCCCGGCCGGTGCCGCGGCCCGCGCGGCGCTGGCGACACTGGTCGGCCCCGGGGACGTGACCCTGCTCCGGGGCACGCCGCAACCCGACCGCTGGG
>NZ_NPEX01000138.1 GCF_003258865.1 Rhodoplanes roseus | reverse complement strand
CGAGTCGTCGGCGCTCGATTCTGATTCCGATTCGATTCGCCGGGCCCACGCCCACCGCGCGCCTCGGGCGCCGCCGAGCACCCGGCAGACGGCGGGACATGCCGCGGCTCCGGCCCGCGCAGCGGCCTGAACGGCGCCGACTGTAACCGTGCAGCAACACTGGCGGGACGACGTCCACACCGCGGCGGACCGCCGCCGCTGCGACGTTGACAAAGGCCGGCCTAATTCGGAATTTATTAATACGTTGTTTCCGCGGTTGAAAACCTATTATCTCAGGTTGCATCGACTGGCGGGCAAGACACGACGAGCCGCCCGCGCCGGAAGGACACTTCCGGCGCCTCAAGAACAATACGGATCGATGACGAAGGCCGAACGTGGCGGACGACCGCTGCCGATCGGTCTCGCGACGTCGTGCACGACCAAGTTCGTGCGCGAACGGCGATCGATTCGCCGTGCACAGTGGGGACGTTCGATGAAGGGTTTCGATCATGCCGGGCGTGACGCGGCGGCGTCGGAGCGAAAGTGGTCTCCAGCGACGGCCTCGCGCGGACATAGGCTTCCGAGAAACCTCCCTGCCCTGTCGATCCTGTTTGCCTCCACGGCGCTCGTCTCTCCGGTCGTCGCCGCCGACGTGACGTGGATCGGTCCCGGCACCGACTGGTTCTCGGGCAGCAACTGGTCCGGCGGCACCACCCCGGGCACCTCGGCCACCGCGGTGGTCGACGGCGCCGTGACGGCGACGATCTCGGGACAGTCGGCTACCGTCGATTCGGTGCAGCTCGGCACCACGGCGACCGCCCCCGCGCTCGCCATCGCGAACGGCGGCGGCCTGATCACCAACGGCTGGGACAATGTCGGCAACGCGGTCGGGTCGAACGCGACCGTCACGGTGTCCGGGGCGGGAAGCAGCTGGACCAGCACCTGGGGGATTCTCGTCGGCGTCGAGGGCACCGGCCGGGTGGACGTCTCCGGCGGCGCGACCGTCGAGAGCAGCGCCCTCCATCTCGGTCGCCTCGGCACCGGCAACGGGACCGTGACGATCGACGGCGCCGGTTCGTCCTGGACCGTCTCGAGCACGGTGGGAGTCGGCTACGAGGGCATCGGCAGCATGACGCTGTCGAACGGCGGAGCGGCCGATCTCGGCGCCCTCCAGATCGGCATGTATTCCGGCGCCTCCGGCACGGTGCGGGTCGAGAGCGGCGCGACCCTGGACACCACGGCGGCGAGCTATCTCGGCAACCAGGCCAATGCGACCGGCGAGGCGACCATCACGGGCACCGGCTCGCGATGGACCAGCGCCGGCATGCTCTATCTCGGCCTGTCCGGCTCCGGCACGCTGACCGTGGCGGACCACGCCACGGCGAGCTTCGCCTCCATGGACATCGGCCGCAACGCCGGCGCGACCGGCACGCTGCGGGTCGAGAGCGGCGGCAGCCTGACGGCGACCGGGGTGACGACGGCCGGCTACAGCGCCGACGGCACCGGCTCGATCACCGTGACGGGCAGCGGCTCGTCGGCGACCTTCGACGCGCTGTCGCTCGGATACGGCGGCTCCGGCAGCCTGACCGTCACGGGCGGCGCCACCGTCACGGCCCGCACCCTCAGCGGCGCGGAAGGCAGCGGCGGATCGGCCACCGTCACCGTCTCCGGGGCCGGCAGTCATTTCACCGCCACCGAGGGCGCGTTCGTCGGCAACAGCGCGGCCGGCTCGGCCGGCACCATCACGGTCCAGGGCGGCGGCACGTTCGAGACCGGATACGGCTTCTATCTCTACGGCGGCAGCACCGTCGCCGTGACGGGCGCCGGATCCCAAGTGCTGGTCGGGACCGCGCACCCGGGAACACCCGACAGCTTCGTCGCGTCGGACGGCTGGCTCAGCATCAGCGACGCGACCGTGACGGTGTCGAACGGCGCCAGGCTCGAGGCCGACGGCGTCTATGTCCAGGGAAGCCCGGGGAGCGGCGCCGCGACCATGACCGTGACGGGCGCCGGCACAGTGCTGGACGGCCATCTCGTGATCTATGTCGGCGGCAACGGCAACGGCACCGCCGGCGACGGCGCATTGACGATCTCGGACGGCGCCACCGCGACCGCCTCGATCTTCGGGACAGGCGTCGACGCCGGCCGGACCGGCACGCTGCTGCTGACCGGGGCAGGATCCAGCCTGACCACCGTCCCGCACGGAAGCTATCTGGGCAACGCCTATGCCGGCTCCTACGGCAACGGCACCATCGTGGTCCAGGAGGGCGCCGCGCTGCATGTCGCCAACGAGCTGCGGATCGCCTACGTCGCCGGCTCGACCGGCAAGCTGGTGATCGGCGCCGAGCAGGGCCAGGCGGCCGTCGCCCCCGGCACCGTGACGGCGGACCACGGCGTGGTGTTCGGCGCCGGCGGCGGCGAGCTCGTCTTCAACCACACCTCTTCGAATTACCTGTTCTCCCCCTCGATCACCGGGACCGGCACCATCAAGGCGATCGCCGGCACCACCACGCTGACCGGCGACTCGTCGGGCTTCACCGGCACGCTCGACGTGACGGGCGGCATCCTGCGCGTCTCCGGCGCGATCGGCGCCGTCGCCCAGGTCGACAGCGGCGCCACCCTCACGGGCTCCGGCACGGTGGGCGGCGTCACGGCGCTCGCCCGCTCCACCATCACGCCCGGCAGCAGCCCCGGAACCCTGACCGTCACGGGCAACTACCTGCAGGCCGCCGGCTCCACCTACAAGGCCGAGCTGGCGCCCGGCAGCGCGACCTCCGACCTGATCGCGGTCGGCGGCACCGCGACCATCGCGGGGGGCGCGGTCCTCGAGCTCACCCGATACGGCAGCGGCCCGTTCTCGATCGGCACCCGCTACACGCTGCTGACCGCCGCCGGCGGCCTGACCGGCAGCTACGCGGTGACGGGCGACATGGCGGCCTCGGCGTTCTACTCGTGGCTGGTCGGCTACGACGCCACCAGCGTCTATGTCGACGCCGTGCAGACCCGCGCCTTCACGGCGGCCGCCGCGACGCGGAACCAGCTCGCCGTCGCCGGCACGTTGCAGGCCCTGCCGGCCGGCGGGGCGCTGCGCGACGCGGTCGGCGGCATTCCCACCGACGTCCAGGCCCGCTCCGCCTTCGACCAGCTCTCGGGCGACGTCCACGCCTCCATCGCGGGCGCCATGGTCGAGGACAGCCGCTTCGTGCGCAACGCCGCCATCGACCGGGTCCGGGCCGCCACCGGCGGCGCCGGGGCCGGGGCCGGGACGAGCGTCGCCTGCGGCAACGCGCCCGCGTCGGCCGTCGTCGATGCGCGCGCCGCGGCCGGCTGCCGGGCGACCGCCGTCTGGGCCCAGGGCTACGGGACCTGGGGCCGCACCGATGGCAACGGCAATGCCGGGGGCCTGTCGCACGACGCCGGCGGGTTCCTGGTCGGCGCCGACGCGTCGGTCCTCGACACCTGGCGGTTCGGCCTCGTGGTCGGATATGGCCACGCCTCCTACGGGGTGTCGGACCGCCGCGCCTCGGGCAGCTCGGACAACTACGGCGTCGGCCTCTACGGCGGCACCCAGCTCGGCGCACTCGGACTGCGGCTCGGCACCGCCTACACGTTCAGCGACGTGAGCACGAGCCGCAGCGTCGCCTTCCCGGGCTTTTACGAGAGCCTGACAGGGCGCTGGGACGCCCACACGGTGCAGGCCTTCGGCGATGTCGGTTATCGGATCGGCGTCGGCCGGCTGGCCTTCGAGCCGTTCGCCGGCCTCGCCTATGTCCGGGTCGACGGCGACCGCTTCACCGAGCAGGGCGGCGGCGCGGCGCTGACCGGCAAGGCCGCGAGTCCCGACATTGGCCTGTCGACGCTCGGCCTGCGGGTCGCGACCGACGTCGTGCTCGGCGCCCATACGGTCACGGCCAGCGGCACGCTCGGCTGGCGCCATGCGTTCGGCGACGTCACCCCGACCGCGACGATGAGCTTCGCCGGCTCGGCCCCGTTCGGCGTCGCCGGCCTCCCGATCGCCAGGGACGCGGCGCTGGTCGAGGCCGGTCTCTCGACCGCCCTGACCGCGACCATGTCGCTCGGCCTCTCCTACACGGGCCAGTTCGGCGACGCGATGCGCAGCCAGGGCGCGCGCGGCAGCCTGACCGTGAGGTTCTGAGCCGGATCTGACCACGCAGGCGGGCTCATCTGTTCGGTGGTCATTCCGGGGCGATGCGAAGCATCGGACCCGGAATCCAGCGGCAGGCTCCGAGATTGTGGTTGGATTCCGGGTACGCACCTGCGGTGCGCCCCGGAATGACGGCCTGACGATAAGCCCTCGGGGTGCCGACTGCCGCTCAGGCGCGGCGCAGCGTCTTCGCGAGGCCCCACAGGGCGACGGCGGCGAGGCCGACCGACATCACCACGTTCCAGCCGGCGAGCGACAGGCCGAGGAACCGGAACATCACGACGTCGCAGCGGATCACCGAGGTGGTCTGCATCTGCTGGAGCAGGCTGCCGGCGCTGCCGAACGCCTTGATGTCACCGCTGCAGTCGCTCGGGCCCGCCCAAAAACCCCACTCGACGCCGGCGTGATAGGCCCCGATGCCGGCCGCCGTCAGCAGCGCCGCCGCGACGGCGAGGAAGCCGATCGCCACCACGGCGCGCGGCGCGCGCCGCCAGGCGAGGAGAGCCACCACGAGGGCGAGCGGCACGGCGACGTAATGCGGGATGCGCTGCTCCAGGCAGAGCGGGCACGGCGGGATGCCGACCACGTGCTGGAAGAAGGTGGCGCCGAGCAGGATCGCGGTCGAGGCGGCGGCGACCAGGACGGCGGCGAGGGCGGCGGGCGGCCAGCGGCGGGTGTCGGCCTGCGGGGTCGCGATCGCGTCGGAACGGAAGCTCATCGGAAGGCTCGTGCGGCTCGAAACGGGGGCGCCGCGCCCGTCGCGGGCCGGCCGGTGCCGGCGCAGCGCCGGCCGCCGGCTTGTGTGCCGCCATTTCGGCCAAGGCAAGGCAGCGCGGCGCGGAGGAGACCTGCCGGACCGCGACGGCCTCAGCCTTCGGACCCTCCCGGTCCCTTCAGCCCCTTCGGCCGACCGGCGCCGCAGGCCGTCATGCCTGAAAACGGCAGCAGCGGGTTGGCGGACAGGAACGGCGCCCAGGCGAGCTGCACGGCCTGGGCCCACATCGCGAACGGATTGGTCGCCTCCAGGACGCGCCCGAACGCCTCGAAGGACGGCGTCGCCTGCAGGTGGATCGAGATGCGCTCGCCGGCGCCGTCCGGCACGCCGCGAACCACCTCGATCGTCAGGTTCGGAAGCTGCGCGGTGGCGACCACGGTGCCGCCGTCGGCCCCCGGCGCGATGATCTCGACCCCTTCCGGCACGGACGTCTCGGTGCGCTCGACCACGACTGCCTCCTGACGAAAAATCCGACTGATCCGCCTCGCGGCGATCCCGGCCGCGAACGCCGCACGAGCTAGCGACGCGCCGGGCGTGCGGTCAAGTCGCGAGATCCATCGGCGCGTGCCGCCGACCGGGCCGCCCGCCGATACCGCAGGGTGCCGGGCGCGCTCTCCGCGATCACGTCTCGGACGACCGTCACGAAGTCCTCGGCGAGGCGCGACGGCGGCCGGTGGCGCGGCAGCACCAGCCGCCCCGGCACCGCGATGGCGGGCCGGAACGGCCGCATGACCAGCCCGTCGTCGGCGGCGCCCAGAAGGCCGAGGCCGTCGAGCAGCGCGATGCCGGCGCCGGCCCGCACCAGCCCGCACGCCACCGTCGACTGGGTCACCTCGACGGCGACCTCGAGCGGCACGTCGGCCTCGGCGAAGGCGCGCATCGCCAAAATGCCGAGCGGCAGGTGACGGCCGAGCACGATCAGCGGCTCGCCGGCGAGATCGGCTGGCGTCACGGTGGCGCGGGCGGCGAGCCGATGTGTCGCCGGCATGACGCAGCCGAACGGCGTGGCGCACAGGTCGACGACCGAGACCCCCGGCACCGTGATCAGATCGATGATGAAGCCGACATCGGCGCGATGATCCGCCACCTGTAGGGTGACCTCGCGGGCCATCATGGCCTTGAGCGTGAACACCACGTCCGGCCGGCTCGCCCGGAAGCGGGCGACGGCGGCCGACAGCAGCGTGTTGGCGAAGGCCGCCGTGGCGGCGACGTTGAGGACACCGGCCGTGCCGGCCTTCAGGTCGGCGGCGCGCCGCTGAACCACGTCGAGCGCCGCGAAGGCGCCGACCGTGTCGGGGAACAAGGCGTGCGCCTCGGAGGTCGCGACCAGCCGCTTCTTGCGCCGCAGAAACAGTGGGAAGCCGAGCCGCTGCTCGGCCTGCTGCAGCATCCGGCTCACCGCCGGCTGCGAGATGTGCAGCGTCTCGGCCGCCGCCGTGATGGTGCCGAGCTCCATGATCCGGCGAAAGACGTCCAGCTCCCTCAGCGACAACATCATAACCCCGGAACATGAATGCTGCACCAAACGGCATTAGGAGCACATGACACAGGGGGCCACAATGCGGCCCCGACAGACACCGAGCACGGGCGCGACGCATGGCCAGGGCGACGATTGCGAGCATCGAGGCGATCCCGCTGCGGATCCCCTTCGATCACTGGGCGCCGAAGCCGCAGTTCGCCGGACGGCCGCGGACGACGCTCGACACCGTGCTGGTCCGCGTCACGGCGGACAACGGCATGGTCGGCTGGGGCGAGGCCTATGGCAGCTTCTGGTCGGCCGTGGTCGCCGCCGTCGACGAGTTCGTCTCACCCCTGGCGCTCGGCCAGCGCGTCGACGACGCCGGACTGCCGGACCGCATCGAGCGCACGCTGCACAATCTCGGCCGCACCGGACCGACCGTGCATGCGATCTCGGGCCTCGACATCGCGCTGTGGGATCTGCGCGGCAAGCTCGCCGGCGTCCCGGTGTCGACGCTCCTGGGCGGACGCAAGCGCGACCGCATCGCCGTCTACGCCTCGCTGCTCCAGTATTACGGCGACGCCGACCGCCTGCGCCACGCGATCGACAAGGCGCTCGGCGCAGGCTTTCCGCAGATCAAGCTGCACGAGCGCACCGTCCAGGCCGTCATCGCCGCGCGCGCCGCCGCGGGACCCGACGTCCCGATCATGGTCGACACCAACTGCGCCTGGCGGCCCGGCGAGGCGGCCGCGCCGGTCGCCGCGATGGCCGAGTCGAACATCCTGTGGATCGAGGAGCCGATCTGGCCGCCGGAGGATTTTTCCGCACTGGCGGACCTGCGGCGGGCCACCGGCGTTCCGACCGCGATCGGCGAGAACGCCGGCAACCCGCTCGACTTCCCAAAGATGCGGGCGGCGGACTGCGTCGACTACGTCCAGCCGAGCGCGATCAAGATCGGCGGTCTGACGCCGCTGTGGACGATCTGCACCGAGGCGGAGGCGGCCGGCCTCACCTGCGTGCCGCACTCGCCGTTCTTCGGTCCCGGCTATCTCGCCACCATCCAGGTGCTCGCCGCCAAGACGCGCGAGAGCGCGCTCGAGCGTTTCTATTGCGATCTCGCCTTCGATCCTTGCGGTGAGTTCGTGCCGATCGAGGCCGGCGAGATCGCCGTGCCGGAGGCGCCGGGCCTCGGCGGCGATCCGGACCCCGAGCTGATCGCGCGGTTCCGCGCCTGAACGACACGCAAGCAAACAAACAAGCAAACCGGGAGAGAGACCAATGACCAGGACCAGCCGGCGCACGGTGCTGACCGGACTGACGGGCCTCGCCGCCGCCGGCGCGTTCGCGCGGCCGGCATGGGCCCAGGGCCAATCGCAGCGGCCCATCAAGGTGATCGTGCCCTATGCGGCGGGCGGCGCCTCCGACATCGTCGCCCGGCTCGTCGCCGTGCCGATGGGCCAAATACTCGGCCAGTCGCTCTATGTGGACAATCGCGGCGGCGGGGCGAGCCAGATCGGCACCCAGGCGATCGCGACCTCGGCGCCGGACGGCACCACGGTCGGCGTGGTCGACAGCGCCTTCACGGTCAATCCCGGCCTGTTCGGCGCCAAGCTGCCCTACGACACGAGGCGCGACTTCACGCCGATCTCGCTGCTCGCCCGCACCTCGCTGGTGCTGGTCGTGCCCGCGAGCCTGCCGGTGTCGAGCGTGAAGGAGCTGGTGGCGCTCGGCAAGGCGAAGCCCGGATCGCTCACCATGGCGACGGCCGGCATGGGCACGGCCGTGCATCTCGGCTGCGAGCAGTTCCGTCAGGAGGCCGGCCTCGAGGTCGTCTCGGTGCCGTACCGGGGCGGTGGGCCGGCGATCATGGATCTGATCGCCGGCAAGGTGGACTTCAACTTCTCCACCATCCCGGCGGTGCTGGAGCAGATCCGCACCGGCAAGCTGAAGGCGCTCGGGGTCACCACGGGCCGCGTGGCGCTGCTTCCCGACGTGCCGAGCATGGCCGAGGCGGGATTGCCGAGCGTCGATGCCGCCCCGGATTTCGGACTGGTCGGCCCGGCGAATCTGCCGCCCGACATCCTGGCGCGACTCGCCGCCGCAGCGGCCGCCGCGGTGCAGGATCCGGCGACCCGCCGGCGCATGGAGGAGATCGGCTACGAGCCGATCGGCTCCACCCCGCAGGCCTACGCCGCCCACATCGAGACGATGATGGCCAAGTGGAAGCACATCATCGACCTGGGCAACATCAAGCCGGAGTGACGGCGGCGCGGACCCGACCGTTCCGTCGCGACAAAAACACTTCGCTTCTGCCGGCGCGGTTTAGGGCCCCAGCGAGGTGACGTGATCAGATGCAAGGGCGCCCCGTCCGGGGACGGGGACGGGGCGCCCGCAACCGCCGGTCCGGGAGGCACATCGGTGCTCCCCGAACCGACAGCATTCCGGTGAGCAGGATCCGGCTCAGAACCGCTCGCCGACCATCGCCTCGCTCTTGCGCCACAGGGCGTCGGCGCGGTCCGGGTCGATCGCGTAGGAGCGCACGCCGTCGCTGATCGCGCCGCCGTCGTGGCTGTCGTTCACCGCCGCGACCCGACAGTCCTCGCAATAGCGGCCGGCGACCTGCTCGGCCGGGGCGACGACGCCGGCCCACACCGACGTGGCGGCGCCCTGCGGCACGGTCTTGAGGCGGAGCGGCGGCTTGCCGGCGGCCGCCTGGGCGGCGTTGATCTGGTCCAGGTACGTCTGCAGGTCGTCGGGATTCGGGAAGGCGTGGCGGCCGAGCTCGGTGGCGATGCCGCCCGGGTGCACCGCCGTCGCACGGACGCCACGCGCCGCGTGGCGACGATCGAAGCCGACGGCGAACAGCGCGTTGGCGGTCTTGGAACGGCCATAGGCGAGCCACGGATCGTAGGGCGTGCGCACGAAGCCGGGATCGTCGAGATCGACGTCGCTGAACCGGTGGCCGGCCGAGGAGAGGGTCACCAGCCGGGCGCCCGGCCGCATCAGCGAAGCGATGCGGTTCACCAGAACGAAGTGACCGAGATGGTTGGTGCCGAACTGGGTCTCGAAACCGTCCGCCGTGTGCCCGAACGGGCAGGCCATGATGCCGGCATTGGTGATCACCAGATCGAACGGCGCTCCGGCCTTCACCAGGGCGTCGGCGCAGGCCCGTACGCTGGCGAGCGAGGCGAGGTCGAGCGCCACCAGCTCGAGCGCGCCGCCGCCCTTGACGTCCTCGCGGACCCCGCGGGTCGCCGCCTCGGCCTTGGCGAGGTCGCGCGCCGCCCCGACCACGTGGGCGCCGTGCGCTGCCAGCGCCCGGGCGGTCTCGACGCCCAAGCCGGCCGAGACGCCCGTCACCAGGACGCGCTTACCGCCGAGATCGATGCCCGCCAGCACCTCGTCCGTGGTGCTGGTCGCACCGAAGGTCTTCGCCATGATCCACTCCCATGCCTGCCGCGACGACAAAGCCTCCCGCGGGCCGCGGTCGGGGTTGCCGAACCGGCCGACACGACGTAAACGGAGGATGTCTCCGCTTCTAAATACGGAGGTACCCTCCGTTTATCAAGGGGAGCCTCGGCCATGACGGGCGAAAAAAAGTCCGCAGCATCGTCGCGAAAGCCGCGCGCCGATTCGGAGCGCAACCGCCGGCGCCTGCTCGACGCCGCCACCGCGGCCTTCGCGGCGGTCGGCCCGTCGGTGAGCCTGGAGGAGATCGCCCGCCGGGCGGGCGTCGGGATCGGCACGCTCTACCGCCACTTCCCGGAACGCGACGCGCTGCTGGCGGAGGTGTATCGCGATGCGCTGCGGCAGCTCGCCGACGCCGCACCGCGGCTGGCCGCCGAGCACCCGCCCGTCGAGGCGCTGCGCTGCTGGCTGCGGGTGTTCGTCGACTTCCTGGCGACCAAGAAGGTGATCGCGCCCGCCCTCGAAGGCATGGCCGGCGGCACCTCGGAGCTCTACGCCGGCTCGCTGACGGCGATCCGCACGGCGCTCTCGCTGCTGGTCGACCGGGGCGTGGCGAGCGGCGAGATCCGCATCGACATCGATCCGCTCGATCTGCTGTGGGCGGTGGCCGGCGTGGTCATGCCCGAGGCGGGCCCGAACCGGCGCGACACCGCCTACCAGGTCATCGACATCATCCTGGCCGGCCTGAAGGCGCGGTGAAGCCCGGGGCCGCCGGCCGTTGACTTCGCCGCCTGCGGGGTGCTCGGCTCGCCCCGCGCAAACACAGGGCGGGACGGGCATGACGAGCGACGCGCTGCTGCGCGAGAAGCTGAAGAAGATCGAGGCGCTGTTCGCCGGGGCCGGGACGCCGGGGGAGCGCAGCGCGGCGGAGGCGGCCCTCCATCGGGTGCGGGCCCGGCTGAAGGATGCGGAACGGCACGACCCACCGATCGAGATGAAGTTCACGGTGCCGGACACCTGGTCGGTGCAGCTCTTCGTCGCCCTGTGCCGCCGCTACGGGCTTTCGCCCTACCGCTATCCGCGCCAGCGCCGGACCACCGTCATGCTGCGGGTGCCGCGCGGTTTCGTCGACGAGGTGCTGTGGCCGGAGTTCACCGAGCTCGACACGGCGCTGCGGGCCTATCTGCACGAGGTGACGCTGCGGGTGATCCGCGAGGAGATCCACGCCGACACCAGCGACGCCCCCGAGGTCCCCCAGCCGGCGGCGCTGCCGCGGGCGTGAGCATAAAAACGCCTCCCCCCGCGGACGGGGAAAGGCGACAGTCCGGCCGCCGGCCGGCTCAGTTCACGGCGCGCAGCTTGAGGGCCGAGACGCCGAGCGTGACGTTGAAGGCGATCGAGCCTTCGAGCGACAGCGGCTGCAGCGCCACGGTGCGGTTGGAGCCGCCGATCAGCACATTGGCCCCGACCCCGACGCCGAGGGCCGCATCGGCGCTGGCGCCGATATACTCGCCCGCCAGGGCGCCGGCCGGCACCCCGGTGGTCGGCGCGAACACGGCCCAGGCCAGCCGGCCGCCGGCCGAGACGCCGATACTGATCCCCACCGTGTTGATCGCGCCCTGGTAGCCCTGCGGCGGGATGGGGGCGTTCTGGGTGAAGCGGCACTGCATCGACTGGTGACCGGCGATGATGAAGCCGATGCTCGGATCGACCCGGCAGTCGAGCATGCCGACCTGGGTCCACGAGGCGCCCGGAGCCTGGGCGGCGGCAGGCAGTGCGAGCACCGCGACGGAGGCGAGCGCCGCCAGGATCGAACACGTCTTGAGCATGGATGTCCCCTTCAGCCGGAATTGGCGGGTGTCTTGATACAGGACGGCCGGTCCATGCCGCAATGCCGGTGGCCGCCCGACGCGCTAATCCTCGCCGGCCGGGTAGACGCCGCGCAGCACGCTGTCGAAGTGGCCCTTGACCGCCTCGTTGCAGAGACAGGCCCGCGACTTCAGCGCCTCGGGATCGCGCACCACCACGGCGCCGCGCCGCGTCTCCAGGATCTGCTCGGCGCGAAACCCCTGCATGACCCGGCTGGTGTAGCTGCGCCCGACGCCCAGCATGGTGGCGAGCTGCTCGTGGGTGAGCGGCACCACGTGGTCGCCGGTGCGATCCATGGCCGACAGGATCCATTTTGCGGCGCGCTGCTCGATCGAATGGATCGCGTTGCAGGCGGTCGACTGGAACACCTGGGCCAGCAGGCAATCCGCGTAGCGGGCGAACAGGTAGCGCAGCGTCAGTGACTTGGCCTTGGCGGCCTCGAGCTGGGTGACCCGGAGGCGCGCGAAGGACCCGCCGTATTTCACGACGATCCGGCAATAGGCCGGCAGGTGGCCGAAGCTGACGATGCCGCCGACCGCGCCCTCGCGTCCGACCAGGATGGTCTCGACGTCGCGCCCATCCTCGTTGCCGACCAGATAGGAGACGAGGCTCGGACCGCAGGGAAAATGCACGATCTCGACGTTGTCGCCCGGGCTGTAGAGAAGCTGGTTCGCATCCTGCGCGGTGACCTCGAGATAGGGTCCGAGCAGCGCGAAGTCGGCGTCGCGCAAGGTTCGCAGCAGGTTGTTGTCGGGCCGGTCGCCGGGCCCGTCGGGGTGCTTGCTCATGGGGTGCGGATGCGGTGCTGTGCCGGTCGTCTGAGGGAGGCCAGCGTCCATCTAGCGCATCGCACGACCCCGATGTGTTCACAAGTGCACCGACCACGGGCCGCAATGGTGGCATGGTGTTTCTACGGACCCGGCGTTCAGGCTCCCCGGAGGGAGCGCCGGATCGCCCTCGGACGCTTCCGAATGCATGGCCGTCCCGGCCCGGCCGGAGCTCAGCAGCGCATTTGCGCCTGCCGCCGCGTACCGGCGGTTTCCCGATCACCGGACCAGACATGAACGCCGAGAACGGCCCGACCGTGGACCTGACGAATTGCGACCGCGAGCCGATCCATCTGCTCGGCGCCGTCCAGCCGTTCGGATTCCTGCTCGCCGTCGCGGCCGACGACTGGACGATCACGCACGCCTCGGCGAATGCGGCGGCGGCGCTCGGGGTGGCGCCGGATGCGCTCGCCGGCCGGCCGCTCGACGCCGTGGTGGCGCACGAGGCGCTGCACACGATTCGCGGCCTGCTGCAGGGCGTCTCCGGCGACATGGTGGCGCGCGGCTTTTCGCTCGAGGTCGCCCCGGGCCTGCGCTGCGACGTCGCCGCCCACGTGGTCCCGGCCACCCGGACGGGCGGCATCGCCGACACGATCGTGATCGAATGCGAGTGGACGGCCGGTGAAGGCGACACCGCGGCGGCCGCGCTCGCCCGCGACATGATCGCGCGGCTGCAGCGCACCGGCGACCAGAGGAGCTTCTTCCGCACCGCCGCCCGCGAGATGCGGGCGCTCACCGGCTTCGACCGGGTGATGGTCTATCGCTTCGACCACGACGGCTCCGGCGAGGTGGTGGCCGAGGCCGTCGATCCCGGCCGCGGCTCGTTCCTCGGCCTGCACTACCCGGCCTCCGACATCCCGCGCCAGGCCCGCGTGCTGTACGAGCGCAACGTGCTGCGGATCATTCCCGACATCGAGGCCGCGCCCGTGCCGGTCGTGCCCGGCGCGGCGGACGGCGCTCCCCTCGACCTGTCGATGAGCGTGCTGCGCAGCGTCTCGGCGATCCACATCGAGTATCTGCGCAACATGGGCGTCCAGGCCTCCATGTCGGTCTCGATCCTGCGGAACGGCCGGCTGTGGGGCCTGTTCGCCTGCCATCATTACGCGCCGCATCGCGTCGCCTTCGGCCGGCGCACCGCGGCCGAGCTGTTCGCGCAGGTGTTCTCGCTGCTGCTGGAGAACCGCGAGCGCGCCGTGGAGGCTGCCTACGAGGCGCGCGCCCAGGCCCTGCACCATCGCCTGGTGACCGCGATGGCGCGCGAGGCGACGCGGTTCGAGAGCGTGGTGGCGCATCTCGACGACATGGCGGATCTGCTGACCTGCGACGGCATCGGCGTGTGGACCAACGGGCGTGCCACGCTGAAGGGCCAGACCCCGACGCTCGACGAGTTCGGGGCCCTGGTCGCCCATATCGACAGCCGGGCGATCGACAAGGTCCACGCCCGCCACGACATCGGTGAGGAGTATCCGCCCGGCCGTGCCTTCGCCGACCGCGCCGCCGGCATGATGGTGGTGCCGCTGTCACGCCCGGCGCGCGATTATCTCGTGTTCTTCCGCCGCGAGGTCGCCCGCACCGTCGCCTGGGCGGGCGATCCCACCGCGCCGAAGGCGATCGGCCCGAACGGCGACCGCCTCACCCCGCGCAACAGCTTCGAGACCTGGAAGGAGACCGTCACGGGCCAGTCGATGCCCTGGCTGCCGGTCGAATGCCGGATCGCCGAGCAGCTCCGGGTCAGCCTGCTGGAGGTGATCCTGCAGCTCTCCGATCTCACCGAGGAGGAGCGCCGCCGCGCCGTCGAGCGGCAGGATCTGCTGATCGCCGAGCTCAACCACCGCATCCGCAACATTCTCGGCCTGATCCGCGGCGTGATCACCCAGAGCCGCGATTCCGCCTCGACCATCGAGACCTTCACCGAGGTGGTCGGCGGCCGCATCCAGGCGCTCGCCCGGGCCCACGACCAGATCACGGCCGACCACTGGGGCCCGGCCTCGCTGCGCAGCCTCATCGCCGCTGAAGCGGCGGCCTATCTGGGCAAGGGCGAGCGCGTGCGCCTCGCCGGCCCCGACGTGCTGATCGAGCCGGAGGCGTTCACCACCATCGCGCTGGTGGTCCACGAGATGATCACCAACTCGGCGAAGTACGGCGCGCTCAGCGACCAGCGCGGCCGCGTCGACATCGCCGCCGGCTTCGGGCGCGACGGGGGGCTGGCGCTGCGCTGGCGCGAGTCCGGCGGCCCGCCGGTCGTCCCGCCGAAGCGGCGCGGCTTCGGTTCGACCGTGATCGAGCGCTCGATCCGGCACGACCTCAAGGGCGAGGCGTCGGTCGACTACGCCCCGACCGGGCTGGTCGCCCGCTTCGCGATTCCCGCCGCCTATGT
>NZ_NPEX01000137.1 GCF_003258865.1 Rhodoplanes roseus | reverse complement strand
TCGAGTAGGCCATCAGCCACAGGCCGCCGGCGTAGAGCAGGGTTCCGATCGTCATCACGCGGACCGTGCCGAACCGGCCGACGCTGCGCCCCGGGCGGGCCGAGCTGCGAGTGGCGGCTTGCATGAGGAGGGCGGCCTGACCATGGGCCGGATCGCCACTGTCGATCAGGACGTCGAAACCGGTGCCAGCGACACGTATGCCGCCGGCGCCGACCGTGATCTCGCAAGCGCGGCCGTCAAGGGTCAGCTCCGCTCTCTCGTCGAGCGCATCGAGACGCTCGAGGAGGAGAAGAAGGCAATCGCTGACGACATCAAGGACGTGTTCGCCGAGGCGAAGGGCAACGGATTCGACACCAAGGCGCTGCGCGCCGTGATCAAGCTGCGCGCCCAGGACAAGGACGAGCGCGCCGAGCAGGAGGCGATCCTCGACACCTACAAGGCCGCGCTGGGGATGATCTGAGATGGCGCGCCGCGACAACACCAGCGTCTCGATCGTCGTTCCCGGCAGAGCGCCTGTGACGATCACGGGCGAGACACTGTCCCGGGTGGCGCGGGACGTCGGGCGGCCCGGGACCGCCTCGCACGCTGCCCTTCAGCGAGCCGTAGCTACCGCAAAGAGCGCGCCGCATCCGCGCGCTGCCATCGCCGGTGCCGTGGCCGACGTGCTTGCCGAGAGCTCGGACACCCCTGTGCCGCGGTATCCGAACCTGACGGCCCATCCACTCGCCGAGCTTTTTCCGCTGCTGTCCGGACCCGAGTTCGACTCCTTCGCCGCGAGCGTCGGCACCGGGCTGATGCATCCGATCGTTCTGCTCGACGGCCGGATCCTCGACGGTCGCAACCGGTGGCGGGCGCTGGTGCATCTCGAGGAGCGAGGCGTCGTGCCAGCCGACCTGCTGGATCCGGACACGAGCGGCGCATTCGTCACCTTCGACAATCGAAACTTTCGGCAGGACATCATCGACGCTGGTCCGCTCGCCTTCGTGATCAGGGAGAACCTCGACAGGCGGCATCTGAGCGAGAGCCAGCGCGCCATGCTGGCGGCCCGCATCGCGACGCTCAGAGAGGGGCGGCCGCCGGCAGCGCCGCGCTGCGCGGCCGACGAAACTCCGCCAATCGGCGGAGTTTCCGCGGAGGCCGCCGGCGCCATGATGAACGTCGGCACCCGCTCTGTGGAGCGGGCCCGCACCGTGATCCGCGAGGCGGCGCCGGAGACGATCGCGGCGGTCGACCGCGGGGGCCTTCGGCTGTCGGTCGCCGAGACCATCGCGCGGCTGCCGGTGGAGACGCAGCGCGAGATCGTCGCCGCGGCCGACCCCAAGGCCTTCCGTGCGGTGGTGAAGGTGCGACGGGCGGAGGAGCAGCAGGAGAAGAAGCTCCGCCGAGACGCCCGAGAGCGCGTTCTCGGAGTCGTGCAGCGGTCGCTACCGCAGGGCCGCCGCTACGGCGTCATCCTGGCCGACCCCGAGTGGCAGTTCTTGACCCGCTCCGAACTCGGCATGGATCGCGCCGCGGCGAACCATTATCCGGTGTCGCCGACCGAGACGATCGCGGCGCGCGACGTGGAAAGCATCGCGGCGCGCGACTCCATCCTCGGCCTATGGGCGACCGGCGCCATGATCGAGGACGCCCTCGCGGTGATGAGGGCCTGGGGCTTCGTCTACAAGAGCCAGATCGTCTGGACCAAGCCCGGCATGGGCAACGGCTACTGGTTCCGTGAGTGCCACGAACTGCTGCTGGTCGGCACCCGCGGCAGCGTGCCGGCGCCGGCGATGGGCACCCAGTGGCGCAGCGTCCGCGAGGCGCCGCGCGGCGCCCACAGCGAGAAGCCGGACTGGCAGTACGAGCTGTTCGAGCAGTTCTATCCGACGTTCACGAAGATCGAGCTGAACGCTCGCGCCACGCGGCCGGGCTGGGATCGGTGGGGCTACGAGGCTCCGGTCGGGGAGGGCGCATGCGCGTCATGATTCCAAGTCCCGTCGGCGCCGCCCGCTGGTCGGCCGGCATCGCGGCCGCCGTGGGGAGCGGCGTGGCCGCGGGTCTTGCTACGGCCGTCGTGATCTGGTGCGCGGTCCTGTTCAGCTTGGGGGCGGTCGCCTGGGCGACATTGGTCGACGTTGTCGTCCGCTTGTGGTCCGGGCTGCGCTGGGCTTTCCGGCGATGGCACACGAGCCGGCGGGCAGACGAGGGCACGACCTGGGCCGACGTGGGGCTGATAGCGATCCTGACCACCATTGCCGGCCTCGTCCTGGCCGATGAGTTCGTGTCGCCACTCGCGTCGCGCACTAAGGCGCGTCTGCAGCGACTGCAGGCGCACATGCGGTGGAGGTGGCTGTGAGTGAGGGGCTGGACGAGGATGAGGTGTTCTTCGCCGCGGAACTGAGCATCAGCCCATGCTTCGGCTGCCGCGCCGTCCACCTGGACCTGATCGACGAGGACGGCGCCGTCGGCGCGCGGGCGATCGTCGAGGTCGCGGAGATCGACCGGACCGTCGCAGCGCTGCTGGACTGCAGGCGACGGATCGAGCGCGTTCGCGATTCAATCGGAGCCTGCGAGGGGGAGGCCTGACATGTGGCTGGACCCTGATGGCGTCGCGAGCGAGGCGGCCGGGAGGGTGCACGGCATGAACGGGAGTTTCAAGACCAGGAGTAATGCGTCATGAGCATCGTGATCACGTCGACATCGCCCGGTGCAGCACCCGTGCTGATGGCGAGGGCGGCCGCCGCGGCGTGGCCGCAGGCCAGGGCAGCGCTGCGCAGCGCGGTGGGAGCCGACGCCTACGACGCATGGCTCGGCAGCCTGCATCTCGAAGCGCTGCGCGGCGGTACGGCGCATCTGACCGTGCCCACCCGGTTCCTGCGCACCTGGATCGAGCAGCACCATCGCGACGTAATCCTGGCGGCGCTGCGCAAGGCCGGGTTTGCGGTCGATCGGGTGGAGATTGCGCTGCGATCCGTCGCGATCGTGACGCCGGCGCGCTGCAGGCCGCATGCCGGCGGTGGAGTGCCGGTCGGCGCGCCGTCCGCCGACCTCCCGCAGTCGGGAGTGACTGCGCCGGTCGTGGTGTCGTCGCCGCTCGACGGGCGGATGACCTTCGACACCTTCGCGGTGGGCGCCGCCAACCGGCTGGCGCATGCGGCCGTGCGATCCGTCGTGGAGGGGAGAGGCGAATTCCTGCTGCTGGTCGTCCACGGTGAGACGGGCCTCGGCAAGACGCACCTGCTGCAGGCGGCAGGCCACGCGCTCGCGCCGGGGGCGCTCTACATCTCGGCCGAGCAGCTGAGATTCTCGCACGACGCCGCCTCACGCGCCGTGCCAGCTGCGGTCTGGCGGTCGGCCCTGGTCGAAGCCCCCGTGCTGATGCTCGACGACCTCCACATCCTGGTCAGGGCCGGCAGGGCTCTGCCGGCCGAGGTCGTCCACATCCTCGACCAGCGGTCTTTCCGGGCACTACCGACCGTGGTCGCGGTCGACCTGCCGGTCGGCAAGATGGAGGGCGAGGAGCGGCTGTTGTCCCGCCTGAAGGGCGGCCTCGACGTCGGCCTGGGGCTGCCGGAGGAAGCGCTTCGCCGCGACATCGTGATCACCAAGCTGGCGGCGATCGCCGAGCGCCATGCCGGCTTCGTGCTGCCCGCCGACGTCATCGACCTGCTGGTGACGGCCATCGCAAAGAGCCCGCGCGATCTCGAGGGCGCGCTCGCGCGCCTGCTGCTCCACCGGGGCGCCGACGGCGCGGCGCCGGACCTAGCCGCGGCGGAACGGGCGATCGGCGACCTGGTCGGCGTCCGCCGGCCGAATCCGTCGATCGAGACGATCCAGCGGGTCGTCGGCCGCCGTTATCACGTCACCCCTCTGGACATC
The DNA here is from genome assembly GCF_003258865.1 of Rhodoplanes roseus. GTDB lineage: Bacteria > Pseudomonadota > Alphaproteobacteria > Rhizobiales > Xanthobacteraceae > Rhodoplanes > Rhodoplanes roseus. The sequence continues at coordinate 11,082 of NZ_NPEX01000137.1, read as the reverse complement.
CGGTCGGCGCGTCGCACCGCCAATCTCGTGAAGCCCCGCCAAGTGGCCATGTGGCTGGCCAAGACGATGACGTTGCGCTCGCTGCCAGAGATCGGGCGCCGCTTCGGCGGCCGCGACCACACCACCGTGCTGCACGCCTTCCGCAAGATCGAACGCTTGCGGGACGACGACGAGGAACTCGCCGCCGAGCTGCAGTCGCTCGCCCAAGCGATCGAGCGGGAGGCGTGATGGTTCGCCCCCTGACTGAAGGGCCGGTCCGCAAGGGCGGCCGGAACGCCACGTTCCAGTTCACCGGTCGTCCGCCGGCCCCGGCGCCGATCACAACGAGGAGACCATGCATGTCGAAGTTCGCGCTCGGAGAGCCCGTCAAGGACAGCATCACGGGATTCGAAGGCGTCGCCACCGGGCGGGCCGAGTACATCACCGGCTGCAGCCAGGTCCTGGTGGCGCCCCCGGTCGACGACAAGGGCTGCTTCCGGGATGCGCACTGGATCGACGAGCAGCGCCTCGAGCCGACGCACGCGCAGCGGGTCGTGCTCGACAACGGCACGACGCCGGGCTGCGACGTCGCTCCGCCGATCCGCTGATGTGTTCCGCCGCTCAGATCGCCAACAGCACGGCGGCCATCGTCGGCGTGCTGGCGCTCGGCGTGGTGATCGGCGGAATCGTCGTGGGGCTTGCGCGCAGCGCGTCCCAGTATCGGGGGGCGGGGCGCGGCGAGTAGGGGAGGGAAGTGGAATGCAGTTCGAGAGCCGCTTCGCGCTGTTTCAGCGCGTCACGATCGACGGGGACGTTTCGATCGTCGGCACCGTGACGGCACTGTGCTTTCGCGGCACGCGGCAGACCGTCGCCGAGGTCTCGTGGTTCCACAACGGCGACGCCAAGACGGGATGGTTCGAGGAAGAACGCCTCGCCCTCGAAGGTGCACGCGATCGTCCCGCCGGGATGACGGCCTGCAGCATGGGCCTGGTGCAACCATGGCCGAGGCCCTGACGTGCCGGCGCTCGATCTCCTGGACTTGGTCGACGACCCGGTGGTGCAGCAGCTGCCGGCGCGGTCATTCCGGCTGCTCGTCAACCTGGTGGGCTTGGCGCAGGACGGTCCGCTGCCGGCGCGGGACCGGCTCGCCTGGCGCCTGCATCTGACCGAAGCTGCACTGGCGCGCGACGTCGCACCGCTCGTCGCCGCAGGGCGGGTGTTTGAGGACGGCGACGTGATCACCCTTGCTGGCGGGGCGCCGCGGGGGCGGCCGGAATCCGCGCCCAAAGCCCCGCCCGCCCCAGCGTCCCAGCCCGCTGCAGAGGGACCGCGCATCGATGCGACTTCACCCACCACCCCCACCGACACGCCTGCCGGAGCTGCCGCTGTCGGCTCGCGGGAACGCACCCGCGCGTGGCGCGAGCGGAAGCGGGCGGAGAAGGAAGGCCAGGGCCGGCTCGCGCTGTTCTCGACGGTGACGGGCGGTGACGCGGTGACGCGTCACACCGTCACCGGTGACGCCGGTGACGCGTCACACCCCGTCACCGCGTCACCGCATCAGCATTTTCAACGGCTTACGAGCGTCACACCAACCGTCACCGGCGTCACACCCCTCCATAGAGAGAGTCTTTCTTATAAGACTCTAGAAAACCAGACTCAGACTCTCGCGCGCGAGGGTGACGCGGTGACGGGATGTGACGCGTCACCGCCCCGCACCGACATCGCCGCCGCGCGAGCAGCCTACGACCGCTTTCGCCCGCTCTACCCGAAGCCGGCCAGCATGGACCCGCGGCAGCCGGCCGAGCAGGAGTTTCTTCGGCTGGTGCTGCGGGAGGGGGTTGATCCGGAGCGCGTCATCGCCGCCCTGGGTCCGTTCGCGGCGCAGCTCAAGCGGGATCGCATCGAAGCACGCTTCGTGCCGTCGTCGGTCCGCTGGTTGCGCGAGCGGCGGTTCGACGATCTCGCGCCGATCGTTGGCCAGCCGCCGTCCGGAGAGGCGGTGCGCTGCGCGGCGGCGAAGCCTCCGGACCCTTGGCTGGTGCCAGTGCTTCGGCAGCTGTCGGCCCATATCGGGGCCGATCTGACGAACGCCTGGTTCTCTCAGCTGTCGGTCCGGCACCAGCCCGGCGGCGTGATGCTGGCGGCGCCGTCGGATTTCGTCGCCGCCACGATCGAGGCCCGGCACGCCGAGCAGCTGCGGCGGGCGGTGGCGGCCGTGCATGGCGAGACGCGGGTGATGATCACCGGCCCGTGCACGGTCGCGCCGGCCCCGCGGCAGGCGAGGGCCCCGCCCTGACGGCAATTTCGTACCGGCCAATAGTCCTGTGGTTACCGTTAATTCCGGAAAGGACCGGATTTATGTAAGGATCATGATCCGGTATTGTGAATGGAACCCCACCGCCGGAAAGGCCGAGGAATTGAGTCCAGGTTCGCCCGTACCGGCTGCGCGCCGCCGGCTGCTGGATGTCGAGGATGCCCTCCGCTGGGCCTACCGCGACGAACTGCCCAAGCGTGGGGCGGGGGCATCGTCCGGCGTATCGCCGATGTTCAGCCTGATCGCCTACGGCACCCATGTGGACAACAGCAACCGAGAGCCGGGCTTTCCGGCGGCACTCGGGGAGCCCCACCCCGATGCGATCCTGATCGAGCAGGCAGTGGCTGCGCTCGATCGCTTTTCTGGGTTTACCGTCGCCGGAGCCGATCTCGGCACTGGAATCGGCTTCGTCGTCGACCAGGATCGGGCGGTGCGACACGCCACGGCCGGCATGGTCGGACAGATCGTCGTGCATGCCCGGATGGGCAATCGGCCCGTTTGCCATCCGCCGGCGTTCTCCTGCGGCCCCGCCATCGGCCCCAACGGCAAGCCGAAGGTGTCGCTGACTGTCACTGCGGTCAACCAAGACGACCTGATCCCCACGCCGTGGACCTTCGACGAACCGGCCAAGGCGACGCGGGCCGGCCGCTACCCGACCGGCGCCTTCTGCCCGCTGACCTGGACCCCGACGCCGACCAGCGTGATCGAGGAGCGGGCCGACTATCTGGCCTGGTGGCTCGGTCTCGACCAGCTCGCCCGGGATCTCTCGCTCGCCAGCATCGCCGTCCTGGCGCCGTCGGCGCCAATGCGACCTTGGGCCGGCGATCGCGAGCGCGGCAAGCCACCGGCGCTGTTCCGGCCCGACGCTCCGGTGTATCGCGCCGTCAGGACGGCCGCGGAGGCCGCAAGGAGCGGCGCAGCCCAGCGTCGGCGTGGAGAACGCCGCCCTCCAGGGGCTCCGCCACCACGCCTAGCCTCCGTGCCGGGACGGGGCAACGGAGGACGGCAGGCCGGGTGAGGCCTGTCGGGTTCGAGCCTGTCAGCTACCTCACAGGTGTGGCACGCTCAACCACCGAGTTGGGTTGCCTCAGCCATCTCTTTCGGTAGCATCAGGGCACTTCCGTGCAGGAAGGTCGCTGGAGCGTCGCCAAAATGGGATCCCGAGATTCCTCACTGGGTGTATTCCGCTTCACCGTTCACGAGATCGACATCGGCTGGGGATGGGAGGTGTGGGACGAACAGGACGTTCTCGTCTCACACGGCGTCGCACGAACAATGCCCGCGGCGCGAGGTGAAGCCTTCATCAGCGCCAACCGGATGGTTTTTCGGCAGGCGCTCGAAGATGCGCCGGGAGGTTCGGAATCGACGCTACCCTTCTCCGAGTGCCCGCCTTTGCCGTTCGGTAACTGAAGTCTTAGCGGAGTTTTAGCGAAAGGGTACGGCGCGCAGGGCCAGCTGTCCGGCCGGGAATGCAGCCGGTGGTGCTTTCCGGACGCCCGGTGTCTCGCGTGTTCAGGCCGGCGGCGGCGAGGCGCGCAATGTCCGTCCGAATCCGTGGCGAGTGCCGCCCTATCGGTAACTCGCACCGGTGCATTACGGCGTCGAGGTTATGCTCGTCGATAGGATCGGCGACGCAAGTACCGTCAGCACTGAAAGAAATTTTGATTTTTGGATTACAGATCTACCTGCCCTGTACCAGAAACGCGTCTAAGCTCTACGTGTTTCCCGAGCGTGCACGGAGCAAGCGATGATGACGGGTGCACAACTGAATTAGCTGCTCAGCCTTCGGGAGGACCGGCTCGGATACCGCAGGTACATTCCTCACCCGAGGACTGTCACGCAATGTCAGTCGCTGGGCTGGGTCGAGTATTGTTCGGCCGAACACGGGCGTGGCTTCTGGTGCTTGACCGACTCGGGATTGACAGCGCTCGAAGAACTTAATGGAGACGATTTCGGCAGTCCACCACTCAGCCCGGGCTTCACTGTTCGCAGAAGTCCAACTTAATGGAAGCGAGTTCGACCGGTTCTGCCCCACGTCTGATGCGAAACGGAACAACCGACGCGTTGAGACTTTAACGGCGATAGCCCGGAGGCGATCTGCGATGAGTATGTCTCAGAAGATGCTGCCTCCGCCGGGCCATCAGCTGCTTGCTTCAGTAGTCCACGGGGACCAAGTTCACTTCCTGATGTTGGCGCCCTCCACCCGGGCCGGAGCGCTGTTGGTTCGCCTTCTCACTGTCGATGTCGCGGGTCGGCGCAAGCTCCACGTCGTGCAGGAGCCGGTGCTGCGGGACCAGGTGGTCCAGGTGGTCGACACCATCGTGGACGCCGACTGGGATGATGCTGATTGTTTCGTGACCGCTCGCGAACCCGAGGACACCGCTTCTTGGCGGAAGGCGTCGTCTGATGCCGAGGCTCTTGCAGAAGCAGCATCGGCGTCCCGCCGCAGGACCTATCACTAGCGGCCACAACGACGCCTGATGCTCTGCGTCAGTTGCTGAACGCACGCCGGAGTTCAGCCACGTCGTCCGCATCGGCGACGGTGACAAGGTCACCGAAGTCCAACCCAAGGCCTGATGCAATCTCGTAAGCGAGTCGGGGCTGTCCGCGCCGAGCAACATCGGCGAGCACCAACGAAATCCCCTCGAGCATTGCTCGGGCGGTGGCGGCCGTCTCTTTGGAATCGTCGCTCATTCGACTTTTTACCGGTGACCTGCAATCAGGTTCCTGACTCCGAACAGTGGTGAGAGTCCCGCCGTCCACAGCCGGACCGGAACCGGTGTTCGCTCTTGGGCGCGGCTCGGCCAGGTTCGGGCGGCGGGACGCTCAGCCTATGACCTCTTGGCCTCGTTCTGCCTTCGGAGGAGACCTGATCGGGTTCTCGCGGATGTTTCTCCAGGTGGAGAGGGGTTCATGAGGATTCCGAGCCGTACGCGCGGAGGACCACCGACCGCAGCTGTTTCCCCCAACCTTCGGGCCAGGTGAACCCTCCTTCGACAAATTCGATCGCGTAGGAGGCGAGAGCGCGTACGCCAAAAATCGTCGTGGGAGTGACTTCGACCAGAGTCCAGGCTGCAGCCTCCGCATCCGCTCGCATTCTGTCTAAAGCTGCGCGTCGCTCCGGATCTGCCGGATCTTCTTCGGCAATCGACAAAAATGCCTGGTGAGTGGCGTGGGCTACGCGATGATGGCGGATTGCCTCAAACGTCGGGTCCGGATCGGTATTTTCCAACATCGGTTCCCTGGTACTCTGTACCGATCCGCTTTAACTTGCCGGGGCGCTCGTTGTTCCCGGGCCTCTACCGCTTGACATCCATCTGGAACTTGACGATCCTCAAGTCATCAGTTCTGCGCCTCGTGCCTCCGGGCCGGGGCGTTTCGTGTATCTGGGGCATGCATGCCCGGGGGCCGTGATGTGAACGACATCCGCTCCGCCACCCCGGCCACGCCGCTGTCGGCCTTTGCCGATGAGGTCGCCGGCTTGGCGGCCAGGATCAGGCAGACCCGGTTCCGCGGCAGCGAGCGCTACGTGATGGACACCGATTCGCTGCGGCGAGAGCTAACGGATTTGTCCGAACGCATGCGTCGCGTCGCGTCCGAAGCAATGCCTTCGTCACCGGCCTCCGCTCCCGCAATCGCCGCGGTGTTCGGATCACCCGACGACCGGATGGACAGGCCCGCTCTGCGACGGCCGGTGTTCACCAGCACCACCGACCAGCACGGCAGGCCCGTCGTCGTGGAGCGGCGCCGGCGTGGATGACAAGCATTCGTGTCAGTTTGCGGAATTCTAAAATTTCGCAAACTCGACGGCGGAGAGCGCCCGATTAGTGGGGCGAGAAGCAAGGGTAGCGGCTCTCTCGGGCTTGCGACGATCCGGCTCTCCGACCTTTCTGTCACTGTTCCGGTAATTCCTATTCCCGGAAGCTTCGGTTCGCACCCTGCAGGTGTGCCTATCACCTCGTGATTTCATGACTTTGGTGGGTGCGCACGGGCGGAAACGCCCCTGCGAACACCCCGGTTCGCACGTTCCTCCTGCAGGAGATCAGCGATGCCCGAGCTCGCGACGCGACAGGGTAGCGCTGCGGCGCCCGGTTTCACGGATGTACTGAACCGGGCCGCCGACTATGCCGCCGCCGACAAGGCGGCTTCGACCCGCTCGGCCTACCGGGCGGACTGGGAGCACTTCCGCCTCTGGTGCGAAGCGCACGGTGAAGGGCCGCTGCCGGCTGCTCCCGCGGCCGTGGCGGCGTATCTGGTCGCCATGGCCGACCAGGGGCGGTCGGTGTCGACCATCGCGCGCCGCCTCGCTGCCGTCTCGCACGCTCACCGGCTGGCTGGCCACCCGGAGCCGAGCGGTGCCGCGCCGATCAAAGCGGTGCTGCGTGGCATCCGGCGCACCCTGGGCGTCGCGCCTTCGCGCAAGACTCCGGCCGTCGCCGACACGCTCGTGGCGATGCTGGCGCAGATGCCCGACACGCTCACTGGGCTGCGGGATCGTGCCCTGCTGCTGATCGGCTTCGCCGGTGCGCTGCGCCGCTCCGAGCTCGTCGGCCTCGACGTCGCCGACATCGACCGGTGCCCTCAGGGCATCGTCCTCCACCTCGCCTTTTCGAAGACCGACCAGGAGGGCGAGGGCCAGGCGATCGCCGTCCCGCACGGCACGACGCTGCACCCGGTCGCCGCGCTCGACGCCTGGCTGACGGCGGCCGCGATCGCCGAGGGGCCGGTGTTTCGGCCGATCGACCGGCGCGGCCGCGTCGGCACGACCCGCCTCACCGACCGCAGCGTCGCCCTGATCGTGAAGCGCTGGGCCAGCGCCGCCGGTCTCGATCCGGCGACCTTCGCGGGCCATTCGCTGCGCGCCGGCTTCGTCACCGAGGCGCTGAATGGCGGTGTCGATCCGCTCGACATTGCTCGCGTCACGCGTCACCGCCGGCTCGAGACCCTGCAGGTCTACGACCGGCGCGCGCCCTTCGCGGGCCACGCTGGCAAAGGATTTCTCTGATGGGAGAGGTCGTCGGGCTCGCTGCGTTCCGAAAGCAGATCGCCGCGCGGGAGCCACACGCCTGCATCGGCTGTGCCGAAAAGGTGGAGGCGACCCGTCTGCGGTGTGACGCCTGTCAGTACGCCTTCGAGGCATGCATCAAGCGCCTGGTCGACGACGCGGCCCCGCCGACGTCGTTCTGATCAGGCCGAGGCGATCCGATGACAGAGCGCATCCAGTGCCGACACTGCGACAATCCTGACCGCGATCACCGGCCCTGCCGTTGGACGTGGTGGCAGCCATGGCTGAGGAACAACGAAGCCTACACTCCGCCCTGCGAGTTCGATCGCGAGGACGAAGGCGCCGCCCGAGCGCGCCGAGCAGCCAATCGCAACACGGTGGTGTTCCTGGTCTTCGTGGCCGTCGTCACGGCCGGATGGTGGGCCATGACCAGAGGCATCGAATGGATGCACCTGCACATGTGGATGGGCCCGGGCCTGCGGCCGTGAGCGCCACCGAAACACCGGCGATCGCGTCGAGCTATTTGGCGCTCCTGCGAGAGCTGAGCTCGCGCGGCGTCGATATCACGTCGCGCTCGGTGGTGCCCCAGGTCGAGTCACACGACTGCTTCGGCGCCACGTTGTGGTGCGTCGACGTGTCGGGAGATCGGCCGGTCCATCTCGGCCGAGTCCTCGGCCCGCACGACGGTTTCTTCAAGACACCGGACGAGCTGCGCGCCGCGCTGCGCGCCGACAGTGACGTGTCATCGGCCGCGACGAGCGGCGGGTGACAGGGCCGGGTTTCCCCGGCCGCGGGCCTCGTTTGGCGACCAGTCCCGCGGAGCGACGCACACGGATGGCCGCTACCCCGTCGCCGCTCTTGCGAGCGAGCCGAGGGTGGCAGGATCCGGTTAACGACCCATGGAGAGTGTCCGCTGCGCCTCGTGCGAGGCGCTGCTGTTCCGGGCGGCCGCTTGCGCCGTTGTCGGGACGATCGAGATCAAGTGCCGCCGCTGCGGCACAATGAACATCATGAGGCCGAACGAGCCCTCGCGCGAACGCCCCGAGCGTCGTGATGGAGGGGGGAGGGCTCATGAAGACCGATTTCGTGCGTCGGGGAGACGTGTGGGGGCTCGGCCCGCATCGACTCGTCTGCGGTGATGCGACCGATGCCGAAGTGGCCGCGGCCGCTCTGGACGGCGCAGCGCCGCTGCTGATGGTCACCGACCCGCCTTACGGAGTGAACTACGACCCCACCTGGCGCTGTGCCGTGATCGACCGGGCGACCGGCACCACAAGCAAGGCGGGCCGCGCGGTCGGTCTCGTGACCAACGATCACCGCGCCGACTGGGCCGACGCTTTCCGGCACTTCCGGGGGGACATCGCCTATGTGTGGCACGGTGCTCTCAACGGCACGGTGGTGCGCTCCGCTCTCGAAGGCGTGGGCTTTTTTCCGCGCTCGCAGATCGTCTGGGACAAGGGCCGCCTGATCCTGTCCCGCGGCCACTATCATTGGCGGCACGAGCCCTGCTGGTACGCGGTGCGCAAGGGGCGCACGGCGCACTGGGTCGGCGGCCGAAAGCAAACGACGGTGTGGCTGATCCCTCACCGGCGATCGGAGACGGGACATTCGGCGCAGAAGCCGATCGACTGCATGCGGCGCCCGATCGAGAACCACACGGTGGCCGGCGACGCGGTCTACGACCCGTTCCTGGGATCGGGGACGACGCTCGTCGCGGCCGAGATGACGGCCCGCCTGTGCCGCGCCGTCGAGCTCGAGCCCAGCTACGTGGCGATCGCCATCGGGCGCTGGGAGGCCATGACGGGACGGAAGGCCGAGCTGCTGCAGCGGGAACCCTCGACGTGCTGACCTTCGATTTTCGCGAGTGGGAGATCAAGGCGAGCGCGATCGATGGAGCGTCGCGGCAGGTGCCGTTCGTCATCGCTTATGCGCTGACCAAGTCGATGCAGGACGCCCGGGAGGCTGAACGAACCGAGATGGTCTCGGTGTTCGATCGTCCCCGTGCTTACACGCTCAACTCGATGCGCGTCATTCCCGCGACCAAGCAGACGCTGACCGCAGAGCTGTCGTTCAAGACGGGGTCTCGGCCAGCATCAAAGTGGCTTGCCCCGGAGGTCACGGGGGGATCACGGCAGGTCAAAGCATTCGAGCGGATGCTGGCAGCGAAGGGCGCGCTGAAGCCTGGTGAGTTCGTTGTCCCCGGGAAGGGCGTTCGCCTCGACGCTCAAGGGAACATCCCGAGGGCCACGCTCATGGCCATCGCGCAATCGCTCGGGATCGTGGCGAGCAGGCCGACACGCAAAGGCGTGCCGGCGAAGCGACAACAGAAGCCAGTCTTCGTGGTGCGGTCGGGTCTTCTGCATCCGGGCGTGTACCAGCGGAGCGGAGGTCGCGGGATCGTGCCGCTCCTCCTGTTCGTCACCTCGCCCACCTACGAGAAGCGGCTGCACTACTACGAGACGGCGCGACGTGTCGTGCCAGAGTCGTTCCGGCGGCATTTCCATGAGGGTTGGCAGCGGTTCGTCGTGGACGACGTCCGTCGCTCGGTCCGCCGCGCCGGGTGACCGGTCCGTCATCCTGATGCTGAATCGCAACAGTGTGACGTGTTTCCCGGGTCCTCCCCAGGGGGGGCGGCGGCGCGGGTAATTCGGACCCCGGGCCATCCCGGGGTGCGAACCACGAAAAAGGGGTTCGCACCGGTTCGCAGTTCGCACCCGTGAGGCCAACGTGATCGACATCGCGCCGGTGGCGACCGGTGAGGACCGCACGATGGCGGTGCCGCCCGGGGCAGTGGTTCGCACCGGCTATGTCGACCTGTTCGCGGTGAGGCTCGCGTGCCGCGAGCGGATGGCGGTCGGAGACGTCAAGGCGGCGTTCGAGCGGCGCCTGCAGCTCGGCGACCATCAACCGTGGCCATGCCCGCGCGGACACTGGGAGGGCGATACGTTCGTCCTGGTCGATGGGCGCCACGAGTACGTGGCCGCGCTGATGCTCGGCCACGAGCACATCCTGGTGGCATGGTGCGAGCGGTAGCATGGCAGCCGGCATCTCGATCCGCGAGTTCGCCCGCCGCGAGGGCGTGAGCGACACGCTGGTCCGTAAGGCGCTCCGCAAGGGGACGCTGGCTGCGGGCGCCGACGGCAAGCTCGACGCGCGGCTGGTCGGCAGCGACTGGCGGGCGGCGAACCGACCGGCCGAGGATCGGCGGTCGCACGTGCCGCCGTCCGCGACGGCCGCCGAAACTCCGCCGATCGGCGGAGTTTCCGGAAGCGAAGGACAATCCGTCGCCGACGCGCTCGACGGGTTGTCCAGCGACCCACGCACATGGTCGCTCGCACAGGCCGAACGCTGGAAGGAAATCTACCTCGCGCTCCAGCGGCAGCTGAAGTTCGAGGTCGAGTCCGGCCGCTATGTCGCGATCGACGAGGTCGTGCAGCAGGTCGAGCGCGAGTACGCCACCGTCCGCGAGCGCCTGCTGGTGATCCCCGGCAAGCTCGCCGCCATGCTGCTCGGTCTCGATCGAGAGGCGATCGAGGCGGCGCTGCAGGGCGAAATCGTCGAAGCCCTGGGGGAATTGCATGACCCGGCCCTCGGCGACCGGGCCGGAGATTCTGGCGCGCCGCCTTCGTGAGGCGCGGCGATCGCTGAAGCCGCCGCCGGTCCTGACCCTGGTCGAATGGGCCGACACGTATCGTCAGGTGTCACCCAAGACCTCGGCCTCGCCCGGCCAGTGGAAGACCGCAGCGCAGCCCGTCGCCTACGGCCCGTTCCTGGCCGTGACCAC
>NZ_NPEX01000136.1:311-15194 GCF_003258865.1 Rhodoplanes roseus | reverse complement strand
GGGGCGGCGGGCCTCGTCGGGCGGGGCCGGTGGCACCCGGTCCCGCCGCGGGGTATCACGCGTGCGGGGCGAGGATCCAGAGTAGGAAGAGTACCATCGGCACGTGGAACAGGAACTGCGTGAAGCAGAAGCCGACGATGTCACGCGCCTTGAGGCCGAGCACGCCGAGCAGCGGCAGCATCCAGAACGGGTTGATGAGGTTCGGCAGGGCCTCCGCAGCGTTGTAGGTGGAGACCGCCCAGCCCATATGGGCGCCGAGATCCTTGGCGGCCTGCATCACGTAGGGCGCCTCGACGATCCACTTGCCACCGCCCGACGGGACGAAGAAGCCGAGCACCGCCGAGTAGGCGCCGATCACCACCGGGAACGTGTTGACGTTGGCGATCGAGACGAAGAAGTCGGCGACGTGATGGGCGAGCGTGACGCCGTCGGAGCCCGGGACGGCCGTCATCAGGGCCGCGACCGAACCGTAGAACGGGAACTGCAGCAGGATGCCCGTCGTGCTCGGCACCGCGGCCGACACGGCCTTGGTGAAGCTGTGGATGTTCCTGTGCAGCACGAGGCCGATCATCAGCAGGATGAAGTTGTAGGTGTTCAGGTTGCCGATGACCGAGAGCGCCTCCTTGGACATGAACTCGGTGACCACCCAGCCGAGCGCGATCACGCCGATGACGATCGGCAGGATCGGGGTGTATTCGGGCCACTCGCCGGGACGCGTCGCCTTCTTCTCGGTGACGGGCTTGTCGTGCGGATCGCAGCCCATGTCCTCGGCCGTGCGGGCGTGAGCACCGCGCGGCGCCGAGAAGTAGGCGATGGCGACCGACACGATCGTGATCACGACCGCCATCGCGATCGAGTTCCACTTGAAGATGGTCTCGGACAGCGGGATCAGGCCGGTGATGTCCGAGATCGTCTTCGGCAGCGAGGCCGGATTGGCCTGCAGCATCGCGGCCGAGGAGGACAGGCCGAGCGCCCAGGTGGCGCCGAGGCCCAGATAGGCGGCCGCGCCGGCGGCGCGGTAGTCCATCTTCAGCTCGGTGCGGCGGGCGAGCGCGCGGATCAGCAGGCCGCCGAGCACGAGGCTCAGCGCGTAGTTGATGTAGGACGCCATCATCGAGACGAACGACACCCAGGCGACCGCGCCGGCGGCGGAGCTCGGCACCAGAGCGAGCTTGTCGATCAGCTTGGTGGCGGGCGGCGAGACGGCCAGCACGTAGCCCGTGATCACCACCATGGCCATCTGCATGGTGAAGGGGATCAGGGTCCAGAAACCGTTGCCGAAGCTCTTGGCGATGGCGACCGGCGACGCGCCGGTCGCCAGGTTGCCGGCGGCGACGACCAGCACGGCGAAGATGACGAACACGAAGGCGTCGGGATACCAGCGCTCGGCCCATTCGGTGAACGCGTTGGCGAGCCGCGCGAGGCCGCCCTGACCTTCCTGATTGGCGGGATCCAGCGGAACGTCGCCGGTGGCTTGGATGGACATGGAGTTCTCCAATCGGTGTCGGTTCGCGCCTTCGTCAGGCGGCGAGCTGCATGGTGGGAACCGTGTTCGGAACGATCAGGCGAGCTTCGGTGGCGGCGACGACCTGCTCGACCGTGACGCCGTCGGCGACCTCGAGCAGGACGAGCCCCTCCTCGGTCGGCTGGATCACGGCGAGCTCGGTGACGACGAGATCGACGCGACGCACCGAGGTGAGCGGCAGGTTACACTTTTTCAGGATCTTCGGCGCGCCCTTGGCCGTGTGGGTCATGGCGACGATGACGCGCTTGGCGCCGGAGACCAGATCCATGGCGCCGCCCATGCCGGGCACCATCTTGCCGGGGACCATCCAGTTGGCGAGCTGGCCCGCCTCGTCGACCTGCAGGCCGCCCAGCACGGTGACGTCGAGATGGCCGCCGCGGATCAGGCAGAACGAGGTGACGCTGTCGAAGGCGCCGGCGCCCGGGATGATGCTGGTGGGCGTGCCGCCCGCGTCGGTGAGCGCATCGGCGGCGACGCCCGGCTCGGGCAGCGGCTGCATGCCGATGACGCCGTTCTCGGACTGGAAGAACACCTGGATGCCGACCGGCAGATACTTGGTCACCAGCGTCGGCAGGCCGATGCCGAGATTGACCAGGTTGCCGTTGCGGAGCTCCTGGGCGACGCGCTTGGCGATGATGGTTTTCTCGTCCATGTCAGTTGCTCCGGGCCACGAGATGATCGACGACGACGCTGACGGTCTCGACCTGGTCGGGCGGGATGAGGCCGACCGGCACGATCTCGCCGGCCTCGGCGATCACGGTGTCGGCGGCGAGCGCCATCACGGGATTGAAGTTCCGCGCGGTGAGCTCGTAGGAGAGGTTGCCGTAGTAGTCGGCCCGCCAGGCGCTGATCAGCGCGAAGTCGGCGCGCAGCGGCTCCTCGACCAGGAAGGTCTTGCCCTTCACGTCGATCGTCTGCTTGCCCTCGGCGACCGTGGTGCCGACGCCCGTCGCGGTGAGGACGCCGCCGAGCCCGGCGCCGCCGGCCCGGATGCGCTCGGCGAGCGTGCCCTGCGGCACCAGCTCGACGTCGATCGCGCCGTCGATCATCTGCTTCTGCGTCTCGGGGTTGAGCCCGATATGCGAGGCGACGAGGCGCTTCACCGCGCCGGCGCGGATCAGCTTGCCGATGTCGACGCCGGGCCGCGCCGTGTCGTTGGCGATGATGGTGAGGTCCTTGCGGCCCTGGCGGACGAGCTCGTCGATCAGACGGTGAGGCGAGCCGACCCCCATGAAGCCGCCGATCATCAGCGTTGCGCCGTCGGGAATCTTCGCGACCGCCGCCTCGATGGCGGTGACTTTCGACATGATGAAACCCTTTCCCAAAAGCGTCCGGGAGCCTGACCGCCGATGCGAGGATCGCATCGGCCGGCGCGCCGGCCGCGTGCCACGCAGACCGTTCCGCAAGCCGCGTGCCATGTCGGAAAGTGCCGTGTTTACGGGCCGTTCACGACTTTTTGCACTGCGATATAAGGGTTTTTCCACGCGCAGATCCGTGCGCGGCTGCGCAAGTTCTTGCGCACCTGCCCGCCACTGCGGGCCGCACCCATCCGAAACTCCACGACTTGCCGTCGCTCTTGCGCAGCGCAATAACGACCGTCGGACGAGGCGCCGCGCCGGCGCTCCACCCCCGAGGCGTTCCCCCGTGCGTCTGCCCGATCTCCGCCGTCTGCTGCCCGTGAGGACGTTGCGCGTCCGCCTGATGCTGACGTCGCTGCTGGTCGTCGCGCTGCCGATCGCCATCGTCGGCGTGACGCTCGAGCGCGAGGGCCGCCAGGCGCTGCGCGGCGAGAAGGAGGACAAGCTGTTCGCCCTCGCCCGCGTGCTCGATCTCGAGCTCGGGCCGGGCGGTTACGACACGCTGCTCGCCGACCTGCCGACCGGCTGGACCGACCGCGACGCGGCGGTCCGGCATCTCAACCGGAAGCTCGCGCCGGTGACGGACCGGATCGCCGCCGCGGCGCCGGGCATCGGCGTCGGTTATTATTCCAAGCGGCTCGACGCCATCGTCACCTACGGGCCGAGTCGCGATCACGCCAACACGGTCGGGCTCGCCATTCCGCCGGATCACCCCGGCCGTGGCGTGATGGACGCCAAGGAGCCGCGCGCCGAGGTCGGCACGCTGGTGCGCGGACCCATCCTCAACGCGATGCTGCCGATCATCCGCGACGGCGAGGCGATCGGCTACATCTGGTCGAACGAGTTCTCCTCCGCCGTCGAGGCGCAGGCGAACGCCATCGACATCGCCGTGGTGATCGCCTGCCTGGGCGGCCTCGTCGTCGCCTTCGGCATCATCGCGGTGCTGTCGCGGCGGCTGTCGCGCGAGGTCGACGTCATCGTGCACGGTCTCGCCGCCATGAAGCGCGACCTGCGCCGGCCGATCCCGGCCCTGCGCGACGAGCTCGGCGCCATCGTCGAAGCGATCAACGGCATGGCCAAGGCGCTCAACGACGCGCGCTCGCTCAACGAGAACATTCTGGCCAGCGTCGCCGACGCGATCGTGGCCGTGGACCTCGACGGCCGCATCACGGCGGTCAATCCGGCCGCCGAGCATCTCTACGGTGTCACCTCGGCCGACGTGATCGGAAAGCCCTATCGCAGCCTGTTCTCCCGGGACGCCAAGGTCGACAGCGTGCTGCTCGACACGCTGCAGACCGGCCGGGTGCACGCCGCCGTCACCATCGACCTGCCACGCGCCGAGCAGACGCTGCGCATCAACGCGACCTCGAGCGTGCTGCGCGACGGCGACGGCAAGCGCATCGGCGCCGTCGTGGTGCTCAAGGACGTCAGCGAGCGCGAGCGGCTGATGGTCCAGGTGATGCGCGCCGACCGTCTCGCCGCGCTCGGCGAGCTCACGGCCGGCATCGCCCACGAGGTGAGGAACCCGCTCACCTCGATCCGCGGCTTCATCCAGTATCTCGACGAATGCGAAAGCCTGGACGAGTGGCGCGCCTACGGCCCGCTGATCATCCGGCAGGTCGACAGCCTCAACCACATCGTCAGCGAGCTGCTGGCCTTCGGGCGGCCGCAGCCGCCCCGCATCGGCACGGTCGACGTGGCGCGGCTGATCGAGGAGATGGCGTTTTTGGCGCGCGGCAAGTCGGACGCACGCATCGAGCTCGCCTGCGACGGCAGCTTCCCGACCATCGAGGCGGACGGCGAGGCGCTCAAGCAGGCGCTGTTGAACCTGATCATCAACGCCATCCAGGCGATCCCGGACGGCGGCACCGTCACGGTGTCGACCCGCACCGAGGACGATCACGTCGCCATCGTGGTCAAGGACGACGGCGTCGGCGTCGACCCGGAAAATCTCGACAAGGTGTTCGACCCGTTCTTCTCGACCAAGCCGTCCGGCACCGGTCTCGGCCTCGCCATGGTCCACCGCATCGTCGACGCCCATGGCGGCGTCATCACGTTCGACAGCGCGCCCGGCAAGGGCACGGTGGTCGAGATCAGACTTCCCGTCGTCCATCGCGAACAGCCCGAGCCCGTCTCATGAGCGTCCCTGTCCCTTCCGTTCTCGTCGTCGACGACGACGAGGCGATCCGCCGGATGCTCACCGCCGTCCTCACCAAGGAGGGCGTCGCCGTCGCCGCCGCCCAGGACGGCGTCGAGGCCACCGAGGCGTTCCGCCGCCGCCACGCCGACGTGGTGCTGATGGACATCCGCATGCCGCGGATGAGCGGCCTCGACGCCATGAAGGCGATCCTCGAGGTCGACCGCGGCGCCGCCGTGATCCTGATGACGGCGTTCGCCGAGGTCGGCACCGCCGTGAAGGCGATGCGGGACGGCGCCTTCGACTACGTGATCAAGCCGTTCGACATCGAGGAGATCCGCCTCCTGGTGCGGCGCGCGCTGGAGATCCGCACCATGCGGGCCGACATCGTGTCGCTGCGGCGCGAGCTGTCGGAGCGCTACGGCGCCGAAGGCATCCTCACCGAGAACCCGCGGATGATGGAGCTGCGCCAGACCGTCGCCAAGGTGGCGCGCTCCAACGCCACCGTGCTGATCCAGGGCGAGAGCGGCACCGGCAAGGAGCTGGTCGCCGCCGCCGTGCATTACGGCTCGCCGCGCGCGACGGGTCCGTTCGTCAAGGTGAACTGCGCCGCGATCCCCGAGGGGCTCCTGGAGAGCGAGTTCTTCGGCCACGAGAAGGGCGCCTTCACGGGCGCGGTCGGGCGCCGGCAGGGCCGCTTCGAGCAGGCCGAGCACGGCACGCTGTTTCTCGACGAGATCGGCGAGATCTCCACCGGCCTGCAGGTGAAGCTGTTGCGCGTCCTGCAGGAGCGCGAGTTCGAGCGGGTCGGCGGCGCGAACCCGATCAAGACCGACGTGCGCATCGTCGCCGCCACCAATCGCGATCTCGACAGCATGGTGAAGGCCGGCACGTTCCGGCAGGATCTGTTCTTCCGCCTCAACGTCGTCACGCTGAAGACCATCCCGCTGCGCGACCGGCCCGAGGACATCCGGCTGCTCGCCACGCATTTCCTGGAGCGGTTCACGGCCCAGAACGACGTGGTGATCCGCGGCTTCGATCCCGCCGCGATCGACTGCATGCTCGCCTATGCGTGGCCCGGCAATGTGCGCGAGCTCGCCAATGCGGTCGAGCGCGCCGTGGTGATGAGCACCACCAGCGTGATCCTGCCCGAGGACCTGCCCGAGAGCGTGGTGAAGCCGGAGCGGAACCCGCTCGCCGCCGCCGGCGTGGAGAGTCCCGCGGATCTCGACGGCGTCGAGGTCGGCCGACCCCTGCGCGAGCTCGTCAACGAGTTCGAGACCAAGGTGATCCGCGCCGCCCTGGCGCACAACGGCGGCAACCGCGCCCGCACCGCCGTGGCGCTCGGCATCAGCCGCCGCGCGCTCCTGTACAAGCTGCAGGACTACGGCCTCGGAGCCCGCGAAGGGGCGGAGTGAGAGGCCGGGGCCCGGCTCCGGCAGCGCGTGGCGCGCCTCCAGGCCCGGTGGAGGCCGGGCCGAGCGCGGCCCGGCGCGGTCGCCTTACAGCGTCTCCTGCTCGTGCCCGCACTCCTTGCAGGCGTAGCGGACGCGGATCTGGCCCTTGGGGGCCGAGACGCGGGTCTTTCCGCCGCAGCGGCCGCACACCGCCTCGATCCGCGTGTCGCCCTGCTTGACGGTGAGGCCGCGGCGCTCGATCGCCTCGCGGACCAGGCGCTCGGTTTCCTCGCGCATCGTTTGCTTCGACATGTCACCCCGTTCTCGGCTCGTCTCTGTGTCGGGGCAGGAGTAGACCGGGAGTCGCCCAGGGACAAGCCGCGATGCGGCACGACGGGCGATCGACGCCGGCGCCGGCCCGGTCGTTCCGCCTTTCGGACACACTCCGTTCAGTCCGCATTCACGCGGCGCGCCCGAGAGTACCGGCGAACCATGACACGGCGGCTGCGGCGAGGCGGCCCGCCTGCGGGAGTTCCGGAATGCGTGGTTTGTCCGTCGCGGCCGGCGCCGCGGCTCTGTTCGCCCTCGCCGCCCTGCCCTCGCCCGCTCACCCGGCCGAGTCGCATCCCGTCGACCTGCGTCCGGACGATCCGGCGCCCCTCGCCTCCCTCTCGAAAGCCGAGCTCGCGCTCGTCGACGCCCTGACCTGGGGCGTGGATTCGGCGACCCTCCGGGCCTTCGGAACCCAGGGTCGCGACACGTGGCTGAAGGCGCAACTCCGTCCGGCCGCCGGCGACCGCCTGCCCGAGGCGGCCCGGGCGCGGCTCGAGGCGCTGCCCTCCCGCACAATCCCGGTCGCCGACCTGGTCCGCGACTTCGACGCGCGCGCCCGCGCCGCCGCCGCGCTGTCCGACCCCGACCAGCGGGCCGCCGCCCGCAAGGACGTGCAGCAGGGCATGACCGATGTCTTCCGCGACACCACGACGGCTTTCGTGCTGCGGGCGCTCTACTCGCCCGACCAGCTGCGCGAGCGGCTGGTGTGGTTCTGGCTCAACCACTTCAACGTGCATCAGGCGAAGGCCAATCTCCGCCTGCTGGTCGGCGACTATGTCGACACGGCGATCCGGCCGCACGCACTCGGGCGGTTCCGTGATCTGGTGATGGCGACGCTGCGCCACCCGGCGATGCTGCGCTACCTCGACAACGCCGACAACGCCGCGGGCCGGCTCAACGAGAACTACGCCCGCGAGATCATGGAGCTGCACACCATGGGGGTGGGCTCCGGCTACACCCAGAAGGACGTCGAGGAGCTCGCCCGCATCCTCACCGGCGCCGGCATCGCGCTCAGGCCCGACACGCCCCGCCTCAAGCCCGAGCTGCAGCCGCTGCTGATCCAGGACGGGCTGTTCATGTTCAATCCGGCACGGCACGATTTCGTCGACAAGGTCCTGCTCGGCCACGCCGTCAAGGGCCGCGGCTTCGCCGAGATCGAGGAGGCGGTCGATATTTTGTGCCGGCAGCCCGCGACGGCGCGCCGCGTCGCCCGCCAGCTCGCCACCTGGTTCGTCGCCGACGATCCGCCGCCCGCCCTGGTCGACCGCATGGCGCGGCGCTTCACCGAGACGGACGGTGACATCGCCGCGGTCGTCGAGGCGATGCTGCGGGCGCCGGAGTTTTCCGCCACGATCGGCACCCGCGCAAAGGACCCGGTGCGCTTCGTCGTCTCGGCCCTGCGGCTCGCCTATGACGGCAAGGTGATCGTCAACGCCGCCCCGGTGCAGGGCTGGCTGAACCGGCTCGGCGAAGGCCTGTTCAACCATCAGACCCCGGACGGCTATCCGCTGGTCTCGACGGCCTGGACCGGCCCGGGCCAGATGACGACGCGGTTCGAGATCGCCCGCCAGATCGGCTCCGGCCCGGCCGGCCTGTTCAAGCAGGCCGGCACCGACGCCCCGGACCAGCCCGCCTTCCCGCAACTGCAGAACGCCGTCTACTTCGCCGCCCTGCAGGCGCGCCTCTCGGACCGCACGCGCGCCGCGCTCGACCGGGCGGTGTCGCCGCAGGACTGGAACACGCTGTTCCTCTCCTCACCCGAATTCATGCAGTGACGGCGCGCGCCCCTTTCCAGCGCCCGCGTCGCCCCCTGGAGGCGCCCATGCCCGACCGCCGAAACCTCGATCGTCGTCATGTGCTGGCCGGGCTCGCCGCGCTCGCGCCGATGACGATGGCGGGCCGCGTCTGGGCGGCGCCGAAGGCCGACGCGCGCCTGCTCGTGGTGTTCTTGCGCGGCGCCTACGACGCGGCCAATGTCGTGATCCCGATCGGCAGCGACTTCTACTACGCGGCGCGCCCGACCCTCGCCATCGGCCGGCCCGATCGGACCTCATCGACGGCAGCGCTGCCGCTCGATCGCGACTGGGGCCTGCACCCCGCGTTGGGCGGCACCATCCTGCCGCTGTTCGAGAAGGGCCAGGCGGCCTTCGTGCCGTTCGCCGGCACCGACGACGTCACCCGCAGCCACTTCGAGACGCAGGACACGATCGAGCTCGGCCAGGACATTTCCGGTACGCGCGACTATCGTTCGGGCTTCATGGCGCGGCTCGCCGCCGAGCTGACGCGGGTGCGGCCGATCGCCTTCACGGAGCAGATGCCGCTGACCTTCCAGGGCGGCGAGCCGGTGCCCAACATCGCCATCGCGCAGGTCGGCAAACCCGGCATCGACGCGCGCCAGGCGAGCCTGATCGGCTCCATGTACGAGGGCCGGCCGCTCGGCGCCGCCGTGCAGGAGGGATTTCGGGTGCGCGACGACGTCTACACGACGCTGTCCGAGCACATGATGGAGGCGAGCCGCGGCGCGGTGTCGCCGAAAGGGTTCGAGCTGTCGGCGCGCCGTATCGGCCGGCTGATGCGCGAGCAGTTCAACCTCGGCTTCGTCGATGTCGGCGGCTGGGACACGCATGTGAACCAGGGCGCCGCCACCGGCTATCTGGCCGACCGCCTCGCCGAGCTCGGCCGCGGCCTCGCGGGCTTTTCCGAGGAGATCGGCCCGGCGTGGAAGGACACCGTCGTGGTGGTGATCTCCGAGTTCGGCCGCACCTTCCGCGAGAACGGCAACCGCGGCACCGACCACGGCCACGGCAGCGCCTACTGGGTTCTGGGCGGCAGCGTAAGGGGCCGCCGCATCGCCGGCGAGCAGGTCGCGGTCGACCAGCAGCACCTCTTCCAGAACCGCGACTTTCCGGTGCTCACCGATTATCGGGCACTGCTGGCCGGGCTTTTTCAGCGGCTGTACGGCCTCGGGCCGGCGAGCCTGCAGCGGGTTTTTGCGGGCGTGACGGGGCGGGACTTGGGGCTGGTGTAGGGACTTAAAGTTCTAGACGCCCGTTCGGAGCCATGACCAGGCTCGAATGGCCTCTTCTTCCTGCATCGCTATCTCGTGGACAAACGCCAGCCGATACGACCACAGTTCGTATCGGCCTCCGTATCAAAGCTGACAAATGATTTTTGGAATTTGAGTTCCTCCACCCCGATATCCTGGGCGAGGAACCTCCACGGATGCGTTCATCGGGCGAACAGCAGTCACCTCACTTATCCGAAGCAACTTCCAACCCGCCGTCTCACTTCCTGAAGAGCCACCGTGCACTTGCCAGACCAGAGCCACGAGATTATTCGCCTGAGAATAACCGACGGCATGCACTTCAATAACCCGCGAATGTCCCTTATAGTCGACCTCAAGACATTGCTTGACAGTGACGGCCGAGCAGAACGCATCAAGCGGGGCGATCGACATCGATATCCTCGTAAGCAAATTCGGGTCGACGATCGAGAGAGACCACATGAGAATTTCGCGAGTAGAGGTTACAAACTTTCGCGCCATTTCGAAAGCATCTCTTGAGCTTCACCCCCTGACCAGTCTCATTGGATCGAACAATGCAGGAAAATCATCTTTTCTGAAAGCAATTGATTTATTTTTCAGCAATTCACCCAAATTTGATAAAGATGATTTTCACAACAACAACATTGAAGAAGCTATTGAAATAACAATTTCATTTTCTGAACTAACACCAGAGGAAAGCGCATTATTTGAAAATAATCTAATTGACGACAGCCTGACCGTTACTCGCCAACTCCTGTTCGGATCAGGCCGAGAATCCGGAAACTACTTTGTTGAGGCAATGGTCAATCCGGAATTCATGGATTGCCGAAACGAACAAGTGAAAACAGAACGACGGGAGAAATATAAGGAATTACAAAAGAGATTTGAATTGCCTAGCGTTCGCTCTGCCGATGAAATTGACGACCAACTTGAAAAATGGGAATCTGCGCATCCGGAAGCTCTCAAAAAATCGAGAGTGGGAACCTTTCGCGGTTGGAAGAATGTTGCAGCTGGGCAGCTCAAACGGAAAACAGATTTTGTTTTTGTACCCGCTGTTCGGGACGCGTCCGAGGACACTGGAGCAACACGATCTCCAGCAAAGCAGCTAATCGACACCCTCGCAAAGCAAACAATAGAAAACAATAAGGCATATCAAGAATTTATTACCGAAGCGAACAATCAACTAAAGCAATTTACAGATCCCGACAATGTCCCCGCTCTTGCAGAATTCAGCAGCAAACTGTCTGAAATTTTACAAGTCTACTATTCCGAATCGGAGATAATTGCAACTTGGCAGCCAATAGAGCAACTTCCGGTGGTTTTTCCCAACTCTGAACTTTCAGTGAAAGACCACGGCTTTATATCGCGCGTCGAGAAGGTCGGTCACGGACTGCAACGAGCGATCATAATTACAATATTAGAGTTTTTGGCAAAAGAAAGATTTAAGCAACCAGAAGAGGAGTTCACCTCAGCGCAAAGCGACATAATATTGGCTATAGAAGAGCCAGAGATATATCAACATCCAATAAAACAAAGACACATATCTGCGGTGTTGGAGAGACTAAGCGGTTCATTCAGCAAGCAGACCAGGATCCGATTACAGATAATCACCGCAACCCACTCACCTCTTTTCGTGCATCTGCCTCGCTTTGAGGAGGTGCGGATCGTTCGTCGAGCAGAAACAGCACCGCACCATGTATTAATATCGCAACTCTCAATTTCAGACTGTTCCGCCGCACTGGCGGGATTTCATCGACCACCTCGCACCCCTTTGAGCGAATCTTCATTCGCAGCAAAGCTGCACATCTTCAACTCCGAGGTTTCCGAGGGATTCTTCGCAAGAAAGGTCGTGTTGGTTGAAGGCGCATCTGACAAGGCGATCCTTGAGGCATCATACTTGAACACCAAAAGATCGCCGCTTTCAGAAGGAATATGCATTATTGACGCTGGCGGAAAAAAGAAGATAGATAAGCCAGCATATGTATTCAAAAAATTGGGAATTCCAGTCTTTGTGATCATGGACAATGACCGCTCTTCCACAAAGGAGCCGAAGCAACAAGATGAGATCAACTACAATAGACTAATTCAACGTATACTAGGATTTCGCGAAGAGGACATAGAGGATTGGCCCGAAAAGCTCAACGCCAATTTCTGTGCATGGGACGGCAATCTCGAAAAATATATAGTTAGAAAATGCGGCCAAGATTGCTATGATGATTCAAGAAATCAAGTTAAGATAAGCTTCGAAGTAGACAGCGATGATTGCGTTAAGTCTCCAACACTTGCTAGTGCATTATTTTCAATCGCCCTAAGCAAGGGACACACCTTCAATGAGCTGAACGAAATAATAACCGCCATTGATAACCTGTAGGAATATTGCTCACGCCTCGATCACGATCCTCGGCGCGCTCCGTCCCCCCGTGCCGGCGAGCTGATCACGCACCTTCGTGGCGATGTCGCGGTAGATCGTGGCATGCGGCCCGTCCGGAGCTGTCGCCATCACGGGGCGGCCGGCGTCCGACGTCTCGCGGATGTCCATGTGGAGCGGCACCTCGCCCAGGAACGGGACGCCGAGGCGGGCGGCTTCGTCGCGGGCGCCGCCGTGGCCGAAGACGTCGGAGCGCTCGCCGCATTTCGGGCAGAGGAAGTAGCTCATGTTCTCGACGATGCCGAGCACCGGCACGTTGACGCGGCGGAACATGGCGATGCCGCGCCGCGCGTCGATCAGCGCGAGGTCCTGCGGCGTCGAGACGATCACGGCGCCGCGCAGCGGCACCTGCTGGGCCATGGTGAGCTGGGCGTCGCCGGTGCCGGGCGGCATGTCGACCACCAGCACGTCGAGCGTGCCCCAGTCGACCTCGCGCAGCATCTGGGTCAGCGCCGACATCACCATCGGGCCGCGCCAGATCATCGGCGTCTCTTCCTCGACCAAAAAGCCGATCGACATCACCTCGAGGCCGAAGCCCTTCAGCGGGATCAGCTTGTTGCCGGGGCCCATCTGCGGCTTGCCGGAGAGGCCGAGCAGGCGCGGCACCGAGGGGCCGTAGATGTCGGCGTCGAGGAGGCCGACGCGCTGACCGATGGCGGCGAGGCCGAGCGCGATGTTGACGGCCGTGGTCGACTTGCCGACCCCGCCCTTGCCCGAGGCGACCGCGATGATCGAGGCGACGCCCGGCACGGCCGGCTGCTGCGGCGCGCCGCCCCCGGCCGGACCATGCGCATGGCCGTGGCCATGACCGCCGCCCGCCGGGGCCGCGGCCGGACGCGAAGCGCCCGGGCCGGTGCCGCTGCGCTCCGCCGTCAGCGCCACCAGGGCCGAGGTGACACCCGGGATCGCCTTGACGGCGGCCTCGGCGGCGGCGCGCACCGGGTCCCAGGCCTTCACGGCGGAAGCGTCGACCGTGATCGAGAAGAACACCTTGCCGTCGCCGACGACGATCTCGGACAGCGTGCCGCTGTCGGTCAGCGCCAGGCCGCTCGGGGTCTTCACCCGCGCGAGGCTCGCGAGAACGTCGTCCTTGGTCGGCGCCATGCTGGTCTCCTGGCCCGGCTGTTCGGAACACGGCCGAGTCTGTGTGGTCAGGTCAACATAGGGGCGCCCCGACCAGGGTCAACGGCCACCGCCTTCCACCCTCCCCTGCAGGGTGACCAGCGCGATGCCGTCACGCCAGCTTCAGGCCGACGATGCCGAGCACGATGAGGCCGACCGAGGCGAAGCGCAGCAGCGTGCCGGGGTCGCCGAAGAACCAGACGCCGACCAGGAAGGCGCCGACCGCGCCGATGCCGGTCCACACCGCATAGGCCGTGCCCATCGGGATCTCGCGCTGTGCCAGCAGCAGGAGCACGCCGCTCGTGGTGATGCAGGCGATCGCGAAGGCGATCCACAGCCAGCGGATGCCCTGCTCGGTCCAGCCGAGCTTGAGGCCGATCGGCCAGCCGATCTCGCAACACCCCGCCAGCAGCAGGAACACCCAGGCCATGCCGTCCTCCCTTCGTCCCGTGCCGGCGGGTCACGCCGGGGGCTGCGCCCTCGCGGCCGGCCCGCTCCCCCCCTCGCGGGGTTGACGACGCCGGTGGAGCCGGCACATAGCCAGCCCGGACGTCAGCCGCAAGACAGCGGACCGGGCCGCCGGCCCACGACACTTTTGAGGGACACTGCCATGGCGAAAGTCGCCTTCCTGGGCCTCGGCGTGATGGGCTACCCGATGGCCGGCCATCTCGCGACGAAGGGTGGCCACGAGGTCACGGTCTACAATCGCTCGACCGAGAAGGCGGTCCGCTGGGTCGGCCAGTTCGGCGGACGCTTCGAGGCGACGCCGCGGGCCGCCGCGACCAAGCAGGATTTCGTGATGGCCTGCGTCGGCAACGACGACGACCTCCGCCAGGTGACGCTCGGGCCGGACGGTGCCTTCCAGGCGATGGGCCGCGGCACCGTCTTCGTCGACCACACCACGGCCTCGGCCGAGATCGCGCGCGAGCTCGCGGCCGCGGCGGCGGAGCGCGGTTTTGCCGCGATCGATGCCCCCGTCTCGGGCGGCCAGGCCGGGGCCGAGAACGGCGTCCTCACCGTGATGTGCGGGGGCGACGCCGCCGTCTATGCCCGCGCCGAGCCGGTGATCGCGGCGTATGCGCGCGCCTGCACGCTGATGGGCGAGGCGGGCGCCGGGCAGCTCGCAAAAATGTGCAACCAGATCTGCATCGCCGGCGTCGTGCAGGGGCTGGCCGAGGCGCTGCACTTCGCCAAGCGCGCCGGGCTCGACACCGAGAAGCTGATCTCGACGATCTCCAAGGGCGCGGCGCAGTCCTGGCAGATGGAGAACCGCTACAAGACCATGGTGGCGGGCGAGTTCGAGTTCGGCTTCGCGGTCGACTGGATGCGCAAGGATCTCGACATCGTGCTGGCCGAGGCGCGGACGAACGGCGCCACGCTGCCGGTCACGGCGCTGGTCGACCAGTTCTATGCCGAGGTGCAGGCGATGGGCGGCCACCGCTGGGACACGTCGAGCCTGATCGCCCGGCTGGAGCGCTGAGCGGGCGCTCGCGCCGTTTCGTCGGGACGGAATCGAAAACGGGCGCCGCGGATCGCGGCG
>NZ_NPEX01000136.1:0-301 GCF_003258865.1 Rhodoplanes roseus | reverse complement strand
GATCGATGGTCCGACGCCTCAGCGGCAGACCTGCTGGCCGTTGACCACCACGCAGCGCTTGGGCGGCGGAGGCGCAGCCGGTCGCGGCGGCGGCGGGGGCGGTGCGGCCCGAGCGACCGGCGGCGGAGGCGGAGGCGGAGCTTGCCGCATCGGGGGCGGCGCCTGCCGCACCATGGGCGGCGGGGCCTGTCGAATCTGCGGCGGCGGCGCCTGCCGGATCTGCGGCGGCGGCGGGCGGTTGACCACCTGGGGCGTCGGCGGGCGCATCACCGGAGCCGGCCCCGGACGCATCGCCGGCGGC
>NZ_NPEX01000135.1 GCF_003258865.1 Rhodoplanes roseus | reverse complement strand
CCGGCCGGCGCTATTGCGCCGGCTCGATGCTCTTCTCGGCCGTCATCGCGGGCGGCTCGGCGAGGCCGGTGGGCTGCGGCCGGGCGGGGCCGAGCAGCTCGGCCGTCCGGGCCTGCAGGCTGCGCCAGAAGGCGAAGTCGTTCAGCCGCGAGCCCTCGAGCCCGGCGAGCGCCACGGCCGACAGGAAGGGCAGGCTCTGCACCACCAGCACGATCGCGAAGAGATTCACCTCCCGCACGCTCTCGTAGTTGGTGACGTAGACGACCAGGGCGCCGATCAGCAGCAGCGTCCCGAACACCGCCTCGTCGAAGGCCGGAAAAGCCATCCGCTTCTTGGTCTTGCCGCCCTTGGCCGTGACCACGAAGGGCAGGTGGTCCTTGATCAGGCCGGTGCCGACCGCCTTGGCGACCGTCCATTGCATGGCCATGGCGGCGATCATGGCGGCGCCGGCCTGCAGCGGCCCGATCTTGACCCGCGCCCGGTACAGCGTCGTGAAGTGCAGGATCGAGACCACCGAGGCGGCCAGGATCGGGATGGTCAGCACCTTGTCCGGGATGGCGATGCCGACGAAGGCGACGACCGGCACCCAGATCAGGTTCAGCATGGCGACGACCACGCCGAGGCTCTCCGCCCCCATCCAGTTCGCCCAGCCGAGCAGGAACTCGCGCCGCTGCGCCACCGTCAGGTTGCTCATGCCCGGCATGAAGCGGCGCCAGTGCTTCTTGGCGATCTGGAAGCCGCCATAGGCCCAGCGATGGCGCTGCTTCTTGAAGGCCTCGAAGGTGTCGGGCAGCAGCCCGTGGCCGTAGCGGCGGTTGGTGTAGAAGGCGCGCCAGCCCTGCTCGTAGATGGTCAGGCCGAGATCGGTGTCCTCGCAGATCGTGTCCGACGACCAGCCGCCGGCGTCGTCCATGGCGGACCGGCGGATCAGGCACATCGTCCCGTGGGTGACGATGGCGTCGACCTCGTTGCGCTGGACCATGCCGATGTCGAAGAACCCGGCATACTCGCCGTTCATGATGCGGTGCAGCGGCGTCTTCTCGCCGTCGCGATGATCCTGCGGCGCCTGCACCAGGCCGACCTGCGGGTCGGAAAAGGCGGGGACGAGGTCCTTCAGCCAATCCGGCGACACCGTGTAGTCGGCGTCGATCAGGCCGATGATCTCGGCGTCCGGCGCCGTGTGCTGCATGGCGATGCGCAGCGCGCCCGCCTTGAAGCCCTTCACGTTCTGCAGGTTCAGGAACTTGAAGCGGTCACCGAGCAGCCGGCAGTGCTCCTCGATCGGGTCGGTGAAGGCCGGATCCGTGGTGTTGTTGATCGCCACCACGCACTCGAAGTTCGGGTAGTCGAGCCGCGCCACCGAATCGAGCGTCGCCTTCAGCATCTCGGGCTGCTCGAAATAGGCCGGGACGTGGATCGAGACCTTCGGGGCGAACCCGTC
Organism: Rhodoplanes roseus; assembly: GCF_003258865.1. GTDB lineage: Bacteria > Pseudomonadota > Alphaproteobacteria > Rhizobiales > Xanthobacteraceae > Rhodoplanes > Rhodoplanes roseus. The sequence goes on along the minus strand of NZ_NPEX01000135.1, from coordinate 13,877 downwards.
GGGCGCCTTCAGGCCGGGCGGGATCATCCGCTCGGGGCGGCGTCCGAACAGCACCTGGGCGATCTCGTCGATCTTCCACATCGCGATGACCACCAGCGGGATCATCAGCACGACGCCGATGCCGAGCGCGATCGCCTGACCGACCACGAAGTAGTGGCCGCTCCAGTAGTCCCAGACGACGCCGACCCAGGCGCCGACCACGTTGGCGAACACGGCCAGCACCAGGGCCTGGATCAGGGTGGCGCCCGCCATGAACAGGATCGGCAGGGACACGACCAGGCTCGCCACCACGGCGACGGCCGCGACGGTCACGAAGGCCGGATCGTAGATCGGGCCGGTCCAGGCGAACTTGGGCTGGCGGGCGGCGTCGAACAGGCCCCAATAGGCGCCGACGCTGCCTTCGAAGGTCTTCCACGGCTGGTCGAAGGCTTCGATGACGTTGTAGTCGATGCCCAGCGCCTCGGCCCGTGACACGAAATCCCGTAGCAGCGTCGCCTGCAGGACCCGGCCCGGCTCCGCGGCGCGGCGATTGTAGCCGGCGCTCGGCCAGCCGAATTCGGCGACGACGATGCGCTTGCCCGGGAACGCCTGACGCAGTTTGAAATAATTGTTGATCGCCAGATCGACCGTTTCGGAGGCCGAGAAGCCTTCCCAGTAGGGGAGGATGTGGACGGCGATGAAGTCGACGGCCGAGGCGAGCTCGGGGTGATCGAGCCAGGTCGAGTAGATTTCACCGGTGGTCACCGGGACCGAGCCGCCGACCTCGCGCTTGACCTGCTGGATGTAGCGGATCAGCTCGCCGACCTGCTCCTTCTCGTTCCGGCTGCGCGTCACGCTGGCGCCGCCGACGCTTTCGGTCTGCTGCTTGAAGTCGGCGCGGTAGATCGACTCGTTGCCGACCACGATCGCGTTGATGTTGCGGTTCTTGCGGTAGAGATCGACGACCGACTTGATCTCGCGCTCGTTGCGCTTGCGGTCGCCGTCGAGCCAGGCGCCCACCGCGACCTTGAGGCCGAACTCGGCCGCCACCGGCGGGACCAGCTCGGCGCCGCCGGTCGCCGAATAGGTTCGGATCGCCCGTGTGTAGGGGGACAGCACCCTCAGATCGTTTCGGATCTGATCGGTGGTCGGCCTGTTGCCTTCTTCGGGATGCCCTTCGAATGGCGAGTAGGACACGCTGTTCAGCGGGCCGGAGACATTGGGAGCAGACGTCTGACTTTGCCAGATGGCCCACGCACCCGCGTGCAGACACGCAACGAGTGCGACCACGGCAGCGACGGAGCGCATGGCCTCTTCTACCGAATGGGGCGGAGATGATCGGGCTCGAGCCTGTCCCCTAGGCTCGGCCGGGACCGGGGATGCCGTTGCGCTGCACCATATGGATACCGCGCCGGCACGTTCAAGTAGACTTTGGACATGGCGAATTCAGGGCGACCCGACCACCATGCAGTGCGAACCCGACCAGCCGTAAACCACGTCAGCGCGGGTTCGTTCCTTGCGGTGCGGGCGCGCTCGCCGCGGCGGCCGGAGGCGCCGGGACGAACTCTGGATCGAGCCAGCAAGCGTGGACACGTGCGTTCAGGGTTTCGGTGGCCTTGGGATCGATGTTCCCCTGTCGCACCACGCACCTGAACGTCGTCTGAACGTGCCCGCCCGGGCAGCCGAAACGATCGTAGAGCTCGAGGTGCCGGAAGGCGGTGTCGAGGTCGTCGCGCCACAGCAGGCCGACGACGCGCTCGCCCAGCCAGACGCACTCGGCGGCCGCCGCCGGACCTTGCAGGGAGCGGCCCGCCTCGACGATCTGGTCGGCCCGCGTCTTGCGCTCGGTACGGGCCGGATCGCCGGGCTGCGCCGGCGGTTGCGGCTGGGCCGCGGGCGGCTGCGGCTGGGCCTGAGGCTGCGGCGGGGTCGCCTGCTCGGGCGGCTTCTGATCGGGGGCCTGGGCCGCGACGGGACCGAGGCAAACCGCGACGGCGAGGACTGCTGCAGCAAAGGCAACGGCGCGCGAACCAGGACAATACATGATGATGCTGTGTGGGTCTGGGCGAGTTCGTCCATGACGGCGATTTGCCATCGTGGACCGGAGCGGCATTACGGCATGGCGACAATGTCAATCTTGCGACGGATCAACGGACTTGTCCACTTGTCCGCGGTGCAAACCCGGCCGTCCGTGGCGGCACGCCACGAACGCCTCTTGGCGGGATCACAGCGGCACTGTACGGACCTTCCGGTCCTCTCACGGAAGTCCCCATGCGTCTCCCGTTCAGCCTCGTGTCGATCGCCCTCGTGCTCGTCGCCGGCTTCTGGTGGTGGCTCGGACGAGCCGTGCCGGTGGCTCCGGCGCCGACCTCCGACCGCAAGCTCGAATGCGTCTCCTATTCGCCGTTTCGCGGGTCCCAGAGTCCGCTCGATCTGAGCTTCCGGATCGAGCCCTGGCAGATCGAGGAGGACCTCGCCCGTCTCGCGCCGATCACCCGCTGCATCCGCACCTATTCGATCCGGCACGGGCTCGACCAGATCCCGGCGATCGCCGAGAAGCACGGGCTGAAGGTGCTGCAGGGCCTCTGGCTGAGCAGCCAGCGGGAATTGAACCGCGCCGAGATCGCCGGGACGATCGCGCTGGCCAAGCAGCATCCGGGCGTGATCAGCGGGATCGTGGTCGGCAACGAGGTGCTGCTGCGCGGCGAGCTGTCGGCGGTCGATCTCGGCGCGATCATCCGCGAGGTGAAGGCGGCCGTGCCGGTGCCGGTCACCTATGCCGATGTCTGGGAGTTCTGGCTGCGCAATCGCGACCTCGCCGCGGCGGTGGACTTCATCACCATCCACATCCTGCCGTACTGGGAGGACGAGCCGATCCCGGCCGCCGAGGCCGGCGCCCATGTCGAATCGATCGTCAAGCGCGTCGCCGACGTGTTTCCGGGGCGCGACATCCTGGTCGGCGAGGTCGGCTGGCCGAGCGCCGGCCGCATGCGGGACGGGGCGCTGCCCTCCCTCGTCAACCAGGCGATCGTCGTGCAGGACGTGCTGGCCCGCGCCGTGCGGGGCGGCTTCCGGGCCAACATCATCGAGGCCTTCGACCAGCCCTGGAAGCGCATTCTCGAAGGGACGGTCGGCGGCCATTGGGGGCTGCTGACCGACGGGTCCCGCACTCCCAAGTTCACGGTCGGCGAGCCGGTCTCCGACCATCCGGACTGGCTCAAGCAGGCCGGACTCGGAATCGCGGTCGTCTTGGCGGTGTTCGCCGCCGCCCTGGTCGGAGCCGGGTCCGCGCGTGAGAAGATCGCGCCCGCCGTGTGGGTCGCGGTGGCGATTGATGCGGTGGTCGCGGGCGCGCTCGCCGGCTGGTCGGCCGAGAAGATCATGGTGGAGAGCCTCGGCTGGGGCGGCTGGGTGCGGGGGGCCGCGCTCGCCGTGGCGGCGCTGGCGCCGCCGATCGTCGGCGCCGCGCTGCTGGTCCGACGCGAGCGGCCGCCCGGCTTCGTGCTGGCGCTCGGGGCCCGCGAGGACCGCACCGGCGACGCCGTCACCACCGCCGGGGCCTGGCTCCTGGTGCTGGTGGCCGGGCTCGCCGTGCAGACGGCGCTCGGCTTGGTGTTCGATCCGCGCTACCGCGACTTTCCGTTCGCCGCCCTGACGGCCGGCACGGTGCCGTTCCTGCTGATGGCGGTGGTGTCGCCCGTCGGGCCCGGCCGGCGTGGTCCGGCCGAGACGATCGTCGCGGTCGCCCTGGTGCTGTCGGCCGTGTTCATCGTCCTCAACGAGACGGTGGCGAACTGGCAGGCCGTCTGGCTGTCGCTCGGCCTGGTCGCGCTCGCCCTCACGCTTCGTCGCGTGCGGGGCGTGCCAGGCTCATGACCAGGATCGCGGCGGCGGTCCCGGCCAGTCCGGCATTGTAGAGCACGATCCCGAGCGCGCTCGCCGCCAGGGCGAGGGCGAACAGCGGCACGGCCGGGCGGATCAGGTTGACCAGTGCGGCCCCCAGCGCCACCCAGCCGAACACGCCGACATTGAACAGCCGGGTGGCGACCAGCCGCACGGTGCAGACGGCCGTGTGGGCGCCGCCGTCGCAGGCGAGGCCGACCGGCGTGTTCTCGATCGCCATGTAGCGGATGTAGAAGGCGTAGCCGAGCGCCAGGAAGCCGATGGTGATCAGCCAGTTCGTCGTGCGGGCTGAGGGCAGGAAGCGCGGACGCATGCGGAGCCTTCTCGGGTCGGGCCCACGTCGCGGACCCTCGGTCGTCGGTCGGACCAAAGAAGCGGGAATGCGTCGCCGAGGCAAGACCGCAGACCGGGCCGGCGGGCGGATCGGTCAGGGCAGGTTGAGCATCTGCCCTTTGTAGGGCGTCGCCCGGCACGCCACGCCGCTGATCGCCAACGACGCGCACAGGCGCGAGGCGGCGAGCGAGGTCGGCACCGGTCCGGCGACAAGCCGCATCTCGACGATGCCGGGCTTGCCGCCGTCGCGCAGCGCCACGGCCGGCTTCAGGTCGGCCAGGAGGTCGCCGCTCTGGCCCTCGCGCAGCTTGGTCCACAGCGCCTTGAGGCCGTCGATGCTGGCCGGAGCGCCGACCTCGATGGCGAAGCGCTTGCCGGCCTCGCCGCCTGGAGGTGCGGCCTCGGCGCCGGACCGCAGCGCTGCCGTCTGGGCGCCGAGGGTCTGGGCCATCGGGTTCGGCCGCGGCAGCGGGATGTCGGCCGGCGACATGCCGGCGACCGTGCCGGCCACCGTCGCGACGGCGGGCTCGATCTCGGGGGGCACCGGCGAGGTCGCCGCCATCACCGGAGCGGCGGTCGGCACCATCGGCTCGCGTGGCTCCATCGGCGGCATGGCGCGCGGATCGGGGCTCGCCGCCGGGGCAGGGGCACCGTCGGCCCCGGTGGTGCGGCGGGCCGGCTCGGCCGGCTTGAACGGGGCCGGCGCGATGCTCGGCGGGAAGGAGAACAGGTCGGTGATGTCCGAGCCGGGCGGCGCCCGCCGGGCCGGCTGGATCAGCGCGATCGAGCCGGTCAGATCCTCCAGGCTGCTCTCCAGCGCCGCCACCCGCGCGGAAAGCTTGTCGCGATCGGCCTCCAGCGCCTTGATCGTGTCGCCGAGCCGCTTGGTCTCGCGCTCCACGTCGCCGGTCCGCACCAGCGCCTGGGCGGTCCCGGCCCGCGCCGCTTCGGTCTGCGCCGCGAGGGGCGCGGTCGCGGCGGCGACGCGCCGCTCGCCCATGTGGGATTGCGCGGCCAGCACCGCGATCGCGAGGGCGCCGGCGGCCGTGAGGCCCCACGCGACGAGGCGCAGCAGCGGGCCCATGTCGACCCGCTCGTCGCCGTCCAGAATAGGGTGTCGGGCCAAGTCCGCCATGTCGCTCTAGAACTTCGAATCAAGTCACGGAAACTTACCAGATTTCCATGACCATCGCCGCTCCGCGGCAGCCCCGATGCGGCTTTTCGCCGGCCTGCGGGCAGGCTATGACGGCGCATCGTCCGGGGGGCCGGTATCGGGGCTTTAGGAGACTTCATGACGGTGCGATCCTGCCTGACCGTCGTTCTCGCCGCGGGCGAAGGGACGCGCATGCGGTCCTTGCGCGCGAAAGTGCTGCACGCCGTCGCGGGCCGTCCGCTGGTCGCCCATGTGCTGGCCGCCGTGCAAGCGACCGGCGGCCGCGTCGCCGTGGTGGTCGGGCCGGGCGCCGACGCCGTCACGGCCGCCGTGAAGGCGGTCGCGCCCGACGCCGACGTCTTCGTCCAGGCCGAGCGCCGCGGCACCGCCCATGCGGTGCTGGCCGCGCGCGCCGCGCTGGAGCAAGGCGCCGACGACATCCTGGTGGTGTTCGCCGACACGCCGCTGATCCGGCCCGAGACGCTGGCCGCGCTGCGCGCCCCGCTCGCCGCCGGGGCCGCCGTGTCGGTGCTGGGCTTTCGCCCGGCCGATCCGACCGGCTACGGGCGCCTGGTCACCGACGGAGACGATCTCTTCGCCATCCGCGAGGAGAAGGACGCCAGCGCCGAGGAGCGGGCGATCCGCCTGTGCAATGCCGGCCTGATGGGGCTTTCGGGCGCCCACGCGCTGGCGCTGCTCGACCGCATCGGCGACGCCAACGCCAAGCGCGAGTTCTATCTCACCGACGCCGTCGCGCTCGCCCGCGAGTCCGGTTTTCGCGCCGCCGTGACGGAGGCGATCGACGACAGCGAGGTTCTGGGCGTCAACACCCAGGCGCAGCTCGCCGAGGTCGGCGCCGTGCTGCAGCAGCGGCTGCGCGGCGCTCTGCTGGACGCCGGCGTCACCATGGCGGCGCCCGAGACCGTGCATCTGTGCTTCGACACCACCATCGCCCACGACGTGACGATCGAGCCCTACGTGGTGTTCGGTCCCGGCGTGAGCGTCGAGGAGGGCGCCGTCATCAAGGCGTTCTCGCATCTCGAAGGCGCCCGCGTCGGTCGCGGCGCGCTGGTCGGCCCCTATGCGCGGCTGCGGCCCGGCGCCGTGCTGGAGGCCGACGTCCACATCGGCAACTTCGTGGAGATCAAGGCCGCGACCGTCGAGACCGGCGCCAAGGCCAACCATCTCAGCTACATCGGCGACGCGCGGATCGGCGCCAAGGCCAATGTCGGGGCCGGCACCATCACGTGTAACTACGACGGCGTGCTCAAGCACAAGACCGACATCGGGGCGGGTGCCTTCATCGGCTCCAACTCGTCGCTGGTGGCCCCGGTCAAGATCGGCGACGGCGCCTATGTCGGCTCCGGCTCGGTGATCACGACCGACGTGCCGGCCGACGGTCTCGCGGTCGCGCGCGGGCGGCAGACCGTGAAGCAGGGGTGGGCGGCGCGCTGGCGCGCCATCGCCTCCGTCAAGAAAAAGTCGTGATCGGAGCGCCCGAGACGCGGGCCGCGGAACGGCGCGCGAGGCTCTCATGTCCCTGACCATCCGGAGCGCATCGGACGAGGACGAGGCGGCCATTGTCGCCCTGTGGCGGGCCTGTGGCCTCGTGGTCGCCTACAACGACCCGGCGGCGGACCTCCGCTTCGCGCGCGGCGGCAGCGCCTCCGACGTGCTGGTCGGCGCCGACGACGCCGGCGCGGTACGGGCGACCGTGATGGTCGGCCACGACGGGCATCGCGGCTGGATCTGGTATGTCGCCGTCGACCCCGGCATGCGCGGGCAGGGGCTCGGCCGGCGGATGGTCGCGGCGGCCGAGGACTGGCTGCGCCGGCGCGGCGTCGCCAAGCTCCACCTGCTGGTGCGCGAGACCAATACCGCGGTCGTGTCCTATTACGAGCATCTCGGCTTCGAGGTGGCCCCGCGGGTGATGATGAGCAAATGGTTGACCGGTTCGGGCTAGAGTTCGGCCCGGATCCGGATCGCCGCCCTGGGGATCGGGCGGCGGTCGTCACGACAGGTCCCGCCGGGGCGCCTGCGGTTCGGCCGCACGGCCCCTGCCGCAGAGAGGTGCAAGGTCCATGTGTGGAATCATCGGAATTCTCGGCCGCACGCCGGTCGCGCCCCAGATGGTCGACGCGCTCAAGCGGCTCGAGTATCGCGGCTACGACTCGGCCGGCGTGGCGACGCTGGAGCACGGGCACCTGACGCGGCGCCGCGCCGAGGGCAAGCTCAAGAACCTGGAGCATCGGCTGGACGGCGAGCCGCTCGCCGGCACCATCGGCATCGGCCACACCCGCTGGGCGACCCATGGCCGGCCGAACGAGACCAACGCGCATCCGCATGCCGGGCGGCGCGTCGCCGTGGTCCACAACGGCATCATCGAGAACTTCAACGAGCTGCGCCGTGAGCTCGAAGGCCACGGCGCCCGCTTCGCCACCGAGACCGACACCGAGGTGGTGGCTCACCTCGTCGACCATCTGATGTCGACCGGGCTCGGGCCCGTCGAGGCCGTCAAGGCGGCGCTGCCGCGGCTGCGCGGCGCCTTCGCGCTCGGCTTCATCTTCGAGGGCGAGGAGGATCTGATGATCGGGGCGCGGCGCGGCTCGCCGCTCGCGGTCGGCTACGGCCAGGGCGAGATGTATCTCGGCTCCGACGCCATCGCGCTCGCCCCCTTCACCTCGACCATCAGCTATCTGGAGGACGGCGACTGGGTCGTGCTCAAGCGCGGCGGCCTGCAGGTCTACGACGAGGACGGGGCGCCGGTGAACCGGCCCGTGATGAAGTCGTCGGCCTCGGCCTTCCTGGTCGACAAGGGCAACTACCGCCACTTCATGTCGAAGGAGATCCACGAGCAGCCGGAGGTCGTCGGCCACACGCTGGCGCACTACATCGACTTCGCCGCCGAGCGGGTGGTGCTGCCCGACCTGCCGTTCGACTTCACGTCGCTGCAGCGCGTCACCATCGCGGCCTGCGGCACCGCCTATTACGCCGGGCTCACCGGCAAATACTGGTTCGAGCGCTTCGCGCGGCTGCCCGTCGAGGTCGAGATCGCCTCGGAGCTGCGCTACGGCGACGCGCCGTTCGCGCCCGGCAACCTGGCGATCTTCGTCTCCCAGTCCGGCGAGACCGCCGACACGTTGGCGACGCTGCGCCACGCCAAGGCGAACGGGCAGCACGTCGTCTCCGTCGTCAATGTCGCGACCTCGACGATCGCCCGCGAGAGCGACGTGGTGATGCCGACGCTGGCCGGGCCGGAGATCGGCGTCGCCTCGACCAAGGCCTTCACGTGCCAGCTCACGGTGCTGGCCTGTATCGCGATCGCGGCGGGCCGGGCGCGAGGCAACCTGTCGGAGGAGGACGAGCGGCGCCTGGTGCGGGCGCTGGTCGAGGTGCCGCGCCACATGACGGCGGCGCTGGCGCTGGAGCCCGAGGTCGAGAAGCTCGCCCGCGACATCGCCAAGAGCCGCGACGTGCTCTATCTCGGCCGCGGTACCTCGTTCCCGCTCGCCCTCGAAGGCGCCCTGAAGCTCAAGGAAATCTCCTACATCCACGCGGAGGGCTACGCCGCCGGCGAGCTCAAGCACGGGCCGATCGCGCTGATCGACGAGACCATGCCGGTGATCGTGATCGCGCCGCACGACCGCGTCTTCGAGAAGACGGTGTCCAACATGCAGGAGGTGGCGGCGCGCGGCGGCAAGATCATTCTCTTGACCGACCCGCAGGGCGCCGCCGAGGCGACCGTCGATTCGCTGGCGACCCTGGTGCTGCCGCACATGCCGGCGTCCGTCACACCGATGGTGTATGCCGTGCCGGTGCAGATGCTGGCCTACCATGCGGCCGTCATCATGGGCACCGATGTCGACCAGCCGCGGAATCTCGCCAAGTCCGTCACGGTCGAATAGATTCCGAGACGACGCGCGCCGCCTGGTGGCCGCGCGCGGACCCCCGACCGTGACGACACAAGGCCGAAATCCGTGACCCAGACGCCGAAGCCGCCCGTCGCTCCGACCCCCGACAAGCCGGTCGTCCATCCCGGCCCAGGCTCCGGGGCGGGCGCCCGGCTGCGCAATTACTTCCTGACGGGCCTCGTGGTGGCCGGGCCGCTCGCAATCACGGCGTGGCTGACCTGGTCCTTCGTCACCTGGGTCGACGCGCTGGTGCGGCCGCTCGTCCCGATCCAGTACCGGCCCGAGACCTATCTGCCGTGGGTGATCCCGGGCTCCGGCCTGATCATCGCCTTCGTGGCGCTGACCATGCTCGGCTTCCTCACCGCCAACCTGGTCGGCCGGACCCTCGTCGAGTTCGGCGAGCGGCTGCTCGACCGCATGCCGCTGGTGCGCTCGCTCTACAAGGGCCTCAAGCAGGTGTTCGAGACGCTGTTCTCGGAGACCGGGTCGAGCTTCCGCAAGGTCGGGCTGGTCGAGTTTCCCTCACCGGGCATGTGGTCGCTGGTGTTCCTCTCGGCCTCGCCGGGCCAGCAGGTGTCCGACCGGCTGCCGAGTCGCGAGGAGCACGTGTCGGCCTTCATGCCCTGCACGCCCAACCCGACCACCGGATTCTTCTTCTACGTGCCGCGCAGCAAGCTGATCGAGCTCGACATGACGGTCGAGTCGGCCGCCAAGCTGATCATGTCGGCTGGCATGATCCAGCCGAACGGCAACGACGGGCAGAAGAAGCTCGCGGCGCTCGCGGCCGCGGCCCAGATGGCCCAGGTCGCGCAGGCGGCCCAGGCGACCCAGGCCGCCGAGACCGGCGTCGGCGCCGCAGACGCCCCGGCCACCGGGTCCGGCAAGGCGACGGTCGCCGCAGGATAGTGTGGGGAAGGGCGGCGTGATGGTCCAGGACGTCGCCGCGCGACATGTCTCGCGCGGCTTTCTGGCGGCCGAGGAGCTGAGTGGCCGGCTCCTGCTGACCCAGCTCGCCACCCGCGCCCTGGAAGGCTGGTGCCGCGAGCGCGGCATCGCGGACGGCCACATCGTCGTGCGGCGCCACGACGCTCCGGCGGCCGAGGCGCTCGACCCGACGAGTCTCGCCGCGCTCGGCGGCGATCCGTCCGGTCTGACCTTCCGCCGGGTCGATATCCGCCTCGCCGGCATCACCCTGGTCGATGCCGCCAACTGGTATTTTCCCGAGCGCCTGACGCCGGCCATGCGCGAGCGGCTGCGCGGCGACACGCCGTTCGGCGAGACGATCGCGGCACTGAAGGCGCGGCGAACGACGTTCTTCGTCGGCATCGCCGACCGCGATGCCATCGAGGCCGCGGTCCGGCACGGCGATGCCGCCGCGCCCATCTTCGAGCACCGGGCCGTGCTGGCCCTGGCCGACGGCACGCCCCTCTCGGTGGTCCACGAACGCTACCGCGCCGTCCTGGTGCGGTGACGCGGCGCGCTCGTGTGGCCGACCGACGTGCTCAGTCGAACAGCTTGTCGGCGGCCGTGATCAGGCCGATCGTCGGATTGGCGGCGCAGTATTCGGCGAGCTTGACGGCATTGGCCGCGAGCTTGTCGCTGTCGATCACGGGCGGCGCGTCCTCGTCCTTGTAGTAGGCGTCGAGCCAGGCCAGCGTGATCGTGATGTCGTCCTTGCTGCTGGTCAGGAACTGCTTGCAGGTGGTGGTCGAGAGATCGATCTTCTCGGCCGTTGCAGGTGAAGCGAAGCCGAGGGCCGCGGCGACCAGCGTCGGGGCGAGCAGCGTCGTCACGGCGGTGAAACGTCGAGTCATGGAAGGCTCCTGAACGAGGCGAGGATTTGCGCGGCGGTGCGCCGCCGACCTGCGAATCGCAGCGGTGGGATTATGCCGGTCGTCCGCCCCCGCCGTCCTCCCGGTCGACGGTAAAAACACGCAGGCGCGCGCGCACGATCCCGTGAGCCGCGGCCGCCGCGTGTCACCCGGCCCGCAACAGCCGCACCGCCTCGTCGCGGCCGAACAGGTAGAGCAGCGTGCGTAGCGCCTGGCCGCGCTCGGATGTCAGCTCCGGGTCGCGTGCGAGCACCAGGCCGGCATCGTCGCGCGCCGCTTCGAGAAGCTCGCGGTGCACCTCGATCCGGGCGACGCGAAAGCCGGGCAGGCCGCTTTGCCTGGTGCCGAGCACGTCGCCTTCGCCGCGCAGCCCGAGATCCTGCTCGGCGATGCGGAAGCCGTCCTCGGTGTCCCGCATGGTGGCGAGCCGCGCCTTGGCGGCCTCGCCGAGCGGCGCCTTGTAGAGCAGCAGGCAAGTCGACTTCTCGGCACCCCGGCCGATGCGGCCGCGGAGCTGGTGGAGCTGGGCGAGGCCGAAGCGTTCGGCGTGCTCGATCACCATCACGCTCGCCCGCGGCACGTCGACCCCGACCTCGATCACCGTCGTGGCGACCAGCAGCATCGTCTCGCCGGCGGCGAACTTCGCCATCGCGGCGTCCTTCTCGGCGCCCCGCATCTTGCCGTGCACCAGGCCGACCACGCCGTCGCCGAACACGCCCGAGAGATCGCGAAACCGATCCTGCGCGGCGGCGAGGTCGATCGTCTCGGATTCCTCCACCAGCGGGCACACCCAGTAGACCTGCCGGCCGTCCTGGATGGCACGGCCCACCGCCGCCACGACGTCGTCGATGCGGTCGAGCGCCACGGTGCGGGTGTCGATCGGCTGTCGCCCGGCGGGCTTTTCGCGCAGCTCGGAGACGTCCATGTCGCCGAAATAGGTCAGCACGAGCGTGCGCGGGATCGGCGTCGCCGTCATCACCAGCACGTCGACGGCGCGGCCTTTCTGGGCGAGCGCCAGACGCTGGTGGACGCCGAAGCGATGCTGCTCGTCGACCACGGCGAGCGCCAGATCCTTGAACGTCACCTCGTCCTGGAAGATCGCGTGGGTGCCGACCAGGATGTCGATCGCGCCCTCGGCGAGTCTTTGCAGCGTCTCGGTCCGCTCGCGGCCGCGCTCGCGACCGGTCAGGATGGCGACGCGCAGGCCGGCCTTCTCGGCGAGCGGCGCGATGGTCTTGAGATGCTGGCGGGCCAGAATCTCGGTCGGCGCCATGATGGCGGCCTGGCTGCCGGCCTCGACGGCCGCCGCGCAGGCGAACAGCGCCACCACGGTCTTGCCCGAGCCGACATCGCCCTGCAGCAGCCGCAGCATGCGCTCGGGCTTCTCCAGATCGGCCGCGATGTCGCCGACCGCCTTGGCTTGCGACGCCGTGAGGGTCCAGGGCAGGGCGGCGGCGAGCGTCTCCCGGATGCGCCCGTCGCCCGCCGTGCTGCGGCCGGCCGCCTTCTTCATCCGGGCCCGCACCATCATCAGGGCGAGCTGGCCGGCCAGGAACTCGTCATAGGCGAGGCGCGACCAGGCCGTGCTTTCCGGCGCCAGATCGGCCGGGGCGGACGGACGGTGCACGGTCCGCAGCGCATCGGCGAACGCCGGAAAGCGCATCTTCTGCAGGAAGGCCGGGTCCTGCCATTCGGGCAGCACCGGCAGCTTGGCGAGGGCCGCCTCGACGGCGCGGCGCACCCCGTAGGCTGCGAGGCCTTCGGTGAGCGGATAGACCGGCTCGACCGCCGGCATCTTGTCGAGGTCCTGCTCCGACACCACCCGGTCGGGATGCACCATCTGCAGCATCCCGTCGTACTGCGCGACCGTGCCGGACACCCAGCGCGTCTCGCCGACCGGCAGCAGCCGCTCCATCACCTCGGGCCGCGCCTTGAAATAGGTGATGATCAGGTCGCCGGTGCCGTCGCTCGCATAGATCAGATAGGGCGCGCGGGCGCGGCCGGGGGCGGGCGGGCGATGGCGGTCGATCGTCACGACCACGGTCGCGACCTGACCCACCTTCACGTCGCGCAGCACCGGACGCGACCGCCGGTCGACGGCGCCGGAGGGCAGGTGGAAGACCAGATCCAGCACGCGCGGCTCGTCGCGGCCGAGCAGCCGGGCATACAGCCGCTCCATCTTGGGCCCGATCCCCGACAGGGTCGTGGCCGCGGCGAACAAGGGATTGAGGGTGGTGGGTCTCAAGAGGTCGGTCCGTGCTGGCCGGGCGCGCGACGACCGGGTTGCGTCGCGCAAGCCGCTGCCCTATACCGCACCCCGGTCGGCAGTTCACCCAGGCGTCGCCGCCCCGGAGACGGGGAGCTAAACCTGCCAAACCTCGTCGTCACGGTCGACACCTCGTCCCGTGCCACGTCGAAGCCGGCGACCACGACAGTCCCTGCAGGACCCGGCACGTCGAGGATCCGTCGATGCCCCGTCACGCCATTCCCTATGTCGCGGACGACATGTCCGCTCTCGCGCGCGCCCTCAAGGGCGAGCTTTCCCGAGCGCTCGCCACCGGCGGCGGCGCGCCGCCCGGGCACGTCGAGCTCCTGAACATGCTGGCCCGCGCCGCCGGCTGCCGCAACTTCCAGCATTTTCGCGCCCAGGCCGAGGCGCGGGACCGGCTGGAGAACCCGGCGCCGCCGGCCGCGGCCTCGCGCTGCCGAACGACGGCATCGGCTCTGATTTCTTCGCCCATTGCACGCCCGACCAGGCGAGCGGCG
>NZ_NPEX01000134.1 GCF_003258865.1 Rhodoplanes roseus | reverse complement strand
CTCCCCCGCCTGCGGGGGAGGGTCGGGGAGGGGGAAAGCCGCAAGCTCCGACTCTGTCGATCAGGAGCATCCGCGCGAGTGTCCGCCCCTCAGTGCATCACGGCGCGTTCGGCTTCGGCGATGTCGGCGTCGGTGACCTCGGGCTGGGCGATCCCGGCCGGGGCGGACGGGTCCGCGCCCTGCGCCGCCTCGGCGCGGGCCAGATAGCGCAGGCACTGCTGGTCGCGGTCGTAGCCGAGCAGGATCCCGAGCATGAAGTCGTGCTCCGGCGAGAGATCGCACAGGGGCCCGACCATGAAGCGCTGCGCCGCCATCACGGCGGCGGGCCGGCCGAACACCACGTTGAAGCGCGACCGGCAGGCCTCGTGGACGTGATGCGCGACCCCGGTGGCGACCAGATGGTCGACGATCGGCTTCGCCGCCTCGGCGTTCACGGTCATCAGGACCAGCGGCCGCATCCCCTTCGACAGCTCGTAGAGGTGATGCCGGAAGATCCCGAGCGTGGCGGTCAGAGAAGCTGGCTGACCCATGCCGTGATCCTCTTCTCGGTTTTCGATGATTCGCCGTCCTCGTCGAGCGCCAGGCCGACGAACTTGCCGTCGCGCTCCGCCTTCGACGCCGTGTAGTCGTAGCCGGCCGTGTCGGTGAAGCCGACCACCACGGCTCCCTTGGCGACCACCTGGTCGTACAGGAGGCCCATCGCGTCGACGAAGCTGTCCGGGTAGCTCACCTGGTCGCCGGTGCCGAACAGCGCCACCGTCTTGCCGGCGAGATTCGCGGCCTCGAGCTTGTCGGTGCCGCCGAGCTCCCAGTCGGACTGGAGATCGCCGGCCCCGTAGGTCGGCGAGCCGAGGATCAGCAGGCTGCAGCTCTCGAAGTCGGCCTTGGTAGCCTGGGCGACGTCGATGGCCTTGCCCTGCACACGCTTGGCGATCCGCGAGGCGACGCCCCGGGTGGCACCGGCGTCGGATCCGAAAATGACGTTCACGCTCATGGTCGGGTCTTCAACGGGGGTCGTTGGCAACAGGATCCCGGAGGCCGAAGCATCGCCCCGGCGCGGGTCCGCGATGAGTACTGGAGTACGCCGGACCGTATCGCGGCGGCGCCTCGCAAGCCAACAGAAATCTCTTTCAAAAATAATAGATTAGAGAAATGCCAGTTTGGCAGAAGAACAATTCCAAGTCTTCATGTCGGACAGACAAGACAATCCCGACGCCCGCAATCCGCTGTTTCGACGCGATGTTCGGACCCGTCTCGAATCGATCCGATTTTCGATCGTTTCGAAAGTAGACAGTTCTGTCAGGATTGATGGGAAGTCGACATGCCCCACGACGGGCTGCTGCATCGCCCCGGCGCTCCGGGCGCGCGCTGCGGCGCCCGAGGCCGCCATGCTTTGCCTCTCCGGCCCCGTCCCCCTACGATGCGGGCCAGCCGAGGGCCGGACGGCCCGCACTGCCGCTGCAAGGACCGCTTTCGCAATGACCGTGACGACCGCGACCGTGACGACCGCTCCCGCCGCCCCCGCCGCCCCGCTGGGCGCCCTGCCCGAGTGGAACCTCGCCGACCTCTATCCCGGCATCGACTCGGCCGAGGTGCGGCGTGATCTCGACCGCGCCCGCACCGGCTGCATCGCCTTCGAGGAGGCCTTCAAGGGCCGGCTCGCCGGCATGGCGCAGCAGCCCGACGCCGGCCGCGCGCTCGCCGGCGCGATCAAGCAGCTCGAGGCGCTCGACGACCTCCTGGGCCGGCTGATCTCCTATGCGGGCCTGGTGCATGCCGGCGACACGACCGACCCGGTGCGGGCCAAGTTCTACGGCGACGTGCAGGACCAGATCACGGCGGCCTCGTCGCATCTCCTGTTCTTCGCGCTGGAGCTCAACCGCATCGACGACGCGCTGATGGCGGCCGCCATGGCGGATCCGGCGCTCGGCCACTACCGGCCGTTCATCGAGGACGTCCGCAAGGAGAAGCCGTATCAGCTCGAGGACCGGGTCGAGCAGCTCTTCCACGAGAAGTCCGTCACCGGCTACGCGGCCTGGAACCGGCTGTTCGACGAGACCATCGCGGGCCTGCGCTTCAAGGTGCAGGGCAAGACGCTGCCGCTCGAGCCGACCCTGACGCTGCTGCAGAACCCCAGCGAGGCGGTGCGCCGCAAGGCCGCCGAGGCGCTCGCCGAGACGTTCGGCAAGAACCTGCGCACCTTCACGCTGATCACCAACACGCTCGCCAAGGACAAGGAGATCTCCGACCGCTGGCGCGGCTTCGCCGACATCGCCGACTCGCGGCATCTCGCCAACAGGGTCGAGCGAGAGGTGGTGGAAGCCCTCGTCGGCAGCGTGCGTGACAGCTATCCGCGGCTGTCGCACCGCTACTACGCCCTGAAGGCGCGCTGGTTCGGCAAGGAGACGCTGGCGCATTGGGACCGCAACGCGCCGCTGCCCAAGGTGGCGACGCCGACGATCCCGTGGGACCAGGCGAAGGACGCGGTGCTGTCGGCCTACGGCCAGTTCTCGCCGAAAATGGCCGAGATCGCCGAGCGCTTCTTCACCGACCGCTGGATCGACGCGCCGACCCGCCCCGGCAAGGCGCCCGGCGCCTTCGCGCATCCGACCGTGCCGTCGGCGCACCCCTACGTGCTGCTCAACTACCAGGGCAAGCCGCGCGACGTGATGACGCTCGCCCACGAGCTCGGCCACGGCGTCCACCAGGTGCTGGCCGCCAAGAACGGCCCGCTGATGGCGCCGACGCCGCTGACGCTCGCCGAGACGGCCAGCGTGTTCGGCGAGATGCTGACCTTCCGCAAGCTCCTGGCCGGCATCAAGGACAAGAAGCGCCGCCGCGCCATGCTGGCCGGCAAGGTCGAGGACATGCTCAACACGGTGGTGCGGCAGATCGCCTTCTACACGTTCGAGCGCGACATCCACACCGAGCGGCGCGAGGGCGAGCTGACCGCCGACCGCATCGGCGAGATCTGGATGAAGGTGCAGTCCGAGAGCCTCGGCCCGGCGATCGAGCTGAAGCCCGGCTACGAGACCTTCTGGGCCTATATCGGCCACTTCGTCCACGCGCCGTTCTACGTCTACGCCTACGCGTTCGGCGACTGCCTGGTGAACGCCCTCTACGCCGTCTACGAGAACGCCCACGAGGGCTTCGCCGAGCGCTATCTCGCCATGCTGGCGGCCGGCGGCACCAAGCCGCACAACGAGCTCCTGGCCCCGTTCGGCCTCGACGCCCGCGACCCGAACTTCTGGCAAGGCGGCCTCGGCCTCATCGCCTCGATGATCGACGAGCTGGAGGCGATGGAGACGGCGTGACGGGACTATTCGTCGTCATTCCGGGACGGCGCGCAGCGCCGGACCCGGAATCCAGCCCCATCATCCGAGTTCGCTGCTGGATTCCGGGTTCGCACCTTCGGTGCGCCCCGGAATGACGGCGGAGATCGAACACCGCGCCCGCGACACGCACCCAGGCGGCGGTTACTTCGGCCACGCCCGCATCGTCATGTTGGCGACCTTGTGGAGGTCGCCGCGGGTGGCGCCGCCGGCGGCGTGGATGGACATGCCTTCCAGCACGGTCGCGATGTAGCAGGCGAACTCGGCCGGATCGATATCCTCGGGCAGCTCGCCGTCGGCCTTGGCCTTCACCAGTCGCTCGCACACCATGCGCTCGCCCTCGCGGCGCCGCGCGATCAGCTCCTGGTGGATGTCCTGCGCCATGTCGGAGCACGCCACCGTGCCGCGCACCAAGAGGCAGCCGGGCGGGTTGCAGGCCTCGGTCATGAAGTCGGCGGTGCCGTGCAGCAGCCGCTCGATCATGGCGCGGGCGGTCGGCTCGCCCAGGGCCTCGTCCCAGAACTTGGTCCGGACCATGACGTAGCGCTCCAAGACCTTGCGGAACAGGCCTTCCTTGTTGCCGAACGCCGCGTAGAGGCTGGGCGGCGCGATGCCGATCGCCTGGGTCAGCTCGGCGATCGAGGCGCCGTCGTAGCCCCGTCGCCAGAACACCTGGAGGGCCTGGTCGAGGGCATGGTCCATGTCGAATGTACGCGGGCGTCCGAGTGCCACGGCAACACACCTTCTTGTTTTTTACTGATCGCTATATAAGTCCCTTGACGCCGCCCGTCCACATCCATTATGTAACGCTCACTAAATAAGGCGACGGAGCGTTCCATGACCCCTATCCGCACCCTCCTGACCGGCACGGCGCTGGTCGGCATTATTGCAGCCGGCGCGGCCGGTGTCCTGCATCTCGGTACCGGCCCGGCCCGGTCCAGCGCCCCGGCCGCCGCCCCGCAGGCCGTGCCCGTGTCTGTCGCCGCGGTCGAGAAGCGCAACGTGGCCCTGTTCGACGAGTTCTCCGGCCGGCTCGAGGCGATCGAGCGGGTCGAGGTGCGGCCGCGGGTGGCCGGCGCCGTCCAGAACGTGCATTTCGTCGAGGGCGCGCTGGTCAACAAGGGCGACCTGCTGGTCACCATCGACCCGGCCCCCTACGCCGCCGAGGTGGCGCGCGCCGAGGCCCAGGTCGCCGCCGCCGAGGCCCGGCTGGCGCTGACCAAGACCGATCTCGAGCGCGGCCAGCAACTGTTCGGCAACCGCACGGTGTCGCAGCGCGACCTCGACCAGCGCCTCAACGCGGCCCAGGAGGCCGAAGCCAACCTGAAGGCCGCCCAGGCGAGCCTGACCACGGCGCGGCTGAACCTCGACTGGACCCAGGTCCGCGCCCCGGTGTCGGGCCGGGTCGGCCGCCAGGACGTGACGGTCGGCAACCTGGTCCCGGCAGGGGCGACCGCGCCGGTGCTGACCACGCTGGTCTCGGTCGATCCGATCTATGCGCGCTTCGACGCCGACGAATACGCGGTGCGGCGCGCCCTCGACAGCCTCAGCGTCGACGACCGGCACGGCGGCGACGCCCACACGGCGATCGACCGCATCCCGGTGCTGATCGACCGCGCCGGTGGCGAGCCGCTGCGCGGCTCCATGCAGCTCATCGACAACCAGGTGGACGGGCGCACCGGCACGGTGCGGGTGCGCGCCGTGTTCGACAATCCGCGCGGCGCCCTGATGCCGGGCCAGTTCGTGCGGCTGCGCATGGGCCAGCCGAAGCCGGCGCCGGTGCTGCTGGTCAACGAGCGGGCGGTCGGCACCGACCAGGACAAGCGCTTCGTCTTCGTGGTCGGCGAGGACAACAAGGCGACCTACCGCACGGTCGGCCTCGGCCCCGCCACCGACGGGCTGCGCATCGTCACCGAGGGCCTCGGCGAGGGCGAGCGCATCGTCGTCAACGGGCTCCAGCGGGTGCGCCCCGGCGCCGTCGTCGTGCCCAAGGTCGTCGGCATGGAGACGGCGTCGTGGCCGACGTCGTCCGGCACCGTGCATGTGAGCGCGGCGCAGTAAAGGCGCCCCGAACTGTCTCCTTCGTCATTCCGGGGCGCGCCGCAGGCGCGAACCCGGAATCCATAACCCCGGTCCGCGTTACTCTCGAACACCGGGAGTATGGGTTCCGGGCTCGGCGCTCCGCGCCGCCCCGGAACGACCGAGCTGAAAAGACACCCCCATGTCCTTCTCGCGCTTCTTCATCGACCGACCGATCTTCGCCGGCGTGCTGTCGGTGCTGATCTTCCTGGCCGGGCTCCTGGCCATGCGGGTGATGCCGATCTCGGAGTATCCGGAGGTCGCGCCGCCGTCCGTGGTGGTGCGCGCCACCTATCCGGGCGCCAACCCGAAGGTCATCGCCGAGTCGGTGGCGACGCCGATCGAGGAGGCCGTGAACGGCGTCGAGGGCATGCTCTACATGGCGAGCCAGGCGACGACCGACGGCCTGATGACGCTGACCGTCACGTTCCGGCTCGGCACCGATCCGGACAAGGCGCAGCAGCTCGTGCAGAACCGCGTCTCGCAGGCGGAGCCGCGCCTGCCCGAGGACGTGCGCCGGCTCGGCATCACCACGGTGAAGAGCTCGCCCGATCTCACCATGGTGGTGCATCTGCTGTCGCCCAACGACCGCTACGACATCACATACTTGCGCAACTACGCCGTCCTCAACGTGCGCGACCGCCTCAAGCGCATCGAGGGCATCGGCGACGTGCAGATCTTCGGTGGCGGCGACTACGCCATGCGGGTGTGGCTCGATCCGCCCAAGATCGCCGAGCACGGCCTGTCGCCGGGCGACATCGTGCGCGAGATCCGGAATCAGAACGTCCAGGCCGCCGCCGGCGTGATCGGCGGGCCGCCCAACGCCGCCGGCCTCGACTATCAGCTCTCGGTCAACGCCCAAGGCCGCCTCCAGAACGAGGAGGAGTTCGGCGACATCATCGTCAAGACCGGCCAGGACGGCGCCGTGGTGCGGCTGCGCGACGTCGCCCGCATCGAGCTCGGCGCCTCCGAATACGCGCTGCGCTCGCTGCTGAACAACAAGGCGGCCGTGGCGCTCGGCGTGTTCCAGTCGCCCGGCTCCAACGCCCTCGCCATCTCGGAGAACGTCCGCAAGACCATGGCCGAGCTGCAGGGCGCCATGCCGGAGGGCGTCGAATACTCGATCGTCTACGACCCGACCCAGTTCATCCGCGCCTCGATCGAGGCCGTGGTGCACACGCTGCTGGAGGCCATCGGGCTCGTCGTGCTGGTCGTCATCGTCTTCCTGCAGACCTGGCGCGCCTCGATCATCCCGCTGCTCGCCGTCCCGGTGTCGATCGTCGGCACGTTCGCCGTGATGCACGCGTTCGGCTTCTCGATCAACGCGCTGACGCTGTTCGGCCTGGTGCTGGCGATCGGCATCGTGGTCGACGACGCGATCGTCGTGGTGGAGAACGTCGAGCGCAACATCGAGGCCGGGCTGTCGCCGCGCGAGGCCAGCTATCGCGCCATGGAGGAGGTGTCGGGCCCGATCGTCGCCATCGCGCTGGTGCTGATCGCCGTGTTCGTGCCGCTCGCCTTCATCTCCGGCCTCACCGGCCAGTTCTATCGCCAGTTCGCCCTCACCATCGCGATCTCGACCGTGATCTCGGCGATCAACTCGCTGACCCTGTCGCCGGCGCTCGCCGCGCTGCTGCTCAAGGGCCACGACGCGCCCAAGGACGCGCTGTCGCGCGGCCTCGACCGCGTGCTCGGCTGGTTCTTCCGCGGCTTCAACACGGCGTTCCGGCGCGGCTCGGAGGCCTATGGCGGCGGCGTCGGCCGCGTCATCTCGCACCGCGCCGTGGCGATGGGCCTCTATCTGGTGCTGGTCGGCATCACGTTCGGCCTGTTCCAGGTCGTGCCGGGCGGCTTCGTGCCGGGCCAGGACAAGCAGTATCTGGTCGGCTTCGCCCGCCTGCCGGACGGCGCCACGCTCGACCGCACCGAGGAGGTGATCCGCAAGATGAGCGAGATCGCCCTGAAGACCGAGGGCGTGCAGGACGCCATCGCGTTCCCGGGCCTCTCCATCTCGGGCTTCACCAACTCGTCCAACGCCGGCATCGTGTTCGTCGGCCTGAAGGCGTTCGAGGAGCGCAAGAGCCCGGCGCTGTCGGGTCCGGCACTCGCCATGGAGCTGAACAAGAAGTTCGCCGTCATCGAGGAGGCCTTCGTCGCCATGTTCCCGCCGCCGCCGGTGTCGGGGCTCGGCACCATCGGCGGCTTCAAGCTGCAGATCGAGGACCGCACCGGCCAGGGCTATGCGGCGCTCAAGGCGGCGACCGACGCGTTCACGGCCAAGGCGATGCATACGCCCGAGATCGCCGGCACGTTCTCCAGCTTCCAGGTCAACGTGCCGCAGCTCTACGCCGACATCGACCGCACCAAGGCGCGCCAGCTTTCGGTCGCGGTGCCGGACGTGTTCGAGGCGCTGCAGGTCTATCTCGGCTCGGCCTATGTGAACGATTTCAACAAGTTCGGCCGCACCTACTCGGTCCGGGTCCAGGCCGACGCGCCGTTCCGCGCGCGGCCCGACGATCTCGGCGCGCTGAAGGTGCGCTCGGCGACCGGAGAGATGGTGCCGCTCTCGGCCGTGCTGCGGGTGCAGCCCTCGGCCGGGCCGGAACGCGCCATGCGCTACAACGGCTTCCTGTCGGCCGACATCAACGGCGGCGCGGCGCCCGGCTTCTCCACCGGCCAGGCCCAGAGCGCCATCGCCCGCATCGCCGCCGAGACGCTGCCCAAGGGCTTCGACTTCGAGTGGACCGAGCTGACCTATCAGGAGATCCTCGCCGGCAACTCGGGCGTGATCGTCTTCCCGATCGCGCTGCTGCTGGTGTTCCTGGTGCTGGCGGCGCTCTACGAGAGCCTGACCCTGCC
Source organism: Rhodoplanes roseus (assembly GCF_003258865.1). Lineage (GTDB taxonomy): Bacteria > Pseudomonadota > Alphaproteobacteria > Rhizobiales > Xanthobacteraceae > Rhodoplanes > Rhodoplanes roseus. Next base: position 7,048 of record NZ_NPEX01000134.1, on the reverse strand, counting down.
GCTGTCCATCATCCTGATCGTGCCGATGGGGCTGCTGGCCGCCATGACGGGCGTGTGGATCGCCGGCGGCGACAACAACATCTTCACCCAGATCGGCCTGATCGTGCTGGTCGGGCTGTCCGCCAAGAACGCCATCCTGATCGTCGAGTTCGCCCGCGAGCTGGAGTTTGCCGGACGTTCCCCCGTGCGGGCCGCCATCGAGGCGAGCCGGCTGCGGCTGCGGCCGATCCTGATGACGTCGATGGCCTTCGTCATGGGCGTGCTGCCGCTCGTCACCTCGACGGGCGCCGGCGCCGAGATGCGGCGCGCCATGGGCGTCGCGGTGTTCTCGGGGATGATCGGCGTGACGCTGTTCGGCATCTTCCTGACGCCGGTGTTCTACGTGCTGCTGCGCGCCGTCACCGGCAACCGCCCGCTCAAGCACACCGGCGGCGCGCCGGCCCACGCCCCGATCGCCCCGGCGGAGCACGCCCCGGCACCGCACGGCGCGCCGGCGGAGTGACCGTCGCTATGCGAGGTCGGTGCGTGAGAAATCGTCGCCCTTGTACAGCAGGGTCGCGGCGTTGGCCTTCGCGCACGAATAGGCGAAGCAGTCGCCCGTGTTGAGGGCGGCCGGGTGGCGTCCCTTGCCGAACCGCGAATAGGCGTCGAGCGCCAGCTCGTGCTCACGTTCGCCGATCGGAACGAATCGGACGGCGGCAGCGCTCAGGAACAGCCCGACCAGGTCGCGCGCGCCCTCGACGGACAAGCGGTAGGCACGGCAGAGTCCCGCGACCGTCTCCCAGACGGAGATCGCCGAGCACAGGCGACTCTGGTCTGCATCGAGGATGTCCGACAGCCTGTCGGCGTCATCCTCGCCGGTGATGATGGCGATGAGCGCCGACGCATCGACGAAGACGGTCACGGGGCACCCGAGAGATCGTCGAAGAACGCCTTGTCCGGCGCCTGTCCGGTGCGCGGCGGAAGCGGATGGGCCGTTCGAAGAGCCGAGAACCGCTCGCGTAGCGGCACGGAAGGTGCCACGCGATCCAGCTCGGCCCGGACGGCGAGCTTCGCGGCATCCGCCTCGGACACGCCGCGCAGCGTCGCCAGTTCGGTCACCAGCTTGACCAAGGCGGCATCATCGATGCGCAGAGACACGCTCGCCTCCATCCGATGGCCGGGTCACGCCCGACCCGTACCGCGTCCCCGACCAGCAGGAAGCGGTCTCGCCGTCCGGGACTCCGCCTCGGCTGCGCGCCGGCTCACGCCCGGGCGGCGTGGCGCTCGGCGAAATCGGCGCGGCTGTAGGCCTGGCCGTCCAGATCGGTGATCTGGATGTCGGTCACGCCCTCGTCCAAAAGCTCGTCGGCCTTCTTGATCGCTGCCGCCGGCGACTCGCGCCTCAGCGTGACGGCGCCGGCGGTGTCGTGGCCCGTGATGATGTAGCTCATGCGGTCTCGCTCCTGCACACGGATCGAGCATACAGGCTTCGGCGCGCCGGCGCGACCGGGCCGGGGCGCGACCCCGCCGTGCGCCGCCGCCGGGCACGCCGCCGTCCTTGTCGGGCCGGACCGGAAGGCGTAGGCTTTCGCCTGCGTACCCCGGACGCGCGGCCGCTCGAGCCCCGCGTCCCCGGTCGTCTCTCCTCCATGCCGAGACCGCGACACGGTCCCGGACAGCGTGCCTGTGATCCCGGTCGGGGCACGGGTCGTGCGGCTCCGTCCGGCCTTGGTCGCCGGCCCGGCGGACCGTCACTCCAGGGGGACGTGCATGGCGGGTTCGTCGTTCTCCACCGCATTGTTCTGGCCGATGCTGGCGGCGATGTCGGCCAGCGAGGCCACGGCCGCCTTCGTGCACGAGATCGCCCGGATGACGGCGACCGAGGAGGCGCTGCGGCCGCCGCGGGAGCGGCCCGGCTGGGCGACGGCGAACCGCGTCACCCTGGAGCTGCCGTCGCTGACGCTGCGCGACTTTTCGCCGCTCCACCCGGCGACGATGTCGCGGTGCACCAACGGGCTAGCCGGCCGGACAGCGCCGCCCGCGACCGTGATCTGCGGACCCTATGCCCTGCACGGCGCCACCGTCGCGGATTTCGCCCCGGGGCACAGCCTGGCGGAGGTGCTGCTCGGCTGCGGCCGGCACGACCTTCATCTGGTCGAGTGGCGCTCGGCGACCCCCGAGATGCGCTTCTTCGGCATCGACACGCTGCTGGCCGATCTCAACGTGGCGATCGACGGCTTCGACGGCCCGGTCGACCTGATCGGCCTGTGCCAGGGCGGCTGGATGGCGCTCCTCTACGCGGCACGGTTTCCGGAGAAGGTGCGGCGGCTGGTCGTCGCCGGCGCCCCGCTCGACCTCGCGGCCGGCGAGTCCGGCCTCGCCCGCCTCGCCGCCGCGACGCCGCTGTCGCAGTTCACCGAGCTGCTGCGCTTCGGCGACGGACGGCTGCTCGGCCAGCTCATGCTCGGCCTGTGGGGCCCGGCCCCGACCTCGCCCGAGGCGATCCGCCGCGAGCTGGAGCTGCCCGACGGCGATCCGGCGCCGCTCGCGCCAGATGCCGCGGCGCCCGACCAGGACGCGCTGCTGCAGCGCTTCCGCGACTGGTACGACTGGACCGTCGACCTGCCCGGCACCTTCTATCTCCAGGTCGTCGAATGGCTCTACAAGGAGAACCGGCTGGTGCGCGGCACCTTCCCGGCGCTCGGCCGACGCATCGATCTCGCCGCGCTCAGGCTGCCCGTGCTGCTGCTCGGCGGCCGCGACGATGCGCTGGTCGGCAGCCCCGCCGTGCTGGCGGCGAGCCGGGCGCTCGGCACTCCGGCCCGGGATCTCGCTCTGCTCGAGGTGCCGGCGACCCATCTGGGCCTGTTCATGGGCGCCCGCACGCTCGCCGCCACCTGGCCCCGCATCGTCGCCTGGCTCGACCGACCGGACGGCGGCTCCGCCTGAAGGCCCGCCCCGGCATCGCCTTCGAAACCTCGTTCACCGTAGCGGCGCGCGACCGGTGGCGCTTGCCCGTGGCGCTCCCTATATCGGACACTCCGGCCGATGGGTGTCATGAGCGATCTCGACAAGACCAACGATCTCGAAAAGAACCGTTTTTCGGCCCGGGCCAAGCGCTACGCGCGGGTCGGCGCCAATGTCGGCGGCGTCGCGGCGCGGCTGGCGGCGAACCGCATCCTCAGCGGCAGCCACGACCGCGAGAGCGGCGCGGCCGATCTGGCCGCCGCGCTGGGCGGCCTGAAGGGCCCGATCATGAAGGTGGCCCAGCTGATGGCCACCATCCCGGACCTGCTGCCGCCCGAATATTCGGCCGAGCTCGCCAAGCTGCAGAGCGAGGCGCCGCCGATGGGCTGGGCCTTCGTCAAGCGCCGCATGCAGGCGGAGCTGGGGCCGGACTGGACCGAGAAGTTCGCGAATTTCGAGCACAAGCCGGCCGCCGCCGCCTCGCTCGGCCAGGTCCATCGCGCCACCTCGCACGACGGCGCCCGGCTCGCCTGCAAGCTGCAGTATCCGGACATGCAGTCGGCCGTGGAGGCCGATCTCCAGCAGCTCGGCTGGCTGTTCGCGCTGCACCGGCGCATGGACCCGGCGATCGACACCACCGAGATCGCCAAGGAGATCGCCGCGCGTGTCCGCGAGGAGCTCGACTATGTGCGCGAGGCCAAGCACGTCCGGCTGTACCAGACCGTGCTGGCCGACGTGCCGTCGGTGCGGGTGCCGGGCGTCTGGCCGGCGCTGTCGACTAGGCGCCTTCTCACCCTCGACTGGCTCGACGGCGACCGTCTGCTGACCTTCAAGAGCGCCGACATCGAGATCCGCAACCGCCTCGCCGCCGCGCTCTATCGCGCCTGGTGGCTGCCGTTCAGCCGCTTCGGCGTCATCCACGGCGATCCGCATCTCGGCAACTACACGGCGTTCTCGCAGGACGGCGAGCCGGCCGGCATCAACCTGCTCGACTACGGCTGCATCCGCATCTTCCCGCCGCGCTTCGTCTCCGGCGTCGTCGACCTCTATCACGGCCTGCTGAAGAACGACCGCGAGCAGACCGTCCACGCCTACGAGGCCTGGGGGTTCCGCGATCTCAACCACGACGTCATCGACATCCTCAACATCTGGGCCCGCTTCATCTTCGGGCCCGTGATGGAGGACCGGGTGCGCACCATCGCGGACGGCGTCAAGCCGGGCGAGTACGGCCGCCGCGAGGCCTTCGTGGTGCACCGGGCGCTGCGCGAGAAGGGACCGGTGACGATCCCGCAGGAGTTCGTCTTCATGGACCGCGCCGCGATCGGGCTCGGCGGCGTCTTCCTGCATCTCGATTCGCGGCTCAACTATCACCGCCTGTTCAACGAGGCGATCGAGCATTTCTCGGTCGCGCAGGTGGCCGAGCGTCAGCGCGACGCCCTGGTCGGGGCCGGCCTGGTGCCGGGCGCCCCGCAGGATTAGCCCATCAGGCTAGTCCTCGAGATTTTGAATCTTAAGGTATTTCGGATAAACGGTAAGCTCCGTGTCAGCGAGAGCACTGCAATGCCCACCTCGAGGAGGACCGTGTCCGTGCGCGAGCGAACCGCGGGCAGCACTGCGCCCGACCCGTCGGCGCGCCTGACCAAGCGCATTCTCGAGGTGGCGACGAACCTCTTTCTCGGCGCCGGTTACGGCGCGACCAGCATCGACACCATCGTGGCCAAGAGCCGGGTCTCGAAACGGGTGTTCTACGCGCATTTCGGCAGCAAGGCGGACCTCTTCGCCGCCGTCGTGATCCGGCTGGCCGAGCTGAACTTCCCAACCCTCGACAAGGCCCCGGTTCCGACCGCGCCGATCGAGCAGCAGCTCGAGCAGATCGCGGTCGAGCTCCTGCGGATCACCGGCAAGCCCGAATCCGTCGCGCTGGACCGCATGGTGACGGCCGAGGTGGGCCGGTTCCCCGAGCTTTCCCGGATCCTCTACGACTTCGCCGGCTCCCGCACGCTCGGCGCCGTCTGCAAGATTCTCGACGAGGCGGTCGCTCGCGGCGAGATCGCGCCGATCGACACCCAGTTCGCGTCGCAGCACTTCCTCCAGGCGACCGTGCTCGGCCCGCGCCGCTTCATCGTCCTCGGCCTCGAGGACGCCCGCATGACCCCCAAGAAGCTCGAACGGCTGCGGCGCGGCGTGCGGCTGTTTCTCGACGGCGCCCGCAGCACCCCGGTCGCCCGCCCGGCGCCGCGGCGCCCCTCGCGGCCTTAAGCCCGCCCTAACGGCGAGCGTCTAGGCTCCCGTCCGGATCGAGCCGGTTCGGGGGACGGGCGTGGCGGAGGATGTCGTCGCCATACGGGAAGGCGCCACGGCCGGGCAGGCCGCGCGTGCGCCGACCGCGCCTGCGCCGACTTGGGCCTCCCTGCCGGCGCCGTTGCGCCGCGCCTGCCTGGGCTGGGGTCTCGCCATCATGGCCGGTCTGGTCGCGGCGCCGCCGCTGGTCGCCGGCCTGCAGCATTACGGGCTGCCGCAGTTCTACCTGATCCGCCACGACATGCTGTGGCTCGCCGTCACGGCGGCGCTGCTGCTCGGATTTGCCGTGGTGCGGCTGCCGGCCGGCCGCGTCGGCCGCCTCCCGGCGCTGCGGCTCGACGTCACGGCCTGGAGTGCGGCCGCCCTGGTCGTGACGATCGCGGCGGCCGGCGCGCTCCTGGCCCTGCGCGGCTTCGCGTTGTCGCGCGACGAGACGATGGCCGACTTCGACGCCGCGATCCTGCGCAGCGGCCGGCTCGCCGCCGCCCTGCCACCCGACTGGCGCGCGCTGCGCGAGGCGCTGATCCCGGAATTCCTGCTGCCGGTGCCGGGCGGCACCGTGTGGCTGTCGAACTACCTGCCCGGCAACGCCGCGCTGCGCGCCCTGGTCGGCCTCGTCGCGGATCCGGCCTGGACCTCGCCGCTGCTCGCCGGCGTCGCCGTGCTGGCCGCCTGGCGCTGTGCACGAAAACTATGGCCGGACCGGCCGGACGCCGGCATCGTCGCGATCGTCATGCTGGCCGGCTCGACCCAGGTGCTGGTCACCGCCATGACGGCCTATGCGATGACGGCGCATCTGGCGCTCGACCTCGTCTGGCTCGCCCTCTATCTGCGCGACGACCGTCGCGGCCATCTCGGCGCCGTCGCGGTCGGGGCGCTCGCCTGCGGGCTGCACCAGATCGTCTTCCATCCGCTGTTCGTCGCCCCCTTCGTGCTGCATCTCGTGGCGCGTCGCCGCATCGGCCTCGCATTGGTTTACGCCGGCAGCTACGCGGTGATCTGCGCATTCTGGATCGGCTACTGGCAAATCGTGCTGGCCAGCCAGGGGATCGCCCGCTCCGGCGAGGTCGGCGCCGGCTTCCTGGGCCAGCGCGTCGTCGCCTTCCTGGCCGATCTCGGGCCCGACAATCTCACCCTGATGATCGCCAATGCGCTGCGCTTCGCCGGCTGGCAGCCGCTGCTGTTGCTGCCGCTCGCCGGCCTTGCCTGGGGTGCGGTGCGCCGCGACGAGAGCGTCGCCCGGCCGCTCGCCGGCGGACTGGTGCTGACATTCGCCGCGATGCTGATCCTGGTGCCGCATCAGGGTCACGGCTGGGGCTATCGCTATCTGCACGGCCTGATCGGCAATGCCTGTCTGCTGGCCGGTTGGGGCTGGATCGCCGCGACGGCGCGGGCCGCGCCGGGCGAGCGCCGCGCCGCCGTGCTGGCCGTGACGGCGACGACCGTGTTGGCGCTCGCCGTGGCGCTGCCGCTGCGGCTGGTCCAGGCGACCGTCATGATCGCGCCCTACCGGGGCGCCATGGCGGCGATCGCCGCGACCGGGGCCGATCTCGTGATGGTCGACCGCACCGGCATCGCCTTCGGCCACGACCTCGTCCGCAACGACCCGGATTTACGCGGCCGCCCGCTGGTGCTCGACCTCGGGGCCGTGGACCCGGACACGCTCGCCGCGCTGTGCCGCCGACACCGCATCGCCGTGTTCGACCGCAAGACCGCCGACGCCTGCCGGACCGGCCGGACGCCCTGCGGGTCGGCCAGCCCGTCGACGTGGCCCTCGACGCCGCGCAGACACCCGCCC
>NZ_NPEX01000133.1:9857-15437 GCF_003258865.1 Rhodoplanes roseus | reverse complement strand
GCGAGCCCGACGCCGCCGGCCGCGGCGAGCACCAGCACGGTCTCGCCGGGCGCCACCACGGTCGCCTCGGTGAGGGCCACCATTGCGGTCGTGTAGGAGATCGGCAGTGCCGCCGCGGTGGCCGGATCGGTCCCCTTCGGCATCGGGATCGCCATGTCGGCCCGCATGAGGGCATATTCGGCGAAGCCGCCCCAGACCACCTTGCCGGCCACCGGCGTGCCGACCGCGAGCCCCGCCTCCGCCCCGGCCGCCATCACGGTCCCGGCGATCTCCTGGCCCGGCACGAACGGTCGCACCGGGCGGACCTGGTAGGCGTCATCGAGCATCAGCAGGTCGGAGAAGTTCAGGGCCGCGGCATCGACCCGAACCAGCAGCTCGTTCGGCCGCGGGTGCGGCACCGGCAGCGTCGTCCGCGCCAACCCGCTGACGCCGGGGGCATCCGACTGCCACGCGGCCATCGTGGTCGGGACGGCGGTCGTCGTCATCGTGGATCCCCACCGAGCCGCGCGGCGACGCGGACGCCGACCGCCAGCAGGTGCCCGACCCCGGCAGCGATCGCGTCCGCCGTCATCCGGTGGCACGGGCCGGCGACGCCGATCGATCCGAGCACCTGGCCGCGCGGCGTGAGGATCGGCACCGCCATGCCCGAAACGCCCGGATAGGTCTCCTCGTGCGTGACGGCGACACGGCGGGCGCGAATATCGGCGAGCTGCGACGCCGCCGCGGCACGATCGATCGGAGTCGCCGGATTGACCGGCACGAGGTCGCCGGCCAGCACCGCATCGATCCGGGCTTGCGGCAGAAAGGCGAGCACGGCCTTCGCGGTGGCGCCGGAGTACAACGGATAGGCGGTGCCGATGGTCTCGTAGACCCGCAGCCCGCCCTGCCGGCTGGGAATCTGGGCGAGGCAGACGACGCGGGCGCCGGGCTCGTCGTAGCCGGTGAGGATCACGGTCTCCGAGGTCGCCAGCGACAGCTCCTCGAGCAGGTCGCGGCACAGCTCCACCAGGCTGAACTGGCGCTCCGCACGATGCCCGAGGTCGACCGCCGCGAAGCCGAGCATGTAGCGGCCGTGCTGCTCTGTCAGATAGCCGCGAGCGGCGAGGAAGCGCACCAGCCGGCTCAGCGTGGAACGGGAGAGACCGGTCTCCCGGGCGAGTTCGGCCTGGGTCCAGGCCAGCCGGTCGTCCGTGAACAGATCGAGGATCTGGAAGGTCTTCTTCAGCAGCCCGACGCCGGCATGGCTCGGTCCTTGCTCGGCCGCCTCGTCGGGTTCGATGTTGACAGTTGCCTGGTTCATTGCTCCAATTGTGGGACAGTCGCTCACATTGTGGCAAGAGCGAATTCGCCCTGGGACCATGAACGTGCGAGCCGGACCCGTTCGTTGCCCGATCGAGACATCGACAAGGAGACGACAATGAAGGGATGGTCCTCCGCCTCTCGGCTCGCATCGGCGACGGCCCTGGCGACCGCATTGCTGACGGCGGGACTCGCGGCCGCCGCGCTCGCCGCCGACAAGAAGGTCGCGATCTCGACGATCGTCGAGGTGCCGCAACTCGTCGAGACCAAGGAGGGCGTCTTGCGCGGTCTCGCCGACCGCGGGCTCGCACCGGGCAAAGGCATCACGGTCGAGTATCAGACCGCCAACGGCAACATGCCGACCCAGCAGCAGATCGCGAAGAAATTCGTCGGCGAGGGCGCCGACGTGATCGTCGCCATCACGACCCCGACCGCCCAGGCGATGGTCACGGCCACCAAGGACATTCCGATCGTCTTCGCCAGCGTCACGGACCCGCTGAAGGCCAAGCTGGTCCCGCAGTACAAGCAGCCCGGCGGCAACGTCACCGGCGTGTCCGACGCGGCGCCGATCGCCGAGCAGCTGAAGCTGTTCCGTGAGCTCGTCCCCGGCCTGAAGAAGATCGGCTTCGTCTACAATCCGGGCCTGGACAGCTCGAAGGCGACGCTCGGCTGGATGCAGGAGCAGACCAAGCCGCTGGGCATCGAGGTGGTGGAGTCGCCGGCTCCGACGACGAACGAGGTGATTCCGGCGGCCCGCAAGCTGGTCGGCAACGTCGACGCCATCTACGTGCCCAACGACACCACCGTGGTCGCGGCGCTGGAGACGATCGTCAAGGTCGGCCAGGAGACGAAGACGCCGGTGTTCACGGGCGAGACGCGCGGCGTCGAGCGCGGCGCCGTCGCCTCGCTCGGGCTCGACTACATCGAGGTCGGCCGCCTCGCCGGCCACATGGCCGCGGACATTCTGGCCGGCAAGAAGCCCGGCGAGATCGACGCCGTGATCGCCTACGAGAAGCTGCCTGGCTTCAACGTCGTCCTCAACAAGAGCGCGGCGGAGTCGATGGGCGTCACCATTCCGCCGGCGACGCTGGCGCGCGCCACGAAGGTCGTGAACTGATCCCGCGCGCCTCCGCCGTCGCGGCGGAGGGCGCTCCTCGAAAGACCGTTCGCGTCCGATGTCCCTTTACGAATTTCTCGGAACCGTCGAGGTCGGCCTCGTCTTCGGGCTGGTCGCACTCGGCGCCTTCCTGAGCTTCAAGGTCCTGGACTTCCCGGACCTGACGGTCGAGGGCAGCTTTCCCCTCGGCGCCGCCGTCGTCGCCGTGCTGATCATGTCGTTCCATTGGCCGCCCTGGGCCGCGACGCTCGGCGCGGTGGCGGCGGGCTTCCTGGCCGGCTTCGTCACCGCCTTTCTGAACGTCCGGTTCGGCATCCTGCACATCCTCGCCGGCATCCTGGTCGCGATCGCCCTCTACTCGATCAACCTGCGCATCATGAGCGGCCCCAACCTGCCGCTGCTCGGCGCCGCGACGGTGTTCACGCCGCTGCAGGGCTGGGGCGTTCCGACCTACATGCTGTCCCCGGTGCTGCTCGCAGTCGTCGTCCTCGCGGTCAAGATCGGGCTCGACCTGTTCCTGCGGACCGGAATCGGGATCGGGATGCGGGCCGCCGGCGCGAACCCGGCGATGGCGGCCGCGAACGGCGTCGACGTGGGGCGCATGAAGCTCCTCGGCATCGGCATGGCGAACGGCCTCACCGCCTTCGCGGGGGCGCTGTTCGCCCAGATCTTCGGAGCGGCCGACGCCTATATGGGCATCGGCGTGATCATCATCGGACTCGCCTCGGTGATCGTCGGCATGTCGATCCTGCCGACCCGCACCATCGTCCAGGCGACGATCGCGTGCCTGTTCGGCGCCCTGCTCTACCGCTTCGCCGTCGCGCTCGCCCTCAAGGCGGACTTCCTCGGCCTGCAGGCCTCGGACGTCCAGCTCGTCACCGCCGTCCTCGTCGTGCTGACGTTGATCGGGCAGCGGCGACGGCTCGGCCTGGCGCAACTTCTCGGACGGCGCTCCTCATGATCCTGGCCGAGAAGATCCGCGTCACCTTCAACAAGGGCACGCCGCTCGAGACCGTCGCGCTGCGCGACGTCGACCTGACGGTCGAGTCGGGGCAGTTTCTCACCGTGATCGGCTCGAACGGCGCCGGCAAATCGACCGCCCTCAACGTGATCGCCGGCACGATCCGGCCCGATGCCGGGAGCATCGCGTTCGACGACGTCGACGTGACCTCCTGGCCGACGCACCGCCGGGCCCGGCTGGTGTCGCGGGTGTTCCAGGACCCGAAGACCGGCACCTGCGAAGACCTGACCATCCTGGAGAACTTCGCGCTCGCCCAGAGCCGCACGCGGCCGCGCGGCCTGCGCTCCGCGATCGACAAGGCCCTGCGCGAGCGCGCCGCCGAGCGACTGCGGGTCCTCAAGCTCGGCCTGGAGGATCGACTCGACGACAAGATCGGCCTGCTCTCCGGCGGACAGCGCCAGGCCGTCAGCCTGCTGATGGCGACCAGCGGCGACACCCGGCTCCTCCTCCTCGACGAGCACACCGCGGCGCTCGATCCCAAGACGGCGGACTTCGTGATGACGCTGACCTGCGACATCGTCGCGGCGCTCGGCCTCACCACCGTGATGGTGACGCATTCCATGGCGCAGGCGCTGCAATACGGAGACCGTACGATCATGTTCCACCGCGGCCAGATCGTCTTCGACGTCGCCGGCGCGACCCGGGCCGCCATGGGGGTCGCCGACCTCCTCGCCCTGTTCAGGCACGACCAGGGCGAGGAGCTGTCGGACGACGCCCTGCTGCTCGGCTGAGCGGCACGCGGCACCATGAGTCAGCGTCCGATCACATCCGACCCCCTGGTCGTCGCGCCCGGCGCGATTCCGCTCTCCGTGTGGCGACGCATCCTGTGCGAGCGTGCGCCGGTGAGGTTCGACGATGCCGCCCGGCGAAGGACCGAGGCGTGCCACGCGGCCGTCGCCGATCTCATCGCCACGGGCCGTCCGATCTACGCCGTCAACACCGGCTTCGGAAAGCTCGCGAGCATCGGCATCGGCGAGGATCGCCTGACCGAGCTGCAGCGCAACCTGATCCTGTCCCACAGCACCGGCACCGGCGCGCTGCTCGACGACGGGATCGTCCACCTGATCCTGGTGATGAAGGCGGCGGCGCTGGCGCAAGGGCACTCCGGCGTGCGCTGGAGCCTAGTCGAGGCGCTGCTCGCGCTCGCGACCGCCGGCGTCTATCCGTGCATTCCGGCGAAGGGATCGGTCGGTGCGTCCGGCGACCTCGCACCGTTGTCCCACATGGCGGCGGCGCTGATGGGAATCGGGCGGGTGCGATGCGACGGGTCGGAGATGCCGGCGGCCGACGGCCTGCGCCGCGCCGGGCTCGCGCCGATGGCCTTCGCGCCCAAGGAAGGCGTTGCGCTGATCAACGGGACACAGGTCTCGACCGCGATCGCGCTGGCCGCGCTGGTCCGCGCCGAAGAGGTGTTTCGCGCCGCGCTGGTGACGGGGGCGCTGTCGCTCGAGGCGTGCTGCGCCAACGACACGCCCTTCGATGCGCGCATCCACGCGGTGCGGCGCCAGCCCGGCCAGGAGGACGTCGCGGCCATCTATCGCGCGCTGATCGCCGACAGCCCGATCCGCACCGCCCACCGGGATCGCCTGAAGGTCCAGGACCCCTATTGCATGCGCTGTCAGCCGCAGGTGATGGGTGCCTGTCTCGACAATCTGCGCCATGCCGGCCGGGTGCTCGCCATCGAGGCGAACGCCGTGTCGGACAATCCGGTCGTCTTCCCGGAGGACGGCGAGGTCCTGTCGGGCGGCAACTTCCACGCCGAGCCGGTGGCCTTCGTCGCCGATCTGACGGCGCTCGTCGTCTGCGAGATCGGCTCGATGTCGGAGCGCCGCCAGGCGATGCTGATCGACGCGTCGCTGTCCGGCCTGCCGGCCTTCCTGGTCGAGAACTCCGGGCTCAACTCCGGCTTCATGCTGGCGCAGGTGACGGCGGCCGCCCTGGTCAGCGAGAACAAGATGCTGGCGCATCCGGCGTCGGTCGATTCGATCCCGACCTCGGCCAACCAGGAGGACCACGTCTCGATGGCCTGCCACGGCGCCTATCGGCTGCACCAGATGGTCGACAACGCCGAGACCGTGGTGGCGCTCGAATGGCTCGCCGCCGCCCAGGGCGTCGACTTCCGCGCCCCCCACGGGCCGGCGCC
>NZ_NPEX01000133.1:0-9847 GCF_003258865.1 Rhodoplanes roseus | reverse complement strand
GGCCCTCGCCGAGGCGATGGCGCGGCTGCGGGCCGTGGTGCCGCACCTGGAGCAGGACCGCTATCTCGCCGACGACATCGCCGCCGCCAAGGCGCTGCTCGCCGGCGGCGCGCTCGCCGCGACCGTCACGGCGCCGCTGGTGACCGATTTCGTCTCATGAGCTCACACGGGAACACGACCATGTGGATCGCCCACGTCCCCTATCCGGAAGCCACCGGCCGGCTGAAGCAGCTCTACGACCGCATCAAGGGTCCCGGCGACAACGTCGACAACATCATGCTGGCGCACAGCCTGCGCCCGCACACGATGGAAGGGCACATGACGATCTACAAGTATGTGCTCCACCACACCGCCAACGCGACGCCCAAATGGTTCCTGGAGGCGATCGGGGTGCTGGTCAGCCTGATCAACGGTTGCGCGTACTGCGCCGAGCATCACTTCGCCGGGCTGCGCCGCCTCGTCGGTGACGAGCCGCGCAGCGCCGGCATCCGCGCGGCGCTGGACGCGCGGACCTTCGCGGCGGCGTTCGATGCCGCCCAGACGGCCGCCCTGCGCTACGCCGCCGCCCTGACCGAGGCGCCGCAGGACGCGCCGCGGCTGAAGGCCTGTGTCGACGCGATGCGGGCGGCCGGCCTCGACGACGGACGGATCCTGGAGATCAACCAGGTGACGGCCTACTTCAATTATGCGAACCGGACCGTCTCGGGTCTCGGTGTCACCACGGACGGGGATATTCTCGGTCTCTCGCCCGGCAACTCGGACAATCCCGATGACTGGTCGCACGGCTGAGGCCGTCGTCTCGCCGCGCATCGCCGCGCTGTCCCCGGTCCTGCTCGGACCGCCGCCGCGCGACCTCGGCCCGACCCGCCCGGTGCGACGCCTGCACCTCAACGAAGGCCCGTTCCCGCCGGCGCCGGCCGTGATCACGGCGATGCGGGCGGCCGCGGCCGACCTGCACCGCTATCCCGACAACGACGGAACGGATCTGGTCGCCGCACTCGCCGCCCGCACCGGCGTCGCGGCGGAGCGGATCGTGCTCGGCGCGGGCTCCAACGAGCTTCTCTACGGCGCTGCCGACGTGGCGATCGAGCCGGGCGACGTCGGGCTCTCGCCGGCGCCCGGATTCGGCAGCTACGCGCGTGCCGTCGCGATGCGGGGCGGGCGGTCGGTGGGGGTGCCCGTGCGCGACGACGGCGCCGTCGACGTCGTCGCGACGCTCGCCGCCGTGACGCCGGCGACCCGGCTGGTCTTTGTCGCGACGCCCAACAATCCGACCGGCGGCCTGATCTCGGCCGCCGACCTGGACAGGCTCGTCGCCGGGCTGCCGAACCACCTGCTGCTGGTCGTCGACGAGGCCTATCACGAGTTCGCCCGGGCGGCCGGCGGCCCGGACGTCATCGCTGCTCTGGCGCGCCGCCGCGGGCCCTGGATCGTCACCCGAACCTTCTCCAAGGCCTACGGGCTCGCGGGCGCCCGCATCGGCTGGGGGATCGCGAGCTCGGCGGAGATCGCCGACGCCTTCCGCAAGGTGCGGACGACCTTCAGCGTCTCCACCGTGGCGCTGGCCGGCGCCCGGGCCGCTCTCGACGAGACCGCCCACATGGAGCGCCTGGTCGCCAGCACCACGGCCGAGCGGGAGCGGCTCGCAGGCGCTCTCGCGCCGCACGGCTTCCGGGCGATGCCGAGCGCCGCGAACTTCGTGATGCTGACGACCCCGTCGCCGGCCGATCGGCTCGCCGCGGCGCTGCGCGACGAGAACATCTTCGTCGTCCCGATGCCCTGGCGCGAGACCGCCGGGGCGCTGCGGGTGACGATCGGCACGCCGGAGGACGACGACGCGCTGATCGCGGCCCTGACGGCGATCGCGACGGACCGATGAGGACCCTGGCGGACCAGCTCCGCGCGCTGGTCGGCGACGGCGGCGTGCTCGACCAACCGACCGACGTCGAGGGCTATCGCGGCGACCTCGCCGTGCGGGGCGACGGCGAGATCGTCTGCGTGGTGCGGCCGCGCACGGCCCGGGAGCTGTCCGGAATCGTCCGGCTCTGCGCTGCGGAAGGCGTGGCGCTGGTCCCGCGCGGCGGCGGCACCGGCCTGTGCGGGGGGGCCGCCGTCGTGGCCGGACACCGCTCCGTCGTCGTCGCCTTCGAACGCATGTCGGCGATCCGATCGATCGACCGAGCCAGCGCCAGCATGGTCGCGGAGGCCGGCTGCACGCTGCACGATCTGCGCGAAGCGGCCGCCGCGAACGACTGTCTGTTCGCGATCGACCATGGCGGGCTGTCGAGCCAGCTCGGCGGCAATCTGGCGACCAATGCGGGCGGCAACAACGTCCTGCGGTACGGCATGGCCCGCGACCAGGTGCTCGGCCTCGAGGTCGTGCTCGCCTCGGGCGAGATCGTGTCCGAGCTCGCGCCCCTGCCGAAGAACAATGCCGGCTACGATCTCAAGCAGATCGTCGTCGGGTCGGAAGGAACGCTCGGCCTGATCACGGCGGCGGCCGTGAAGCTGCATCCCGCGCCCCGGACCCGGGTCTGCGCCTGCGTCGGCCTGACCTCGGTCGCCGCCGCGCTGGACCTCTTCTCCCTGGCCCGGGATGCGCTCGGCGCCTCGATCAGCGCCTTCGAGCTGTTGCCGCGCGCCGGACTCGATCTGTGGTTCCGGCACGCGGGCAAGTCGGCCGAGCCGTTTCCGACGCCCACGCCATGGGCCGTGCTCGTCGAGGCCGACCTCGCCAATGTCCGCTTCGATCTCTCCGCCGCCATGGAAGACGTGCTCGCGGATGCGAGCCGACGCGGTCTCGTCGTCGACGGCACCATCGCCATGAGCGAGGCGCAGCGCCGGAACCTGTGGCGCCTGCGAGAGGGAATCCCGATCGCGATGATCGAGACGCCCGGCAGCCTGAAGGCCGATACGGCCGTCCCGATCGCCCGCATTCCCGAGTTCATCGCGGCGGCCGGCGGGGCCGTCGCCGCTCTCGCGCCAGGCTGCATCGCGGTGCCGTTCGGCCATGTCGGCGACGGCAACATCCACTTCAACGTGCTGCCGCCGCCGGGCATGGCCGGCGAAGCCTTCGCCACGCGTCATGGCGATCTCGCCCGCGCGATCGAGGACGTCGCGCTGTCGCTCGGCGGCACGGTGAGCGCCGAGCACGGCATCGGCGTGACCAAGCGCGAGGCGCTCCGGCGGATGCGATCGCCGGCGGCGCTCGACGCCATGCGGGCCCTGAAGGCGGCCCTGGACCCGGACGGCATCCTCAATCCCGGAAAGGTCTTGCCCCCCATGGACGGACCGTAGCTGGGCCCGTCCCGAGCACCGGTCGCGCCCCCCGCTCGACGCTTTCAGACGTCCGAGCAAGCGCACACGCCAAGTGTGAAGCACCACATCACCGGCAAGCCGGTCGAGCTGATGGCCGGGCTGCTGGCCGCCATGGAAGGGCCGGTGCTCGACCCGTTCATGGGCTCCGGCACGGTCGGCGTCGCCTGCGTCCGGCGCGGGCTGCCCTATGTCGGCATCGAGCTGGGCCCGGCCTGTTTCGAGGTGGCGTGCAGACGCCTGGGAGACGAACCGTCGAGGGATCGTCCCGTTGGGTTAGTCGTTGAGGATTAGCGGAAGCCAAAACATGGAGGGCAACCATGGAGAAGCCGCACGGCCTCTACTGGGCGCGGATCAAGAACGACGGTGGGGGAGTGGGCGACGACATTACCATCGTCGACCTTGATCCGGAGGGGGACATCTGGACGCTCGGGACCGATCAGCCGCTGCACCCGCGCCAAGTGGTTCTTCTCGGCCTGGCCGTACCGCCGGCCGGTTTAGAAGAGGCGTGAGCATCATCTCGTGCGCCGGCTGGCACTGCCCGGCTTCGAGCGTTCTGGACGACGCGCCGTCCTGGACCGCTACGACGGCCCCGGTTCCGGTGACAGGGGCGGGCTTGCCGATTCCGGCGTCGGTGCCGATCGTCCACGGGTGTTTCGAACGGCCTCCAGAAACGTCAGACGATTGGCACTCAGGACGGCTTCCCTTCGCGCCCGAGGCATCGTCGGCGCGAGGCCGTGCGAGACACGCACGTTTCGGTCGTCCCAGACTTCCCACACCCAACCGTCATCGATCTCCCGGACGGCGAAACGGAAAACGTCCAACGACGAGTCTCTGACGCCCATCCCGGCGGCCCTCCACTGGCCTGATCGGACGAGAAGTGCCGAGATGCTACCGCAAGGTCCCACCGAGGCAACCCGATCGTGGCACCGCCACGGGCCCTCGGCCTTCGGGATTCCGCTGCCAGACGATCTTGCGCGCCATGCCATCCGATTTTGCGCGCGACGCGAAGGCCAGGATCACCGAGGCGATCCCGTGCGAGAAGGTGCGCTTCACCGCGCGTGACGGCCTTCGGGAGGGAGCCGGCCGGCCCCGGGCAAAGTGTCGAACCGCCCGGCAGAGTGTCGAACCGGACACCCCGCCCGCGGCGGCTCCCAACAAATTCATCGATTTAGAGGGAGTTAGCGGGGGGCGCACAAGATGAGACTTTAACTTTATTTGTCATTGGCTTGCAGCGAAGTGAGGGAGCCAAATCTGCTTTGAGCTTACGATAGATTCTTTGCCGGCTCCCTCACCGGCCACAGCCATTAAAAGATCGGTAGAAGTCACACCGCGGCGAACCGTTCGGCGCTACCCCCTGCATTCAAAACGCAACGCCGATGGGTCCGCTGTACTGAATCACCTTGATATCTTCATCAACTGCGGTCGCATAAAGAACATATACCGGCGCCTTGGCATCCCAGCACGCGTTCCCAGTATGAATATCCAAGTCTTTGTTTTTACCAGCTCGCGTCCGACGGAAATGAGCTCTAGCCGGCTGGTTATTTGACAGACTCAAAATTTGGAAACAAGCTTTCGCCCCTCCAGCATGCACCCATATTTTATGCTCCGTGCCTTTTGTGATTACATAAACAGGCCGTTGTTGAGGCTGGGCGTAGGCTGCGGGAAGCAGGCATGTAACAAAAATCAAAAATACGGAGAACGCTTGCCCTACCTCTTTCATCTCGGAGCGCCTTTCCCCTGCAGGCTGTTGAAATTCCTTTTTCCGGTCGTTCGGGGCCGGCCGATTACCCGTGTCGGGCACCTGTCGCTGGGTGTCCGTAACGACCTTGAAAAATTTTAGCAAAGCGGGGAACCTTGTGCAACCATATGGTGTTACCTCCTTAAAATACTACTTCCCCGGCACAGAGGCGGTACGCCGCTTCGAACTCGAAATCTATGGTGGACTCGCGACGCCTTGCTCAAGCGAGACCCGTGAGCACATCAGGAAGGTGCGCAGGGTCGATCTCTTCGGGCTCGCCGTCGTCGGCGACCATATGGAGCGCGTAAGGCAGGCGATCTCGTCTTGCGCCTCAGGCGGGGAGCCCGCGCGGCTTGAAAAGCCTGTTCCAGCAACTTGGTCATGCCCGCCAACGAGGCAACGACGTCGACCCGGACAACCACGGGTCCCGTCCTCACCCGACCAACCGGTGCGGGACTACATTATTGCAAGAAATGAGCGGCTTGCAGGTTAGTGGTGGGCGCACAAGGACTCGAACCTTGGACCCGCTGATTAAGAGTCAGCTGCTCTACCAACTGAGCTATGCGCCCGCACGCCTTGCGGCGCGCGTCTGTTAGCAAACGAGGCCGGCCGTGTCCACCACGGCGCGCCGGTATTTTGCATGCGTGTGACGCAGGGCCCGCAGGAGGCGGTCGGCCGGCGGGTCGGCGCGCCACCGCGAGGCCCAAAACGAGGCCCGAAAACGCTGAGGCCGCCGGGCGTGAACCCGGCGGCCTGCGAGGCCCGGCAATCGCTGGGGGGCTGGGGGGAGGCATCGGGGTGCGACCGCCAGGCCTGTAGTCCGATTGGTCTCCTGTTACGCGGCGGGGCCGCTGTTTCCTTCGGCGGGCCGACGCCCGCCGGGCGAAAAAGATCTCAGAGCCGCTCCTCGCCGTCGCCGAGCGGCGGGCCACGCCGGCCGTCGTCGCGGCGCGGCGGCGAGCCGGCACCAGGGCCCCGACGATCGGGGGGCGGACCCCAGTCGGAGCCGCCGCCGAAGCCGTCGGTGCGGTCGTTGTCGCGCCAGCCCCAGCGGTCGAAGCCGCCGCCGTCGCGGCCGTAGCCATCGCGGCCGTAGCCATCGCGACCGCGGCCGTCACCCTCGCGCCCGTAACCGTCGCCGCGACGCTCGGAGCGGTCCCATCCGGGGTGGCCCGGGCCGCCACGGCCGTCGTGCCAACCGTGCGGGCCCATTCCGTGCGGACCCATTCCGTGCGGGCCCATTCCGTGCGGGCCCATGCCATGGGGGCCCATTCCGTGCGGATCCATCCCGGAGGGGCCCATCTCGGCGAAGCGCGGGCCGAGCGGCCGGGCGAGCGTCCAGAAGCGGCGCTTCTGGCTGTCGTCGAGGCTCTTCACCAGCGGCGCCGTCGCGTCGGCGAGCTCCTTCAGGGCGCCGGCCCGGCGGCTGGCCGAATCGGCGAATCGCTGCAGCCGGTCCATCGGATCGTCGTCGCGCTGCGCCCGGCCGGAGCGCATCTCGTCGCGCCGCGCCGCGCGGTCGGCGGTGCGCTCGGCCACGAACGCCCGATAGGCGCGTTCGAAGGCCGGCCACGCCTTCTCCTGGTCCGGAGTGAGCGCGAGGCCGGCCCGCAGCGCCGCGATCCTCGCCTCCAGGAATGCCTGCCGGTCGCTCACGGCGGCCGAACCGCCCGGGGCGGCCGAACCACCCTGCCCGGGCGCCGGCGTCGTCTGGGCCGGCGGCGTCGACGGCACGCCGCCGTCCGAGCGCTGCTGCGCGAACCCGAGACCCGATCCCGCCAGCGCGAGCACCGCGGTGCCGGCGAGAAGTGACTTCCACATGGCCGCCTCCGATCGATTACTGCAGCAGGATAGTAATCGCCGGCCGGCAGCCGCAAGTTAAACTTGGGTAAGAATTACAATCCGGCAATGTTCGCCACGGACTCGACACGAAGACTGGCGGGCGACCAGACGTCGCGCGGCGCGGAGTCGCGCGGAACCGCCCGGACGCGGTCCCCGCGGCTCCGGCGCAACCCGCTGCGGCACAGGCACAATCGGGCGCGTTAACCTTCTCGTAACCATGCACCCGGCAAATTTTGCCGAGGGCGCCGCGACCGGCGCCGGGAGTGGCGCATGTCCGACGTGGTGGCAGGACCGGGCGGGACGTCGGGATTCAAGTTCCCGACCTTCCGGAGCATGGGCGAGACGCTGAGGAGCGGCGACATCGCGCTCGCCATCGGCGTGATGACCATCCTGGTCGTCCTCATCCTGCCGCTGCCGCCGTTCCTGCTCGATTTCGCGCTGGCGATCTCGATCATCACCTCGGTGCTGATCCTGATGACGGCGCTGTTCATCCACAAGCCGCTGGAGTTCTCGGTCTTCCCGACCGTGCTCCTGATGTCGACCATGCTGCGGCTGTCGCTCAACCTGGCGTCCACCCGCCTGATCCTGTCGAAGGGCCACGAGGGAGCGGCCGCCGCCGGCCACGTCATCGAAGCCTTCGGCAACTTCGTGATGGGCGGCAACTTCGTCATCGGCATCATCGTGTTCGCGATCCTGGTGATCGTGAACTTCATCGTCATCACCAAGGGCTCGGGCCGCATCGCCGAGGTGGCGGCGCGGTTCAACCTCGACGCCATGCCGGGCAAGCAGATGGCGATCGACGCCGACCTCTCGGCCGGCCTGATCGACGAGAAGGAGGCGCGCTCCCGCCGCAAGGCGCTGGAGGACGAGAGCTCGTTCTTCGGCGCCATGGACGGCGCCTCCAAGTTCGTGCGCGGCGACGCCATCGCCGGCCTGCTGATCGTCTTCATCAACATCATCGGCGGCATCATCATCGGCATCGCCCAGCAGGGCATCTCGTTCTCCGAGGCCGGCCGCACCTACACGCTGCTGACCGTCGGCGACGGCCTGGTCACCCAGATCCCGGCGCTGATCGTCTCCACCGCGGCGGGCCTGCTGGTGTCCAAGGCGGGCCTCTCGGAGGCCGCCGACAAGGTGCTGCTCCGCCAGCTCTCCGGCTATCCGAAGGCGCTCGGCATGTCGTCGGCCGTGATGCTGGCGATGGGCCTGCTGCCCGGCATCCCGATGCTGCCCTTCCTGCTGCTCGGCGGCGGCGCCGGGGTGCTGGCCTTCGTCATCGACCGCAAGGCCAAGGCCGAGGTGCAGGTGGCGGAGGCGACCACGGCGGCGGCCGCGGCGGCGCCGGCCGAGGAGCCGATCAGCGCCGCGCTGAAGATCGACGACCTCAAGATCGAGCTCGGCTACGCGCTCCTGCCGCTGGTCAACTCGCCCGACGGCAGCGACCGGCTGACCGAGCAGATCAAGGCGCTGCGCCGCTCGCTCGCCATGGACATGGGCTTCGTGATGCCCTCGGTGCGCATCCTCGACAACGTCCAGCTCGACGCCAACACCTACGTCATCAAGATCAAGGAGGTGGAGGCCGGCAGCGGCCGCGTCTGGCCGGGCCAGTACATGGCCATGGACCCGATGGGCGGCCAGGTGAACCTGCCCGGCATGCACACCACCGAGCCGACCTTCGGCCTGCCCGCCACCTGGGTCGACGCCGGCCTCAAGGAGGAGGCGGCCGTGAAGGGCTACACGGTGGTCGACGCCGCGACCGTGCTGGCGACCCATCTCACCGAGCAGCTCAAGGCCAACATCTCCGAGCTGCTGTCCTACGCCGAGGTGCAGAAGCTGCTGCGCGAGCTGTCCAAGGAGCAGAGCGAGCTGGTCAAGGACATTGTGCCCGGCCAGATCACCATCACGGGCATCCAGCGGGTGCTGCAGCTGCTGCTCACCGAGCGCATCTCGATCCGGGATCTCGGCACCATCCTGGAGGGCATCGCCGACGCGCTCTCGTTCACCCGCAGCCCCAATGTGCTGGTCGAGCACGTGCGCAGCCGCCTCGCCCGCCAGATCTGCGCCCAGCACACCACTCCGGCCGGCCACCTGCCGCTGATCGCCCTGACGGCCCGCTGGGAGATGGCCTTCGCCGAATCGATCGTCGGCCAGGGCGACGACCGCCAGCTCGCCATGCAGCCCTCGCGCCTGTCCGAGTTCATCACCCTGGTGCGCGAGCGCTTCGAGGAGGCGGCCCGCATGGGCGAGGCGCCCGTGCTGGTCACCTCGCCGGGCATCCGCCCGTTCGTGCGCTCGATCGTCGAGCGCTTCCGCGCCCAGACCCCGGTGCTGTCGCAGTCCGAGATCCACCCGCGGGCCCGGCTGCGGACCGTGGGGAGCATCTGAACGACGCCGTGACGCAGGCCCCACGGGACCGCGCGAGCGGTTTCGCTAAAATACGATAGAATTTTGCAAGCCGTTCTAAGAACAAGGGAATTATAGTCGCCTCCGCTCGCTGATCACGAACACGTGAGGCTCCGCAGAGGAAACCTTTCCGGCTCGTATCGGTTGTCGGCTGCAGAGGGGATGGTGCGCTGCACGGGGGACACGACGGTCGACCAGCCGAGAGCTCGCGAGAGTTCGGTGGTTGAACCTTCACCCCACCCACAGCGACCAACGGACAAGCTTAGGGGAGGGGTCACCATGAACAACGCGTCGCTCGCCACCGCCGACCGGATCACCCACTTGAAGGTGGTCGTGCTCGCGCTGGTCGCCTCGATCGCCATCATGCTGATCGGCATCACGGCGCATGCGGTGGACGACAGCCGCGCCTACGGCGTCGCCCAGACGCCCGTGAAGGCCGGCAAGACGATCATGTTCTCGACCAGCGACACGGCGACCTTTTCGGGTGGCGAGCAGCAGCGCATCAATATCGCCCGCGGATTTCTGCCGGAGCGACCGATCCTGCTG
>NZ_NPEX01000132.1:2443-15643 GCF_003258865.1 Rhodoplanes roseus | reverse complement strand
CGCCGCGACGCCCGGCTGCAGCACGGCCGTGCCCGACACGGCGCGCCGCGCCGCCGCGACGTCGACGACGCCGCGCAGCGACCGCGCCGTCCACAACGCCAGCCCCGCCCCCATCTTGCCGGTCTTCCAGGCCGCCTTCACCACCGAGACGCCGGCCCGCACCGGCGCGGCGACGCCGAGCGACACATAGGTGCCGGCCGTGACGGCGATGCCGACGCAGGCGAGGCCGAGCACCAGCTCGTCCGCCTCGGCGCCGGTGGCGAGCCGCCCGCCCTCGCGGACCGCGTCGCGCACGTCACCGAACACGAACAGATCACCCAGGAGCGTGCCGGCGAGCCCGGCGCCGTCCTCCGGCTCTCCGGTCACCAGGCCCCGTCCGAAGTTTTGGGCCGTTCGCACCGCTCCGGCCGCGGCCGAGTTCGCGTCCGCCACCCGGGCGATCAGCCCCGGATCGAGCACGATCGCCCGCGACTGCGCCAGCTCGACGAAGCTCTGCGCCAGCTCGGCGTCGCCCTGCGCCAGCGCCGCCTCGATCTCGCGCCGGGCGACGTCCGGCGTGAGGCCCTTGTCGACCGCCCGATCGGCGAGCCGCACCGGGTCGTGCTGGTCGATCAGCAGGCCGGCCGAATCGATCGCGCGCGGCGACGCCAGCCACAGCCCGCCCGCCACGCTGGCGGCCGCGAGCAGCGGCAGCGCGAAGTCGCTGGGGCGCTTGCGTCGGGCGGCCGATCGGTCTGGCGACACTAGGAAATCCATGACAGGCCCGCTATGGTCCTCGGCGACCGGTGTCCCGCCGGCCGCGGCTCCCCGTTCCCGGATCGCGCCCGCCCGGATCCTGCGCACCGGGCCCGACGACGAGACGTCGCCGTAAAGCAAGACGTTGCCGCAAAGGTGGAATCATGGCGGACAAGATCGTACCCCACTTCCATAATGATCCGGGCGTTTCGAGCATCGCGATCGGCGCCAGGCGGTTCATGTGCATCGGGGCCAAGCCGCCCTTCGACCATCCGCACGTCTTCCTTGATATGGGGGACGATACCGAGATCGTCTGCCCCTACTGTTCTACCCTCTACAAGTTCGACGGCAGCCTCCACGGCTTCGAGGCCCGTCCGGCCGAATGCGCCCTGGAAGAGACGCGAGCCGCCTAGAGGCAGGAGCTCGGGTGGCCGCGTCGCGGACGATCATCGTCGCCGGAGCCGGAATCGGCGGCTTGACGGCCGCCGTGGCGCTGGCGGATCGCGGCTTTAGGGTGCTGGTGCTGGAGCAGGCGCCGCAGCTCGAGGCCACGGGCGCCGGCCTGCAGATATCTCCGAATGCCGCCCGGGTGCTGATCGGGCTCGGCGCCGCGGAGCGGCTGAAATCCGTGTCCGTCGCCCCCGACGTCGTGCGGGTCAGGAGCGGCGCGACCGGCGGCGATCTCCTCCGCATCCCGGTCGGCCGGTCGCAGGCCCTGTTCGGCGCCCCCTACTGGGTGGCGCATCGCGGCGACCTGCAGTCCGTCCTGCTCGCTTTGGTCGCGGAGCGGCCCGACATCACGCTGGTGCTCGGCGCCCGGGTGGACGAGTACGCGGTGCATCCGAAGGGCGTCACGGTGGCGACCGCCGGGCCCAGCGTCGCCGGAGAGTTCAACGGGCTGGCGCTGATCGGGGCCGATGGCCTGTGGTCGCGGGTGCGGCCCCGCCTGCTCGACGACGACCCGCCGCCCCGCCCGGCTGGCCGCACCGCGTGGCGGGCCCTGCTGCCGGCCCATCTGGTCGAGCCCGAGCACCGCGCCGCCACGGTCGATCTGTGGCTCGGGCCCGGCGCCCATCTGGTCCACTACCCGGTGCGGGCCGGCGCCCTGATCAACATCGTGGCGATCGCCCAGGACGACGAGATCGTCACCGGCTGGAGCGCCCCGGGCGGCAAGGACGACGTGCTGAAGCATTTTCCGGAGTCGCGGTGGAGCCCGAAGGCCCGCGCGCTCCTGGCCCGGCCCGAGCGCTGGCTGCGCTGGACCCTCTACGGCCGGCCGCCGACCCGCCGCTGGGGCCGCGGGCCGGTGACGCTGCTCGGCGACGCCGTGCATCCGATGCTGCCCTTCATGGCGCAGGGCGCCGCCATGGCGATCGAGGACGCCGCCGTGCTGGCGGACGCGCTCGCCCGCCGGCCGGACGAGCCGGAGGCGGCCCTGCGCGACTACGAGCAGCGGCGCCGCGACCGCGCCACCAGCGTGCAGGCCGCGTCGCGGCGCAACGACCACATCTATCATCTCGGCGGCCCGGCGGCGTTTGCGCGCGACCTGGTGATGCGGGCCGCGCTCGGTGGCGATCTGGTGCTGAACCGCCACGCCTGGATCTACGGCTGGCGGCCGCCCGCCCCGACAGGTCCGATCCCGATCCCGGCGACACCCGAATCCTCCTGAGGCAACCCCCATGACCGCGGCCGACCGCCCCGGACCGGACGTGCCGCCCGCTCCGACGACGGCCGAAGGCCTTCGGGGCCGCCTCGCCACGCGGGTCGGCGCATGGACGGCCGGGTGGGCCTTCATCACCGCGCTGTTGCTGTGGCCGGCGCTGTGGAACGGCTTCCCGCTCGTCTATGCCGACACCGGCGGCTATCTGATGCGGCCCCTCACCGGCACGCCGTCGATCGGCCGCTCGGCGCTCTACGGCGCCTGGCTGCTCGCCGGACTGCCCTACGACTTCTGGCCCGACGTGATCGTGCAGGCGGGCGTCACGGCCTGGCTGATCGTCGCGGTGCTGCGGGTCGCCGGGGCGCGGCCGCTCGCCGCGATGCCGATCGGCCTCGCCCTCGCGGGGCTCACGGCGCTGCCGATCTACGCCGCCCAGCTGATGCCCGACGTGACGGCCTGCTGGGCCGTGCTGGCCCTCTTTCTCCTCGCCTATGGCCGCGATCGCATCGGCCACGGCGAGGCCGCGGCCGTGGCGATCGTGCTGGCCCTGACGATCGCGCTGCACATGGCGACGCTCGCGCTGTGCCTCGGCCTCGTCGCCTGCGCGGCGGTGGGCCGGCTGGTGGCACCGCGCCTCGCTTTGCCCCGCCCGCGCCTCGCCGCGACGGCGCTGGGCCTCGTCGCCGGCGTGCTGCTGGCGCTCCTCTCGAACCTCGCGATCGTCGGCCAATTCGCCTTCACGCCGGGCGGCAAGAGCTTCCTGTTCGGCCGCCTGCTGCAGGACGGCTTCGTCGCGCGCTATCTCGACGAGCACTGCCCGGATCCGACCATCGCGCTCTGCCCCTACCGCAAGGAGCTGCCGGCCACCGCCGACGAATGGCTGTGGACGCATGCGAGCCCGCTCTACCGGCTGGGCAACTGGCAGGGCTACGGCGAGGAGTCGCTGAGGATCGCGCTCGCGACCTTGCGGCTCTATCCGCTCGCTCACCTCGAGGCCGCGGCCGCCGCCACGGCGCGTCAGCTCGTGCTGTTCCGCACCACGCTGGCCGTCGTGCCGGAGAATAATTTCGACGTGCTCGACACCTTCGCCGAGCAGCTTTCGCCGGCGGCGCTCGCCCGCTTCCGTGCGGCGCGCCAGCAGAGCGAGCGGCCCGACGTCGCGCCGCTCAACCTCGTGCACGTCCCGGCCGCCGTGCTGGCCGTCGGCCTCACCGCCTTCGGCCTCGTCCGCCGCAAGACACCGGCCCCGACCCGGATGCTGTGCGCCACCGTGCTCATCGCCCTCCTCGGCAACGCCGCCGTGTGCGCCGTCTTCTCCAACCCCAACGACCGCTATCAGAGCCGGATGATCTGGCTCGCCGTGCTGGCCGCAGCCGTGGTGTCGACGTCGAGGCCGGCCGCTGAAGGACCGAGGCCGGCTTGCGCTATCGTCTGATCATCTTCGACATGGACGGGACTCTGTCCGACAGCTTCCCGTGGTTCCTCTCGGTCTTGAACGACGTCGCCGACCGCTACGGATTCCGCCGCACGGCGCCCGAGGAGGTCACGGCGATGCGCAACGCCGGCACGGCCGAGATTCTCGACCGGCTCGAGGTGCCGCGCTGGAAGCTGCCGATGATCATCCGCCACATGCGGGCCCTCAAGGCGTCGCAGCTCGACCGCATCCCGCTGTTCCCCGGGGTCGATGCGCTGCTCGCGGCCCTGCAGGAGCGTGGCGCGACGCTCGCGGTCGTCTCGTCGGACGTGGAGCCGAATGTCCGGCGCGCGCTCGGGCCGGCCAATGTCGCACGCGTCTCGCATTTCGCCTGCGGGGCGTCGCTGTTCGGCAAAGCGACGAAATTCCGCGCCGTGCTGCGCGCCGCTGGCGCCGCGCCGCGCGCGGCCATCGCGATCGGCGACGAGGTGCGCGACATCGAGGCGGCCCGCGCCGCCGGCATCGACTGCGCCGCCGTCGCCTGGGGCTACGCCGACATCGCGGCGCTGCGGGCGAAAAACCCCGATCTCGTCATCGAGCGGATGGAAGAAATCGTACCGGCGCTGACCTGACTCGCGCCGGCGTCGAGCACGAGCTCTTCCCTCTCCCACGAGGAGGCTTTGCATCATTGGTCATGTATGGACGGCGCGTAGCGCCGGACCCGGAATCCAGCCAAAAATGCCGAGTTCGGCGCTGATTCCGGGTTCGCGCCTTTGGCGCGCCCCGAATGACGGATTGTGCAAAGCCCTCACGAGGGGAGAGGGAAAACGCGCCTCACGCCACGGCGTCGGCAAGGACCTCGCGCATGGCCGTCACCGGTCGCGGCAGGCCGGGGCCGTCGGCCTCCCAGCCGAGCACGCGCAGGACGCCGGTCGCGGGCGACATCGCGACGCTGATGCGGGTGTAGGGATTGAGCACCGGCGGCAGCACCCAGTCGAAGCTCGTCGACACGGTGCCGTCGAAGGACGCGACCAGAGTCTGGCGCACCCGATTCATCTCCGCCGCGTGGTCGAAGGAGCGCGAGAACAGCTCGTCGGCCGGCATGCGGGCCTCCCAGGCGGGACGCGCCGGCCACCAGTCGTTCGCCGCGATCGTGTCGCCGAGCCGCACCGCCGCGTGCTCCTCGGTGCGCTCGATCACGCAGCGCTCGCCCGGCGCGACCCCGACCAGCGTGTAGATCACCGGCCGCGACACCGGCGTCGTCTTCAGGAGGCGCCGCGCCTCGCCGAAGTCGGGGGCCGTCTCGAAAACGAGGCGCAGCAGATGGTCGGGCGGCATGTGGCGGATCGACCAGGCCTCCAACGCGTTCGCCGTCATGTCCCACAGCCGCAGCCAGGGATGCCGGGTGCGGCGGCGCATCGGCGCCTGGTTGATGCAGGCGGCGAAGCGGCCCGGCGCGGTCGCGGTGAGGACGCCGGCGAAACCCGGCCAGGTGACGCTGAAGAAGTCGCCGGCCGGGCCGGCGAGCCGCGCCACGCTGACGCGCCGGCCCAGCCCGGGGAACGGCCAGTCCAGCGTGCGGGCGAGCCAGGGCGCCCCGCCCTCCTCGCGCGCGATCGCCGTGCAGGCCCACTGGTAGGAGCCGTTGAGCACCCACACGCCCGACACGCCGAGCGCCTCCGCCATCGCGGCGACGTCGTCCGTGTAGGGCGAGGCGGAGCGGCGCAGCCAACGGCGCGTGAGCGCGTCGCAGGACGGCATCAGCATCGCGGCGCCGCGCGGGAAGAAGGCGAGGCAGTCGTCGCGCAAGCCGCGCGCCCGCACAGGATCGAGCCGCACATGCCCGACCGGGCCGCCGTCGCGCAGGTCGACGACGGGAATCACCGGCGCTGGCGGGGGCGTCAGCGCGTCCACGGCCGCCTCCGGGCCGGCGTCGCGGGGCGAGGCGCCCTCACCCGGCCTCCGCCGCCTTGGCGATCTCGGCGTCGAGCGCCGTGGCGCGTTGCAGCGCCGGGCGGGCGTTCAGCCGCTCCACGTAGGGCAGGAACTCGGGACGCTGCGGGATCAGGCCGAACATCATGCCCCAGCGGAGCTGCGAGCCGACCACGATATCGGCGGCGGAAAACTGCTCGCCCAGCAGATAGGGGCCGGTCTTCACGGCCGCGGCGACGACGTCGATGACGGTGTCGTACTCGCCGTAGCCGAGCGTGCCGCGCGGCGGCTCCTGGGCGCGCTTGAAGGCGCGATCGATCACGGCCGGCTCGATGCAGCTCGGCCCGAAGAACATCCATTTGAGATAGGGCCCGCGCCGCGGATCGCCGATCGGCGGCGCCAGCCCGGCCTGCGGGAAGGCGTCGGCCAGATAGCAGCAGATCGCCGACACCTCGGTGACGACGGCGCCGTCGTGCGAGAGCGCCGGCACCTTCCCCATCGGGTTGACGGCCAGGTATTCGGGGGCGCGGTTCTCGCCCTTGCTCATCGACAGCACGCGCAACTCGTAGGGCGCACCGATCTCCTCGAGCATCCAGCGGACGATCGAGGAGCGTGACGGTGCGATGTGGTAGAGGATCAGCGCCATGGGATCTCTTCGGAGGCTGGTCGGCCGCGACGGCGGACGAAGACCGCAGTCCTGTGGACCACGATCGTGGCGGCATCTCGCCCGCCCCGCAAGGGGCCGCGGCCCCTGGACCACGCCGTCAGGGCAGCAGGCGGAACGCCGCGATGGCCACCAATGTGGGGACGGCGGCGGCCGCCGCCAAGCGGATCGGGCTGATCGCGCCCTCCGGAAAGCTCCCCTTCAGGATCGCGTAGCCGGCCGGGTTCGGCGCGTTGGCGACAACGGTGAGCCCGCCCCCCGTGACGGCGCCGGCGACCAGCGCGTATTTCGCGCCCGGATCGAGGTCGTCGACCAGCGACCCCAGATAGGTCAGCGCGGCATTGTCCGTGAAGGCGGTCAGCATGGTGGCGCCGTAATAGAGCGCGGTCGAATCGAGCCCGACGATGAGCGGCTGCAGCCACCAGCGCTGCATCCCGCCGAGCACGACGAGGCCGGCCAGGAAGAAGCCGACCAGCAGGCCCTCGCGCAGGATCAGCCGGCTCTGCCAGCGGCGATAGGCTTCGGTGAAGCCGATGAAGAACAGGAACAGGGCGAGAAACACGATCGGGTGATGCGCCGTGACGATGACGCCGAGCAGGGCGGCGAGATGCACGGCGATCACGGGATACGGCACCTCCAGCCGCGCCAGCGCTTCCTCCTCCAACGCCACCGCCCGCAGATCCGCCCGGAACCGGATCGCGGCCCCCACCGCGTTGCAGACGACGGCGACCGCCGCCTTCCACCCGAAGGTCTGGAGCATGAAGGAGAGGTCCCAGCCCCACCGCTCGGCGACCATCAGCACGGGCGGGGCGGCGAAGGGCGTCAGCGTGCCGCCGATCGAGATGTTGACGAACAGCACCCCGAGCGTGCCGTAGCGGAACGCGTCGCTGGTGTGCGGCCCGAAATAGCGCCGGCGCAGCAGCATGGCCGACAGCGTCATGGCCGCCGGCTCGGTGATGAAGGAGCCGAGCAGCGGCCCGAGCACCAGCACGGTGAGATAATAGGCCGCCTGATGCGGCAGCGGCAGCTTGCGGGCGATCCCCAGCAGAAGCGCGCCGGCGACGTCGAGCACCGGGCGGCTCGCGGCGATCACCATGATGACGAAGATGAAGGCCGGCTCGGTGAAGACACGGCTTTCCAGATAGGTCAGCGCCTGCTGCGGCGTCGTCCAGGCGGCCATGAACACCAGCAGCACCATGGCCCAGAAGCCGAACACCACCTCGACCTCGCCGAGCAGATGCCAGAGGCCCGCATGCGGCGACGGACGATGGGCGAGACGCTCGAACCGGCTGCTCGCGAAGGTGTGCAGGAGGGCGACGGCGAACAGCCCGGACGCGACCAGCTCCACCGCGCTCGGGGCGACCGCATCCATGGAGCTCAGCCGTCGGTGCGCAGACGATGTGCGCGCAGCCCGGACGGCCACCGCTCCGCGGAGGGCCTCGCCTTGGACTGCGCCCGCGCCGGCGTGTCGGGTTGCGATCGGGCCGCGGCGAGCAGGCCGAGCACGGCATCCCGCGACAGCGGGCGCCGCAGCAGCGCGGTGGCCCCCGTCACGCGGGCGAGAATGCGCTCGTCCGGGTTGCCGGTCTCGACCACCGCGACGGCGAGGGCGGGATCGCGGGCCCGCAGCGACAGGATGGTGTCGAGCCCCGGCCAGGGCGGCAGCACCCGGTCGGTGACCAGCAGCCGGCACCGCCCGCTGCGCAAGCTCCGGTTGGCGTGATGGCCGTCGCGGGCGACCACGACATTCTGTCCGGCCGCCCCGAACCAGAAGGCGAGGATGTCGCGGGTCTCCTCGTCGGCACAGAGGATCACGATCTCGTCGCGGCCTGCCGTCTCGGTTATGATGGTCACCCGCCGGGCTGTTGGGGTGTCGCGAGGATCGGCGCGGCACGGGCGGGCGGCAATTCGTGACGGTGGCCTAGGGTGCTATGCTCAGGGGAAGACCCCTAGGTATCCACCCTCAGCGGCGCCACACGCGAAACGACGCTACCACCGTGCACACCACTCTCCCCGATGCACCGATGCGCCGTCCGGTCGCCATGCCGCTCTCCAAGGTGTTCACGCTGCCGTGGCCCGCGATCGCCCTGGGGTATCTGGCCGGCTACGTGCTGCTCGACTGGATCAGCTTCATCCACCCGTTCGCGCCGTTCGGGATCACGCCGTGGAATCCCCCGACCGGGCTGAGCTTCGTCCTGGTGCTGCTGTTCGGCCAGCGATTCATCCCGCTGCTGTTCGTCGCCCCGCTCCTGGCCGACCTGACGGTCCGTCATCTCCCGTTTCCGTGGGTGACCGAGATCATGACGGCCGCGGCGATCGGCGGCGGCTACGCCATCGGGCTCGCGATCCTGTTGCAGCCCGCCATGCGCTTCAACCCGATCCTGGCGTCGATGCGGGACCTGGTGGTGCTGCTCGCGGTCGCCGCCGCGAGTGCCGCGGCGGTCTCCCTCGCCTACGTGGCGCTCACCGTGAACGCCGGCCTGCTGACCACCGCCGACCTGCCGGCCGCGGTCGTCCACTACTGGGTCGGCGACATGATCGGAGTCGCCATTCTGGCGCCGTTCGGGCTGATCCTGCTGACCCGCGGCCGAACCCTGCGGGTCACGGTCGAGACCGCAGTGCAGGTCGCGGCGACGCTGGTGGCGCTCGCTCTGGTCTTCGTCTTCGCAGAGCGGCAGCATGCGCAGCTCTTCTACCTGCTGTTCCTGCCGGTCATCTGGATGGCCGTGCGCGGCGGCCTCGAGACGGTCACGGTCGGCGTTCTGCTCACCCAGCTCGGGCTGATCGTCGGGGTGCATCTCCTGCCCGGCGTGACCATCGACGTCACCGGCCTGCAGGCGCTGATGCTGGTGCTGGCGATGACCGGGCTGATCGCCGGCGCGCTGGTGACCCAGATTCGCCGCACCGAGCTGCAGCTCCGCCTGCACCAGGATTCGCTCGCCCGCCTCGCCCGGCTCGGCAGCATGGGCGAGCTCGCCACCGCGATCGCGCACGAGATCAACCAGCCGCTGACCGCCGCCGGCACCTACACCCGCCTGGTCGCCGAGACGCTGCGCGACGGGGCGGACCATGTCGCGGTCGGCGAGATCGCCGAGAAGGCGGCCGCCCAGGTGCAGCGCGCCGCCGACGTGGTGCGGCGACTGCGCGCCCTGATCCGCCTCGACCAGTCCGGCCGCGCGCCGACATCGGTCACCCGCATCGTGCGCGAGACGCTCGATCTGATGCACCACGCCCTCGACCGTCACGGCGTCACCGCGACGGCGCGGCTCGCCGACGACCTGCCGCCCGTGATGGTCGACATCCTGCAGATCGAGCAGGTGCTGCTGAACCTGATCCGCAACGCCGTCGAGGCGATCGAGGGGACCGGCGCGACGCACGGCAGCCTCGGGGTGTCGGCGGTGCGGACCGGTGACATGGTCGAGATCGCCGTGGCCGACAGCGGCCCCGGCTTTCCGGAGGACGTTCCCGACCCGGCCGGTGCGTCGTTCGGCTCGGCCAAGCCGGAGGGGCTGGGTTTCGGCCTGTCGCTGTGCCGCTCGATCGTCGAGCAGCACGGCGGCCGGCTGACCATCGAGCGACCGCCTTCGGGCGCGCTGGTCCGCTTCACGATCCCGGTGGCGAAGGTGTCCGATGAGTGAAACCCTGGACGTGGCGCTGGTCGAAGATGATCCGGCGGTGCTCGACTCGCTCGCCCTCTATCTCGGCCGGCGCGGCCTCGCGATCACGCGCTTCGAGTCCGCCGACGCGCTGGTGGCGAGCCACGGGCCCGTGCCGCCCTTCGACTGCGTCGTCGCCGACGTGCGGATGCCGGGCCTCTCCGGCATCGATCTGGTCCGCCTGCTCGCGGCGAGCCCGGCCGCCCCGCCCGTGATCCTGATCACCGGCCACGGCGACGTCGACATGGCGGTCGCCGCGATCAAGCTCGGCGCCTTCGATTTCATCGAGAAGCCGTTCGACGAGAACCGCCTGTTCGAATCGATCGGCGCCGCCGTCGCGCATGCGCGCTCGCGCCGCCACGACGCCGCCGAGCTCGCCCACCTGCTGGCCCGCTTCGAGTCGCTCAGCGAGCGCCAGCACGAGGTCCTGGCGCTCGCCACCGCCGGCCTGTCCAACAAGGAGATCGCCACCCGCCTCGGCATCAGCCCGCGGACGGTCGAGATTCACCGGGCCTGGGTGATGGAGCGCATGGGGGCCCGCAACCTCGCCGAGCTGGTGCGCATGGAGATGCGGCTGCGGCCGGACCGGCCGTGACGGCCGCCGCGCGCGACCGGCACGCTTCGTGCTATGTCACGCTCAGGACAGCAGCCGCCCCATGCCATGACCATCGACAAGCGCACCCTCCTCGCCATGTTGGCCGGCGCCGCCGGCGGCGGGCTCGCCATCGCCTTGATGGAGGTCTTCGCGACCTTCGCGGCGTTTCCGCTCTTCGCGGTGCCGTTCGCGACCTCGATCGTGCTGGTGATGGGCTCGCCGGAGGCCCAGGCGGCGCAGCCGCGCGCCCTGGTCGGCGGCCACCTGGTGTCGACCCTGGTCGGGCTCGTGGTCCTCACCGTGATCGGGCCGGGGCCGTGGGCCGCGGCCGTGGCGGTCGGGCTCGCGATCCTGGCCATGCAGCTCACCGGCACGTTCCACCCGCCGGCCGGCATCGACCCGCTGCTGGTCGTCGGCAACAATCTCTCGTGGACGTTCCTGATCGCCCCGGTCGGCGCCGGCGCCGTGATGCTGGCGCTCTTCGCCTTCGTCTGGCACCTCGCGGTGCGGCGCTACGACTGGCCGCACCGCTGGTGGTGAGCCGAAGGCGCACGACCTTCGCACCACCATCTCGTCGACACGGATCGATGCCCCGGCGCGTTGAATCCTACGGCGTCAGATCCCGCACGGCCGGCTTCGAATCGAACGGGATGAACTTGATCTCCTTGAGGTTCTGAACAGCCTTCTTGAGATCCACGACCTGGATGGCCGGGTTCTCGTAGGTCCGCACGTAGTAGCGCAGGTTCTTCATGTCGGTCGCGGCGATCCACTCGGTGGTCTCGTAGCCGCTGACGCCGCCGCCCTCCCCGCCGGCGCTCGCCGAGGTGCCGATCGAGCCGGGCGGCAGGTCGAACGCGTTCATGATGTGGAAGGCGAGGCCGACCGTCTCGGCGCTGGTGGCGAGCTGCGGCGCGTTCGCCTGGGCGAAGAAGGCGCGCACGAAGCGGGCCGGCGCGATGAAGCCGCCCGGCAAGCCGTTCATCCCGTCGCCCGAGCTCGCCGCGCTCAGCGACGTGGTGCCGACCTTGAGCGGCGGCAGCACGTTCGGCGTGACGTACTGGTACTGCGACAGGTTCTTCAGGTGGAACGGAAAGTCGGGCGCGTTGGTCAGCACATGGGCCGGATTGTCGTACATGTTCAGCTTGCCGCCGTCGGTGTACTCGATCACCAGGCTCTTGCCGGCGGCGTCGTGCACCGAGACGTGGATGGGCGGCACCATGTCGCCGAACGACTTCACCTTGACGGCCGAGACGTAGATGCCCGGCAGCGCCGCCTTGATCTCGTCGACGGTGGCGAAGCTCGTGAGGATCCAGGTGAGGATCTCGAACGAGGCGATCGACTGGTTGCCCTTGCCGGGCGGCACCGTCTGGAAATCCGCATAGCCCGGGAAGTTGAACAGGCCGCCGGACAGGCCGCGCTCGTTGACGCCGTCGAGGATCATCGGGAGGCCGAGCGCATTGGTGCCGGTCGCGGCGTATTTGCTCGTCCAGGCGAGGCCGCCCTGACCGATATTGCCCTCCGGGCCCGTCCCCGTGAGCGCGATGCCGCGCGGCACGACGATGAGCTGCGACTGGAGCTGCAGGCCGAACTCGAGGGTGCGGCCGTAGACGAAGCCGCCGTCCTTGGCGGGCAGGAGAACGGACGTGCAGGCGGTCGCATCGGCGAGCGGCAGGGCGACCAGGGACGTCGTGAGAAGAGCCGAGACGGCGGCACGGGTCAGTCGCGAGACCATAGGGCGTCCTTTCCTTCGAGCAGGATGGGCTGATCGTGGCTGTGTGACTACGCGAACACGGCACGCGAAAGATACGGGCGCGCCGCCTCCCCGGTTGCAAATGACTTGAATCAATTAACGAAGTGCTTTGCCCCGGCGTGAAACGCCCGGCCATCTCGGCTCGCGACTACGGCGAGCTGAATTATCATGTGACGACGAGAGTGAAACGACAGCTACGATCTAGCCCGATCTGATCAGATCAGAGAGGCTGATCCTCCCTCCTGCGGGCGGACATCGCGGCCGGGCGAGCGGCTCCGGACCTGATCAGTTCTTGGCGTCGCAGGCGAAGGCGCGGATCACGCAGGTCTTGCCGCCGTGGCCGTAGCACTGCTGCAGCGCGGTGTTCTGGGCGCGGGCGAGCCGCGGCGCGACCGCGTAGCCGTGGGCGCCGCACAGATCCTTGGCGTCGACCGCGAAGGCGACGCAGCCGCCCCGCACCGTCGCGACCAGCCGGCAGGCCCGGTCGGTGCACTTCTTCAGTGCGACCGTCTCGGCCTGGGCGAGCGTCTTCTGATCGTAGGCGTAGCCGAAGGTGCCGCACGCCCCGATGGCGATGGCGCCGGCGAGCAGCAGGGCGGCCACGGCGACGGCGCGCCGCAAGAAACGAGCCATGAGTCCCACTCCCGGAAGGAAGACCGGGAGCCTATTGGAGCAATGGTTTCCGGGAGGTGAAGACGCGGGCTTTCCGCGACGGCGCCGACCGTCACCCTCCCTCGATCTCGGCCTTCACGGCGGCGAGCGCGTCGGGGGTGTCGACATCGGTCGCGGCGGCG
>NZ_NPEX01000132.1:0-2433 GCF_003258865.1 Rhodoplanes roseus | reverse complement strand
GCGGCGGCGGCCGCCGCCGGCACCTCGACCACGGCCTCCTGATAGGTGGCGATCAGGTTGCGGGCGCCGACGTCGCCGGTGAGCCGGCCGAGCTCGCCGAAGAAGCGCCGCGACCAGACGACCGGATTGCCGCGCTTGCCGTCGACGGTCGGGATGACGATCAGGCCGCCCTTCTCCGGATCGAAGGCGGCGAGCAGGCGATCGATCAGCCCGTGGTCGACCTGCGGCATGTCGCCGAGGCAGACGATGGCGCCGTCGACGTCCTCGGGCAGCGCCGCGATCCCGGCCTTCACCGAGGTCGAGAGCCCTTCGGCATAGTCGGGATTGTGGACGAAGCTCACCGGCAGGTTGGCGAGCGCCGCCCGCACGCGGTCGCGCTGGTGGCCGGTGACGACCACGATCGGCCCGGCGCGCGAGCCGAGGATCTGCTCGACCGTGATGCGCACCAGCGGCTTGCCGCCGATCTCGGCCAGAAGCTTGTTGGGGCCGCCCATGCGGGTGGAGCGGCCGGCGGCCAGCACCACGGCGGCGAGGCGGCGGCCCGGCCTCTCCTCCGGCGCCGGCGGAGCGATCTCGCGCGGCTGCGGCCGGGTGACGATCTCCATCAGCAGACCGCCGACGCCCATGCCGGCGACGTCACCGTCGCTCACCGGCAGCCCGCACAAGAGCCGCGACAGAACCCAGTCGAAGCCGTTCTCCTTGGGGCTGCGGGCGCAGCCCGGGGCACCCAGCACGGGGCGTCCGCCGATCTCGCCGATCATCAGCAGGTTGCCGGGATCGACCGGCATGCCGAAGCGCTCGATGCGGCCGCCCGCGGCCTCGACCGCGGCCGGAATCACGTCGCGCCGGTCGGCGATGGCCGAGGCGCCGAACACGACGACGAGCTCGGCCCCGTCGGCCAGCACGCTCTCCACCGCCCGGGTCAGCGCCACCGCCTCGTGCGGCACTTTTCGCTCGGCCACGATGGTGGCGCCGGCCGGCGCGAGGCGCTCGGCCGTCACCTTGAGGGTCTTCTCGATCACCTTGTCGGCGAGGCCGGGCAGCACCGTGGAGACCACCGCGACCTTCTTCACCCGGTAGGGCGCGACCCGCACCAGGTGCGACGCGGCCGCAAGCGCGGCGTCGCGGGCCGCCCCGGCCACCGCGAACGGGATGATCTTGGCCGTCGCCACCATGGTGCCGACCACCACGGGCGCATAGGCCTGCAGCGTCGCGAAGGTGATGTCGGGATCGACGGCGTTGAGCCGGTCGACGCCCGCACGGTCGACGACCAGCACGCCGGCCGCCTCGGCGAACAGGTTGGCGCGGCCCGTGAAGGCGTGATCCACCCGGATACCGGGCCCGGCCGCGGCGCCCGCGATCTCGCCCGCGGCGACGTCCTCGGTCACGTCGCCGGGCTCCAGCCGCGCCACCGTCAGCGTGTCGACGCCGGCGCCCGTCAGCGCGGCGACTTCGGCTGCGCCGACCAGCGTGCCCTTCTTAAGCACCACCCCGTCGCGCCGGACCGTGTGCACGACGATGCCGCCGAGCGACTCAGCGGCCGGGACGGACCCGAATTTCATGACACGGCCTTCTCGGGCACCGGCTTGTCGGACGCTGCCTTGGCCGGCAGGCGCAGCCGCGCCGTGATCTCGGCCAGGATCGAGACGGCGATCTCGGGCGGCGACACGGCGCCGATGGGCAGGCCGATCGGCGCGTGGATTCTCCCGATCGTCGCGTCGTCGAGACCCTGGGCCTTCAGCCGCTCGACCCGGCGCGCATGCGTCTTCCGCGAGCCGAGCGCGCCGATGTAGAAGCACTCGCGCGCCAGCGCGTGCAGCAGCGCCGGGTCGTCGATCTTCGGATCGTGGGTGAGCGCCACGAAGGCCGTGTAGCGGTCGACCCCGAGCGGCGGCAGCGCGACGTCCGGCCATTCGGCGATCAGCGGCACGTCGGGAAAGCGCTCCGGGCTGGCGAAGGCGGTGC
The DNA here is from genome assembly GCF_003258865.1 of Rhodoplanes roseus. GTDB lineage: Bacteria > Pseudomonadota > Alphaproteobacteria > Rhizobiales > Xanthobacteraceae > Rhodoplanes > Rhodoplanes roseus. The sequence goes on along the minus strand of NZ_NPEX01000132.1, from coordinate 468 downwards.
GCGGATCCACGATGGTCACGTCGTAGCCGACCAGCCTCGCCATCGGCGCCAGCGCCTGGCTGATGTGCACGGCGCCGGTGACCACGAGCTTGGGGGGCGGCACGTGCACGGTGAGGAAGAACCGCCCCGCGGGGGTCTCCACCATGCCGCTCTTGCCGCTGCGCAGATGCTGGTCCAGCAGCTCGGCGAGCGGATCACCGCCCGCCTCGGTGCCCCGCACCAGCCGCTGCGCCCCGCTCGCCACGTCGGTGACGACGATCGCGGCCCGCCGCGCCGCGCGCTCGGCATTGAGAGTTTTGAGGATGTCGAGTTTCACCGGCCTACCTCTTCGAGCAGCAAAGCGCCCCGTGCATCGCACGGTCCACTCACGACGACCATCGACCGAACGTCACAGCAGTCATTCCGCAAGTTCGGGCAATCGCTTTTGCTCCCACCTCCCCCTGGAGGGGGGAGGTCGGACCGCGAAGC
>NZ_NPEX01000131.1 GCF_003258865.1 Rhodoplanes roseus | reverse complement strand
CCCTGTGTTTCGTGAGCCACTATCGCCGGGCGTATGGATCCCGAGCTCGCGGACTTCGTCCGCGCCCCGGGATGACCGATGATGCAAAGCCCCCGCCTTCGCGGGGCATGACGGCGGAGAGGCCATGCTACGGCGCAGCGCTCGCCGCGCCCATCAGCCATCGCTCTCCCTGGAGGCACACGGGGAGGGCGTGACGAGAAGGCCGGGGCGCTCGCGTCCCGGCCTTCTTCGTCGGACAATTCGCTCATTCAGGTTCGCGCATGCGGTCCTACGTGAGATCACGCATGCCGGTGTGGTGCGTGCGCCACGGCGTGTCAGATCTGCCGTTGCCGCAGCGGTGCGCTGCAGTGCCGAGAGTTGCGCAAAACGAGGTCCGTACCGTATTGTGGTTCATGCTCCCCACGAGGAGCGGAGCTCACACGGACAGGACGACCGGAATGAAACGCGCCGATGCCCCAGACCAGGCCGAGCGGGGACCGGTGCAGGTCATCACGCGGGCCGCCTCCATCCTGCGCGCGCTGGAGGACCAGCCGGCCGGCCTCAGCCTCGGCCAGATCGCCCAGCGCGTCGATCTGGCGCGCTCCACGGTCCAGCGCATCGTCGCCGCGCTGGAGGCCGAGAAGCTCTTGATCGCCGCATCGCCGACCGGCCGGGTCCGGCTCGGCCCGACGCTGCTGCGCCTCGCCTCCTCGGTGCAGAGCGACTTCGTCTCGTTGTGCCGGCCGTGGCTGGTGAAGCTCTCCGCCGAGCTGAGCGAGACCGTCGACCTCGCCGCGATCAAGCGCGACTATCTGATCTTCCTCGACCAGGTGATCGGCTCGCAGCGCCTGCGCGCCGTGTCCTCGGTCGGCGAGACGTTCCCGCTCTACTGCACGGCCAACGGCAAGGCCTATCTGGCGCAGCTCGGCAACGACGCGGTCGAGGAGCTGGTCGGCCGCAGCTATCCGGCCCGCACGCCGACGACGCTGACGACCTACGACGCGCTCCTGCAGGATCTGCGGCGCATCCGCCGCACCGGCGTGGCGTTCGACCGTGAGGAGCACACGGTCGGGGTCTGCGCCGCCGGCGTGGTGCTGCGCGATTCGCTCGGCAATTATCTCGCGATCTCCGTCCCGGTGCCGGCCCAGCGCTTCTACGACCGCCAGACCGAGATCGCCGAGCACCTGCTCGCCACCAAGCGGGCTCTCGAGGACCAGCTCGAATCCGCTGCGGCCTGAGCCGCGCCCGCGACCGAGCAGCACGAAAAAGGCCGCCCGTGGGCGGCCTTTCGCGTCAGGGGTCGTGGCGGCGCCGTTCAGTCCACGGCTTCGCGGCCGCGGGTGTCGGGCAGCATCAGCACCATCACGCCGGCGAGCGCGAAGCTCGCGCCGCACAGCGCGATACCGACCGCCAGGCTGTAATGCGCGGCGATCTGGCCGAGCAGGAACGGCGCGAAGGCCGAGATGCCGCGGCCGACGTCGAAGCAGAAGCCGGAGCCGAGGCTGCGGATGCGCAGCGGATAGAGCTTGGCGAAGTACGAGCCGAAGATGCCGGCATAGGAGAAGAACAGCGCCATCACCGGGCCGAGCCAGAACAGCAGCGTCGTGCTCTCGGCGAAGCCGTAGATCGGCACCATCACGGTGGCGCCGACGAAGTTGATGATCAGGGCGTTCTTGCCGCCGATCGTGTCGGCCAGGAAGCCGAACAGCTGGTAGCCGAGGAACATGCCGACATTGAGCATGACGATGAACATCGACATGTCGGCGATCGCCATGCCGCGCTCCTTCACCAGGAAGGTCGGCACCCAGGTGTTGACGCCCCAATAGGCGATCAGCGCGAAGCTCGCCGACAGGGTGCCGACGATGGTGTAGTGCAGGACCTCGGGGGCGAAGATCTCGCCGATGCCGACCGACGCCTTGGCGCCGCCGCCGGCCTCGCGCTCCGCCTTGGCCTTCTTCCAGGTCTCCGACTCCGGCACGAAGACATACGTGTAGGCGACCGCGAGGAGTGCGGCGGCCCCGCAGAAGAACAGCACCCGCCAGCCGTAGCGCGGCAGGATGAAGCCGGCCAGCAGCGCGGCGGAGCCGAAGCCGATCGGCCAGGACGAGAACACGAAGGAGGCGGCGCGGCCGCTCTGATGCGACGGCCAGGTCTCGTTGATGAAGGCGGCGATGACGCCCCAGATGCCGCCCAGCCCGAGGCCGGCGATGAAACGCAGCGCCATGATCGACCAGTAGCCCTGGGCGAAGCCGATCGCCGCCGTGAACAGGCCGAAGATCGCGATGCCGACCATCAGGGCGGTCTTGCGCCCGTAGTTGTCGGCGAACCAGCCCATGGCGATCGACGAGATGCCGACGCCGAGCAGCGTCGCCGTGCCGAGCAGGCCGGCGTCCGCCATGGTGATGTCGAGCTCCTTGATGATCAGGGGCAGCGACATCGCGAGGATCATGAAGTCCAGCGCGTCGAACGCGTAGCTCATGAACCCGCTGATCAGGACCCGCCATTTGACGGGCAGTCCGTGGGTGGCGGCGCTTGTCGCCGGGGTCGCCGTTCCGGTCTCGATAGCCATCGTGCTTGCACTCCAGGTCGCGACGTCGGACCCACGTGGTCCGCGGCGCCGGGAGCGGGGCGACGAGCGAGCGGGGTGGAGCCGTCCTCGCGAGAGGACGAACGGGCACGACGATCGGATCGACAATCCGGCCGGACGACGGAGATCACGCGGCAGAGAGGAGGTCCCGGACCGTGGCCCGGGACCGTAAGGGGAGGGACGGCGACGCCGGCCCTCCGAGCCGTGTCAGGCCTCTTGCACGGCGAGCTTGCGGCGGGCGAGCTCGTGCTGGGAGGGGTAGACGTAGGGACCCATCATCAGGATCAGTGCCGCGGCGACGACGAGGCCGCCCGCAAAGGTCCACAGAACCGGGACGTAGGAGCCGGCCTTGTCGAAGCTCAGGCCCATCGCGAAGGGGCCGATGCCGTTCGCCAGCATGAAGATGGCGAACAGGTAGCCGTAGATCTCGCCGAAGCTGCGCAGCCCGAGATAGCGCGAGATGAAGAACGCGATCAGGTCCACCTCGGCGCCGATGCCGAGCCCCATCAGCACGGTGGCGGCCGCCGCCATGGTCGTGTCGGTGGTCGACATCAGCAGCAGGATGCCGAGAAGCGGCGTGACGATGAACACCACCGCGACGTAGGGCGCGAACATGCGGTCGAGCAGCCAGCCGGCGAGCAGCCGTCCGGCGATCAGCGACAACCCGGCCATCGAGAGCGCCGTGGTCGCCATCTGGGGGGAGACGCCGCGATCGGTGAGCAGCGGCACGACGTGGGTGATCGAGCCGTTGGCGGCGCAGGCGAGCGCGAAGAACGGCGCGACGAGGAGCCAGAAGTACTTGGTCTTCAGCGCCTCGCGGCCGGTGACGCCGGGCAGCACCTTGGGAGTCTCGCCGGTCTGGGCGGCGAGCGCACGCTCCGGCTCGCGCAGGAACAGGGCGACGGCCGGGATGGCGAACAGCAGCGTGATGGCGCCGAGCCCGACATAGGCGCCGCGCCAGCCGACGACGCCGATCAGCGCCTGGGCGAACTGCGGGACCAGCGCCACGCCGAGACCGACGCCCGCCATGGCGACGCCGAGCGCGAGGCCGCGCCGGTCGTCGAAGCTCGCGACGATCGACTTCGAGTAGATCAGCGGCGTCTGGCCGGCGGCGGCGAGGCCCATCACGCCGTAGAGCGCGATGAAGGCGAACGGCGACGCCGGGGTCAGCGAGGTCAGCGCCACGATGCCGGCGAAGGCGGTGATGAACGGCAGGGCGACGCGGCGGATCCCGTAACGGTCGACGAGAATGCCGACTAGGGGCGTCATCAGGCCGGTGCAGACGAGCCCGATCACCATGGCGATCGACACGGTGCCGCGGCTCCAGCCGAACTCGTCGCCGATGGGCTTCAGGAGCACGCCGAAGGTGAAGTGCATGATGGCGCCGTTGCCGACCAGCAGGCCGAGCACGGAGCCGAGGACGACCCACCACGGATTCTTGAACATGGTCTTGATCCTGTGTGCGAGCGACGGGGTCAGGCGAGGCCGAGCAGCGTCTTGGCGTTGGCGGAGGCGACCGCGCGGCGGACCTCCTCCGGAAGCGCCACGCCGTCAAGGAAGTGGCCGGCCTCGCCGGCATCCTCGAACGGATGGTCGGAGGCGAAGCAGACGCGGTCGTTCCCGAGCGCCGCGAGCGCGCAGTTCAGCGGCTCGGCCGAGCTCATGCCCGAGGTGGTCACGGCGATGTTGCGCTTGATGTAGAAGGAGGGCGGCTGCGGCAGCTTCACGCCGTAGAGCTGGGCCCGGCTGTCGAACCGCCACAGCAGATAGGGCAGCGTCTCGCCGAGATGGCCGAGCATCAGCCGGGCGTCCGGATAGCGGTCGAACACGCCGCCGAACACCAGACGCAGCGCGTGCGTGCCGGTCTCGACGCCCCACTCCCAGGTGGCGCGCTTCAGGCCGTAGGTGCCTTCGAGCGCCGGCATGGTGGCGACCGGATCGGCCGGATGCAGGTAGATCCAGGTCTTCAGCGCGGCGGCGCGTTCCCAGAACGGCGCGTAGGCGGGGTCGTCCAGATAACGGCCGAGCGTCTGGCCGTTGATCATGGCGCCGCAGAACTTCAGCTCCTCGACGCAGCGCTGCAGCTCGTCGGCCGCGGCGGTCGCGTCCTGCATCGGCATGTGGCCGAAGCCGGCGTAGCGGCCCGGCTTCTTCGCCACCTCGGCGGCCAGGAAGTCGTTCGAGGCCTTCGCCTTGGCGATGGCGCGCTTCGTGTCGGTCTCGACCTGCACGCCGGGACCGGCGATGCCGATCACGGCCGTCTCGACTCCGGCGCGATCCATCGAGGCGATCCGGCGATCGCCGAAATCCGTCAGCGCGTCGAGAAGGCGGTCACGCACCACGGCCGGGACATCGGCGACGGTCGGGTGCCAGTATTCGGTCAGGCTCGGGCACAGCGCGTGCTCTTCGAGTGCGATCTTGGGGACCAAGGAAAGCTCCGTTTCTCCGGTGTGAGTCGGGTCGGAGCGGAGGTCCGGGTGGGATCGCGGGCCGGAACCGGCCCTCCGCAGGTGTCCTGTATGACGGTTCAGCCGTATCAAATGGTGGGTTTGTCAGCAAGCAACGGACCTGGTCCAGAACCTCGTGACGTGTTGTGCGCCGCAGCGACCGCGCCGCGGTGCATCGCAGCGCGACGGATGCTGATAAGCGGCTTGTATCAGAGGCGTGCGGCTTGTTTGCAGTGCCGAAGAAGCTGGTCGGGTTTGCCGAGTTTGGTGCGCCGATTTTTATTCTCCGCACGAACACCTACGCAGTGATACGCGCGATCCCTGTATTGTACAGCGGGACAGTGGCGGACCGCCACGGGTGAGCCGCGGGCCCGCGCGCGGACGTGATCACGTCGCGATGCGTGACGATCGTCGGGGTCGATAGGACACACGCACGCCCGCGACTCTGGATCTATTTCGCATGTGCGAATGCGTCGGCCGCGGGCACGACGTCCTCGACACCCGTCGCCGGACGATTACTTACGCAGTGCTACGGTGCTCGGTGTTCTTGACCCGGATGCCGGTACAGCGCCGCCGCGCGCCGGCCGCCGCGCCGCGGATGCGGGCCCCTCGCGACTGCCTGCCGGACGGGCGCTTTCGCGATGTTCGGCCCAAAGCGACGCGCCTGCGCCGGGCCTCGCGGTGCGCGAGCCATCCGTTGGTCGTTGCGCTGCTCCGCCCGCCGCGCAGCCGTCGCGTCGTTGACCAAGAAGACCACGATACGATACGAGTGATCCACATCGCGGGTCACACTCTCTCTGAAACTCACAAGAAGGAGACGACGATGCCGGTCATCCGGGGCGTTCCGATGGAGAGCAATCTCGAGAACACCATGGGTCTCGAGTTCCACGACCTCTCGCATCCGTTCGGCCTGCAGAAGCCGAACTGGCCGTACTTCCAGGACGTCCAGATCGAGCGCATCCACTACATGGCGAAGTCGGGCGTGCTGTCCCAGCGCATCACGACCAGCATGCACCACACCACGCACATCGACGCGCCCGCCCACGTGGTCGAGGGCACGCCGTTCATGGACGAGGTGCCGCTGCCGCACTTCTTCGGCTCGGGCATCGTCGTCTCGATCCCCAAGAAGCAGTGGGAGCAGATCGGCTACGACGACCTCGAGAAGGCCGCCGGCAAGATCGTGCGTCCGCGCGACGTCGTCATCGTCAACACCGGCTGGCACGAGAAGTACGAGGACAGCGAGGACTATTTCTGCCGCTCGCCCGGCTTCGTGAAATCGGCCGGCGAGTGGTTCGTCGAGAAGAAGGTCAAGGTCGTCGGCCACGACACCCAGGCGAACGACCATCCGCTCGCCACCGCCATCGGCCCGCACCGCAACGGCCCGATCCATCCGCATCTCGCCGCCGAGTACAAGCAGTGGTCGGGCGGGCGCGACTGGAAGGACGACTTCCCGGAGTGGGAGCCGGTGCACCGCATCCTGTTCAAGAACGGCATTCTCGGCATCGAGAACGTCGGCGGCGAGATCGACAAGGTGACGGGCAAGCGCTGCACCTTCGCGATGTTCCCGTGGCGTTGGGAGCGCGGCGACGGCTGCATCATCCGTCTGGTCGCGATCGCCGACCCGAAGGGCGAGTACCGCATCGAGAAGGGGGAGCGCTTCTGATGCAGGTGAAACGCTTCTCCGAGCTGAAGACCTACGACGCGCCGAACCACCGCGGCTGCATGCCGCTGCGGGTGTTCGGGGCCGAGGCCGGCGGCACCACCGGCGTGGTGGTCGGTCTCTCGCACTTCCTGCCCGGCGGTGGCGCCGGGCCGGACGCCTCGCCGCCCGAGAAGGTGTACTTCGTCCTCGCCGGCGAGCTCACCGTCATCGTCGACGGCAAGGAGACGGTGCTGAAGGCCAACGACGCCTGCACCATCGGGCCGAACGAGAGCCGCGAGATCGTCAATCGCGGCAACGACGTGTGCACCATCCTGGTGGCGGTCGCCGCCCCCAAGAGCTGAGACGTCGCGGGCGGAGAGCCGGAGCGGCCGCGCGAATGCGGTCCGCCGAGGATCTCCGCCTGCTGACCCCGCGCTCCCGCGGGACCGTCGTCAAAGGAGGACACCATGTCCGAAGAGTTCCTGAAAAATCCGCTCGCGCTGTTCGACGTGCGCGGCAAGACCGCGATCGTCACCGGCGCCTCGGGCGCCTTCGGCGCACTCGCCGCGAAGGTGCTGGCCGGGGCCGGCGCCAATGTGGTGATCGCCGCCGGCAACGCCGCCGAGCTCGAGAAGGTCGCGGCGGAGTGCGAGGCGCTCGGCGCCAAGGTCAAGCAGGTGGGCCTGCGGCCGAGCAACGAGAAGAACTGCGACGCGATCGTCGCCGCCGCGGTCGAGGCCTTCGGCCGGCTCGACATCCTGGTCGTCGGCTCCGGCAAGAACGACGTCGCCAAGATCGGCGACATGACGCCCGAGCGCTTCGAGGACGTCATGGACGCCAACGTCACCCAGTCCTGGATCATGGCGCGCTCCGCGTCCCGCCAGATGCTCGCGCAAGGCGAGGGAGGCAAGATCGTGCTGATGTCCTCGGCCCGCGGTCTCCTCGGCCACCCGGCCGGCTACACGGCCTATTGCGCCTCGAAGTCCGCCGTCGACGGCATCACCAAGGCGCTCGGCTGCGAGCTCGGCCCGACCGGCATCACGGTCAACGCCATCGCCCCGACGGTCTTCCGCTCGGCGCTGACGGCGTGGATGTACGAGGACACCGAGAAGGCCCGCGGCGTCCGCCCGGCGTTTCTGGCCCGCGTGCCGAAAGGCCGACTCGGCGAGCCGTCCGATCTCGCCGGTCCGCTCCTGTTCCTGTCCTCGGCGGCGTCCGACTTCTACACCGGACACATCCTCTACGCCGACGGCGGCTACACGGCGGGCTGACCCATGGGCACAGCGCGCATCGCCGTCATCGGCGCCGGGATGATGGGGCACGGCATCGCCCAGGTCTTCGCCCTCGCCGGGCACCCGGTCGCCCTCACCGACGCCCACGCGCCGACGCTGGCGAGCGCGCTCTCCCGCGTCGAGGCGAACCTCGTCGATCTCGACGAGGATCCGTCCGCGGTGAAGCGGATTCGCATCGTCGAGACTCTCGCCGAGGCGGTCCGCGACGCCGACTACGTGGTCGAGGCGGCACCCGAGAATCTGGAGCTCAAGCGCAAGCTGTTCGCCGACGTCGAGGCGGCGGCGCGGCCCGACGCGATTTTGGCGAGCAACACGTCGGTGATCCCGATCACCGAGATCATGCGGAACCTGAAGGCGCGCGAGCGCGCCGTCGGGACGCATTGGTGGAACCCGCCCTTCCTGGTGCCGCTCGTCGAGGTGATCGGCACCGAGTGGACGTCGGAGGCCACCATCGCGTTCACGATGGATCTGCACGCCAGGGCCGGCAAGACGCCCGTGCACGTCAAGAAGGACGTGCCGGGCTTCGTCGGCAACCGGCTGCAGCACGCGCTGTGGCGCGAGGCCGTGTCGCTGGTCGAGAACGGCATCTGCGACGCCGAGACGGTCGACACGGTGATCAAGGCGAGCTTCGGCCGCCGCCTCGCCGTGCTCGGTCCGTTGGAGAACGCCGACCTGGTCGGCACCGACCTCACGCTGGCGATCCACCAGACCGTGCTGCCGTCGATCGAAGGGCGGCCGGGCCCGTCGCCCTATCTGGAGGCGCTGGTGAAGGACGGCCGGCTCGGCATGAAGTCGGGCGAAGGCTTCCGCCGCTGGACGCCCGAGGAGCAGGCCGCGCTGAAGAAGCGCGTCGTCGATCATCTGAAGACACAACGCTAGACGGATATCACCGGACCCGGGTCGGCTCCGATCTCGGCTCGTCCCCGCGGAGGCGGGGACCCGACATCACGCCCCTGGATGCCCGCCGCCGCGGTTGAGCGGAGGGCGGGGTGGGCGCGGAGAACGCGGCTCCGACCTTTTCGATCAACCGGCGGCCAGACGACGCGCCGCCGCAAGACACACGCAAGGAGACTTCCATGGCCAAGCTCGTCATCACGGCCGCCGTCACCGGATCGGTGCACACGCCGAGCATGTCGCCCTATCTGCCGGTGACGCCGGACGAGATCGCGAACGACGCGGTCGCCGCCGCGCAGGCCGGTGCCGCGATCGTCCACGTGCATGCGCGCGATCCGCAGACCGGCAAGCCCTCTGCCGATCCTGCGCTCTACGAGCAGATCGTGAAGAAGATCAGCGCCCGCACCGACGCGCCGATCTGCATCACCACGGGCGGCTCCAAGGAGATGACGGTCGCCGACCGGGCCCGCTCGGTGGCGCTGTTGAAGCCCGAGCTCGCCTCGCTCAACACCGGCTCGATGAACTTCGCGTTCCATCCGCTCGCCGACAAGCTCAAGGAGCCGAAGCACGACTGGGAGGTGCCGTTCATCCGGGCCACCGACGACTGGATCTTCCCGAACACCTTCAAGACGCTCGCCGAGTTCGCGACCTTCATGACCGCGGCCGGCACCAAGCCGGAGCTCGAGGTCTACGACGCCGGCATGCTGTCCAACGTCCAGTTCCTGCTCACCACCGGCGTGCTGAAGGCCCCGATCCATCTGCAGTTCGTGCTCGGCATCCTGGGCGGCATGCAGGCCACCGTGAACAATCTCGTGTTCCTCCACGAGTCCGCCTGCCGGATGATCGGCGAGAAGAACTTCACCTGGTCGCTGTCCGCGGCGGGCCGGGCGCAGCTTCCGATGATGGCGACCGCCATGGGCATGGGCGGCAACGTCCGGGTCGGCCTCGAGGACAATCTGTATCTCGCCCCGAAGGTGCTGGCGAAGTCGAGCGCCGAGCAGGTCGAGCGCATCACGACGATCGCGGCGGCGCTCAGCATCCCGGTGGCGACCCCGGCCGAAGCGCGAGAGATCCTCGGCCTCAAGGGCGCCGGCAATGTCGGCTGGGGCCAGAAGACCGCGGCGGAGTAGTCGGTCGAAGCGGGGCCGTGCGTGGCCGGCGGAAAGAGCCCCCACACCAGGAGGATACCTTGCGAGATTCCGACACCCGCGGTTTTTCCAGAAGGCAGATCGTCGGTACGACCCTGGCGGGAGCGGCCGTGACCGGTCTCGGAGCCGGTGCGACAGCGCCGGCCTCGGCACAGGTCTCGCCGTCGGAGAAGGCTTCCGGCGGCGAGGGGGCCGCGCGCGCCGGCCACGAGGGTTATCCCGTCGTCGACCTGTACTGCCATATCGCTCCGGAGCTGTTTTCGACCGAAATGGCCCGCATCGCTCCCAAGCTGGGCAACATCGCCGCGCGACTGCGCAGCGTCCGGCCGCTGCACGATCTCGATCTCCGCTTCCGCGGCATGGATGCGTTCGGCGATTATCGCCAGGTGATCTCGCTGCCGAATCCGCCGATCGAGGATTTCGCGGACGAGAGGGTCGGGATCGAGCTGGCGCGGATCGGCAACGACGCCATGGCCGAGCTGGTCCGGAAGCACCCGTCACGGTTCGCCGCGTTCGTCGCCGCCGTATGCTTGACCGACGTCGACGCGTCGGCCGCGGAGGCGCGGCGCGCCGTGACGGAACTCGGGGCCAGCGGCGTTCAGATTTTCACCAACATCGCCGGCCGGCCGCTGGATCGACCGGAGTTCGTGCCGTTCTTCTCGGCGATGGCGGATCTCGACCGTCCGATATGGCTGCATCCCGCGCGCACCGCGGCGTCGAGCGATTATGCGGCCGAGCCGAATTCGCGCTACGAGATGTGGTGGTGTTTCGGATGGCCGTACGAGACGTCGGTGGCGATGAGCCGGCTGGTGTTCTGCGGCCTGTTCGACCGTCACCCGAACTTGAAGATCGTCACGCATCATTGCGGCGGCATGATTCCGTTCTACGACGGCCGCATCGGCCCCGGCATGCAGGTGCTCGGCAGCCGGACCTCGGACGAAGACTATTCCAAGGTGCTGAGTACGCTGAAGCGGCCACACCTGGATTATTTCCGCGACTTCTATGCCGACACGGCGATGTTCGGCGGGCAGTACGGGGTCGGCTGCGGCCTGCAGTTCTTCGGAAGCGACAAGATCGTCTTCGCCACCGACACGCCGCTCGGCCCGATCGGGCCGACGATCGCCGCGATCAACAAGCTCGGGCTCGATCCTCAGACGCGAAGGAAAATCTACTGTGGCAATGCGGAGCGCCTGCTGAAGGTGAAGTTCGGCTGACGCGGGGCTCGGACCGGCGTGCCGTCGCTGCGTTTCCGGCCGCCCGCCGCATCCACGAGCCATCGCCCGACCCGGAGGCACCCGGGGCGGGCGTGACGAGAAGGCCGGGGCGTTCGCGTCCCGGCCTTCTTCGTCTCCAGGAACCCGTGCCGTCGCCCGCGCAAACATAAAGAGCCGGCGGGGAGGGGCCTCTCCGCCGGCTCTCGTTCCTTGGGACGTCTTCTCTATTGGTCAGGCGCTCAGGCGCTCAGGCCGCGACGCCGAGATCCATCTCGGGGACGTCGCCGTTGATCACCAGCTTGGCGCTGGTGGCGGCGACGATCTGCTCGACCGTCACGCCCGGCGCCCGCTCGCGCAGCACCAGGCCGTCGTCGGTCGGCTCGATCACGGCGAGGTCCGTCACGATCAGGCTGATGCGGCGGATCGAGGTGAGCGGCAGCGTGCATTTCGGCACGATCTTGGGCGCGCCCTTGGCGGTGTGGTTCATGGCGATGATCACGCGGCGGGCGCCGGTGACCAGGTCCATGGCGCCGCCCATGCCCGGCACCATCTTGCCCGGCACCACCCAGTTGGCCAGCATGCCGCGCTCGTCGACCTCGAGGGCGCCGAGCACGGTCGCGTCGAGATGGCCGCCGCGGATCAGGCCGAACGAGTAGGCGCTGTCGATCGTGGCGGCGCCCGGCACGGCCGAGACGGTGCCGCCGCCGGCGTCGGTGAGGTCCGGGTCGTCCATGCCCTCGGGCGGCTTGGCGGCGAGGCCGACGATGCCGTTCTCCGACTCGAACAGCACGTTGGCGTGCTCGTCGATGTACTTGGCGACCCCGGTCGGCAGGCCGATGCCGAGATTGACCAGGCTGTTGGGCTTCAGCTCGCGGGCGACGCGGCGCTGGATGATCTCGTCGGGTTTCATCAGGCGGCCCTCTCGATCAGATAGTCGACCACGACACCGGGCGTCTTGACGACGTCCGGGGAGATCATGCCGACGGGCAGGATCTCGCGCGGCTCGCAGATCACCGTCTCGGCGGCGAGCGCCATGATCGGATTGAAGTTCGTCGCGGTGAGCTGATACTGGAGGTTGCCCGCGTAGTCGGCCTGGTCGGCGGCGATCAGCGCGAAGTCGGCCTTCAGCGGCTTGGCGAGCAGCCACGTCTCGCCGTCGATCTCGACCGTCTGCTGGCCCTCGGCCGCGATGGTGCCGAGACCGGTCTTGGTCAGCACGCCGCCGAGGCCGTAGCCGCCGGCGCGGATGCGCTCGACCAGCGTGCCCTGCGGCACCAGCTCGACGTCGATCTCGCCGGCGATCATGCCCTTCTGGGTCTCCGGATTGAGACCGATGTGGGAGGCGATCAGCCGGGAGACCGCGCCGGCCCTGATCAGCTTGCCGATGTCGACGCCGGCCCGGGCCGTGTCGTTGGCGATGACGGTGAGATTGCGCTTCCCGGACTGGGCCAGGGCGTCGAGCAGGCGATGGGGGGAGCCCACGCCCATGAAGCCGCCGATCATCAGGCGCGCGCCGTCCGGAATGAGCTTGACCGCGTCTTCCGGTTTCAGATGAGGTTTCATGAGGACACTCGTGTTCGGTCGATGTCCGGGCGGCCGCGTGGGGCCGCGGCGCCGTTCGGAAGCAGACGCGCGTTTATGCGGCCCGACACGAACGCTCGCATCGGTAATACACCTATGTCGTAGAGCTACGTCGTGATCGTGAACACTGGCGATTCTGCAGACGAGACGGGGGTAAAGACGAGGTGCCGGATGAAATCGCCGGCCGCGACGGGCCGCGAGCGTGTCGTGAAATTGTCAGTTTTGTCACAAAGCAGCAAAATTACCCGGACCGCCGGGATCGCCGCAATGCCGTTTCTTTTTGCACCACTTCCGATCGCGATCATGGAATGTGCAACCATGATGTGTCCTGGCGGCCGCTCGTCATGGAAAGCCAAGTCGTAGTGGTGCGTAATAGGCCTAATACTTAGCGAAGGAAGGCGTTTGATTTAAGTCAACGCTGCGGCACAGGGCCGCGCCTACAGGCGGTTCACGCGGCAAGCTCTTCATTCTTGGAGCGAATACAAAAAAGAGCGGCGCGTTCTAAGTATACTTCCTGCTCACGACAGTCGAGGCGCCGTCCTTCCCAAGTCGAATCTCCACGAGCGCCGGAACGTCTCCAATACCTTGGGAGTGCCTGCCCATGAGTTTCGTCATCTGCCTCGCTGCGCTCGGCTTCCTGATGTTTGTGGCCTACCGCGGCTACAGCGTCATCCTCTTCGCGCCCATCGCAGCGATGGGCGCGGTGTTGCTCACCGATCCTTCCGCCGTGCCGCCGATCTTCACAGGGCTGTTCATGGAGCGGATGGTCATCTTCGTGAAGCTGTACTTCCCGGTCTTCCTGCTCGGCGCCATCTTCGGCAAGGTCATCGAGCTGTCCGGGTTCTCGAAGTCGATCGTCACCGCCGTGATCGGTGTGGTCGGACGCGAGCGCGCGATGCTGTCGATCGTCGCGGTGTGCTGCCTGCTCACCTATGGCGGCGTGTCGCTGTTCGTCGTGGTGTTCGCCGTCTATCCGTTCGCGGCCGAGATGTTCCGGCAGGGCAACATCCCGAAGCGGCTGATCCCCGGCACCATCGCGCTCGGCGCCTTCACGGCGACCATGGATTCGTTCCCGGGCACGCCGCAAATCCAGAACATCATCCCGACCACCTTCTTCAAGACCACCACCTGGGCCGCCCCCTGGCTCGGCACCATCGGCGGCCTGTTCATCCTGACCGTCGGCCTGATCTATCTCGACTGGCGGCGGCGGGCCGCGGCCAAGGCCGGCGAAGGCTACGGCACGGGCCACATCAACGAGCCGGAGCCGATCAGCAAGGAGGCCCTGCCGAATCCGTTCCTCGCGCTGACGCCCCTGCTGCTCGTGCTGGTCGTCAACTTCGTCTTCACGTCGCTGATTCCGAAGTACTACGGCACGACCAGCGAGGTCGCGCTGGTGGCCGGCGCCAAGCCGATCGTCCAGCAGGTCTCGTCCGTGCTGGCGATCTGGGCCGTCGAAGGCGCGCTGGTCGTCGGCATCCTGTTCGTCGTGGCGTTCGGCTGGAAGGCCGTCACGGCGAAGTTCGCCGCCGGCAGCCAGCAGGCCATCGCCGGCTCGCTGCTCGCCTCGCTCAACACCGCCTCGGAATACGGCTTCGGCGCCGTCATCGCGGCGCTGCCGGGCTTCCTGGTGATCCGCGACGCACTCACGGCGATCCCCAACCCGCTGGTCAACATCGCCGTCTCGGTGACGGTGCTGGCCGGCATCACCGGCTCGGCGTCGGGCGGCATGTCGATCGCGCTGGCCGCCATGGCGGATCAGTTCATCGCCATGGCCAATGCGGCCCACATCCCGCTGGAGGTGCTGCACCGGGTCGCCTCGATGGCGTCCGGCGGCATGGACACGCTGCCGCACAACGGCGCCGTGATCACGCTGCTCAACGTCACCGGCCTGACCCACCGGCAGTCCTACAAGGACATCTTCGCCATCACGGTGATCAAGACGACCAGTGTGTTCGTGGTGATCGCGCTGTACTATCTGACCGGCCTCGTTTGAGCCGGCGTTGCCGTGCGGCCTCGGCCGCACGGCATCTTTCCCGGTTCCGGCCCCCTGGCACCCCGTGCCGGCGCGGCGGCTGGAACGACCGCGGGCGGCGCCGTTCGCCTGGGTGCGCACTAGACCAAGGAGAGTCCTATGTTGAAGGGTAAAGTCGCCGTCGTGACCGGCTCGACCAGCGGCATCGGCCTGGGCGTCGCCCGGGCGCTCGCCGCCAAGGGCGCCGACATCATGCTCAACGGCTTCGGCGACCCCGCCGAGATCGAGAAGATCAAGACCGGCATCGCCAGCGAGTTCGGCGTCAAGACCGCCTACAGCGGCGCCGACCTGTCGAAGCCGGTCGAGACCAAGGGCCTGATCGAGGCCGCCACCAGCGAGCTCGGCAAGGTCGACATCCTGGTCAACAATGCCGGCATCCAGGTGGTGTCGCCGATCCAGGACTTCCCGGACGACAAGTGGGAGCTGGTCCTGTCGATCAACCTGTCGGCCGCCTTCTACGCCATCAAGGCGGCGGTCCCGCAGATGCAGGCCCGCAACTGGGGCCGCATCATCAACATCGCCTCGGTGCACGGCCTCGTCGCCTCGGTCAACAAGGTCGCCTATGTGGCGGCCAAGCACGGCCTCGTCGGCCTCACCAAGGTGGTGGCGCTGGAGAACGCCGAGACCGGTGTCACCTGCAACGCCATCTGCCCCGGCTGGGTGCTGACGCCCCTCGTGCAGAAGCAGATCGACGCCTGGGCGGAGCGCGACAAGATCAGCAACGAGGAGGCGGGCCGCCGCCTGCTCACCGAGAAGCAGCCGTCCAAGCAGTTCGTCACCCCGGCGCAGCTCGGCGAGCTCGCCGTCTTCATGTGCTCGGACGCGGCCTCGCAGCTGCGCGGCACCGCCGTCAACATGGACGGCGGCTGGTACGCGCAATAGGGCGCGCGCCATCGCAGACCTCTCTGCGCCCTCACCCCGAGGCGGCTGTGACGCAGCCGTCTCGAAGGGCGAGGGCGGCCAC
>NZ_NPEX01000130.1 GCF_003258865.1 Rhodoplanes roseus | reverse complement strand
GGCCGCCCGCAAGATGCGGGCGACGGTTCATCCCCACGGGCGTGGGGAATGCCCGACGAGGTTCTGCACGCTCATCTCGAGCAGCGGTTCATCCCCACGGGCGTGGGGAATGCGAAGCCCCAGTCGCCGGGCGTGGCGCGCAGCTCGGTTCATCCCCACGGGCGTGGGGAATGCTTCGGCGCGCATCGGGATGGGGTCGGACATGGCGGTTCATCCCCACGGGCGTGGGGAATGCCGCCGCAGGCCCGGATCGAGCGCATCGAATGCCGGTTCATCCCCACGGGCGTGGGGAATGCCGGTCCCGACCCGGGAGGTCAGAGCTGTGATGCGGTTCATCCCCACGGGCGTGGGGAATGCTCGATCAGCAACGCGGCGTGATTGAGCTGACCCGGTTCATCCCCACGGCGCGGGGAATGCCGGGCCGTGGTCGGCCGGGCGCCGATGCGGGCCGGTTCATCCCCACGGGCGTGGGGAATGCGGCATCTCAGGGGCGGAGGATAGACCGATGACCGGTTCATCCCCACGGGCGTGGGGAATGCGTCTGGACCCCGCTGCTGCTGGTGTAGAACACCGGTTCATCCCCACGGGCGTGGGGAATGCCCATGGTCAGCCCTCCTGTCCCGTGGCGGCGGCGGTTCATCCCCACGGGCGTGGGGAATGCCGCACCGGCGTCGAGGTGCTGCTGCCGTTCGGCGGTTCATCCCCACGGGCGTGGGGAATGCAGCACCAGCGTGTCGGCCGTCTTGGCCAACGCCGGTTCATCCCCACGGGCGTGGGGAATGCGCGTGGCGCTCGGCGTCGGCCCGCATCATCCGCGGTTCATCCCCACGGGCGTGGGGAATGCATCACCTTGGGGTCGGGCATCTGCTGAGGGGGCGGTTCATCCCCACGGGCGTGGGGAATGCGAAGGCTGGGAGGCCGCACGGGCCGCATCCACCGGTTCATCCCCACGGGCGTGGGGAATGCCCCACCATCCGTCAGACGGAAGTCACCCGCATCGGTTCATCCCCACGGGCGTGGGGAATGCCAGACCCGCAAGGTCTACGAGGACGGCTCGGTCGGTTCATCCCCACGGGCGTGGGGAATGCTCTTCCTGCAAGCTATTGAGAGAACATGATTCTCACGATGTCAAACAGCGCACCGGCGATTCCGGTTCTTCTTGCGTCCGGCACGGCAGTGACCTCTCTCGAGGTCAGCCAGGAGATCTCGAGGCCAACGGCAGGAACTTCACGAGCTTGAAGCCGTCGAAGTCGACCGGCTCGCGCCTGTTCGTCCCGACCGTGTCGAACTCGAATCCGGCGTCCGTCGGCGCGCTCCAGGCGATCACTGCGTTGCCATCCCCGATCGAGGCCTGAACCAGCTTCCAAATCCGCTCGCGGGTCCGTCGAGAGAACACGCCGACATAGACGCCCGCACGAACCTCGAGCAGCCAAACCGCAAGCCGCCCCCGGAGCCGATCCGGGGCATTCTCAACCACGATGACCAGCATCCCCGGAGGGCTCCCCGTCGCTGAAGGCCGGGGGCATCGCTTCTTCTGAAGGTTCGGGCATCGGCAAGCCACCCGCCGACAGCACCTCCTCGATCGAAGGGATGATCCGCGTCAGCAGGTCGGTGCGGCGGAACGCATCGCGGCAGGCACGGCGGACCTGCGTCTCAATCGAACCGGCAATGCGCCCCTGCCCGGCCTTGGCGGCGATCTCGAAGGCGACCGGCACCACAGTTTCGAACTTGAAGAGGTCGGCGATGTCATAGACGAAGGACAGTGGCTTACCGGTGTGCAGAAATCCGATCGCCGGCGCATAGCCGGCCGCTAGAACAGCAGCTTCCGCAAGCCCGTGCAGGCACGACGTGGCCGCTGAAAGGCATTTATTCGGAACGTCGGAGGCGTCCCACGCTTGGGGGTCGTAATCACGACGCCGCCAAGCAACGCCGTTCTGTCGAGCGAGCAGCGCATATGTCTCCCGAACCCGCACACCTTCGATGCCACGGAGTTGGTCGACCGAGCGGCGCTCCGGCGCGGCCTCGCCGAAGCGCTTCGCATACATCGCGCGCACGACCTTCAACCGGGCGACGTCGTCGAGCGCCAGACGGGCCTGATAAAGCAGCCGGTCCGACCGCGCCCCACCGGGCTGTCCCGATGCGTAGAGCCGCACCCCGGCTTCGCCGACCCACACGAGCAGCGTTCCGGCTCGCGCCGCGAGCGACACCGCGGCATGACTCACACGCGTCCCGGGCTCCAGCATGATGCAGGCAAACGCGCCGACCGGAATGTGGATGCGAACTCCGTTCGCATCCAGCGCCACGAACGCCCCGTCGAGGACATCGATCTGAGCCCGCTCCACGAAGATGATCGAGGAGCGCTCCTTCAGCGTGAGCGGACGGGGCGGTTCGAGCCCGGGGAGACCTTTGCCGGACCCCGTAGAACCCTGGCGTTCGGAGTCCCCGGTCATCGCTCACGCTCGCCGGATCAGCATCAGCCCGCAGCCATAAGCCTTGGCGCGACCGAACCCCTTGGCAATCCCGGCGAGGAGCGCCGGCGGATCGGAGACCGTCAAGACCCCGGCGTAGTCGATCAGGCCGAAGCGCGCTGCCCGCCTGCCCGGCACGGCCGCCGACTGAAAGCCGCTGGAGAGCAGAGCGATCGGCTCCTCGTCGATATCGCAGGCCGTGCGGTCGAAGCCGGGTAAGGCATCGGCCTTCGGCTCGAGCTCCGGGTCGAACCGCTCCAGGATCATAAATCCAGCTGAAAGCGCCTGTCGCCCCAACCAGCGGCGCGCCGCGTCCTCGACAGCGCGCGCCTTCTCCAGCTGAGGGGCTTTCTCCGTCAGGCGCATCACGGCCATCGTCATCACGTCGTAGCGCCCCTTGGTCCCCGTCTTCGGATTCTCGGCCTGGATGGTCGGATTGGCGTGGAGCTCAAAGCGGAGCCGGTCACCAGGCGCAAGCTCGGGGGCGAACGGCTTGGTATCGATCTCGAAGAGGCGGGCTTCCGAGCGGGGGGGACGCGCCGAAAGGATCAGGAATGTCGGTCGTCCGTCCGGTCGCGTCGTCTCGCGAAAGAGGAAGTCCCGTCGCGCATCGGCGTCGCCGGCGAACAGGGACCACACGAGATGGTGTGAGGCCTCGAGGCGCCGGTCGGCCTCTTCAGGGAGCAGGATCCGCTGCAGCGTGGCGACGTCGGGATCTCGCCTCAGCTTTGCGCGGGTGAGAAACAGGCTGGTCATCGCGTCCGGTCTCCCGTCGCAACGGCTTGCCCGACCAACTCTACGCGCGGAGCGAATTGCCAGCGCCGGCGATCGGCCACTGCGTCGCGTCGGGTCTCGCGACGGCTCGGTGTAAAGCCTAGCACCGGAGCGAGACCGATATCCGCAGCAATCGGCGTCGGCGCCGGCGCGGTCGCATCGACCGGACGATCCTTCCGGAACAGCGACTTCAGAGCGGCCCGCTCGGGGATCGCCTCCTCGGCGAGGTCGTAGGCCATGAACGCCTCGACCACCGTCGCTGCCTCCACGACGCGGGGTGCTGGGGGCAATCCCAGCGGACACGACCGCCGGCCCGCGGACAGCCGCCAAGCCGGGCGCTCCAGGGCGCTCGCGAGATCCTCGACCGGCACCGGAGCGCCGTCCCGCGCCACGATGAGCACCGTGAAGGCCGCATCGGTGAGATAGTCGCGCCGGGTCAGCTTGGTGCCGAGATCGCCGACTGCGAGCTCCTCCGCCCGCGTGGCGGGTCGCCGCCCTGCACTCTTGGCAGTCCTCGAGACCGCACTGGCCGGTGGAACTTGCACGGTGTGATAGTCGGCCAGCAGCCGCCCCGGCAGGTCGGTGCGCACAGCAATGTCATAGCCCTCGGCGAGGGCCACCTGGCGCGGATCCGTCCGGGGTATCCCGAGCGCGGCCGCGAGGAGACCGATCACGGCCGATCGCGTCGGTCGCGACGCGGTCCCTCGACGCTCGTCGACGGCAATCTCGCCGAACGCCATCATCGGCGCGGCGAGCGTGAACACAAGGGCTTGCATGGCTCACGGCTCACACGCGAAGCGGACGAGTTCCGCGAGCGTCGCAGTCCCCTCCTCGCTCGGATCCAGGCAATTCATCTCGAGCGTTCGCACACCCTCGGCACCATAGGCTCGCTCGAACTTTTCACGAGTGGCGCGCAGTTCGTGGACAGAGGCGGCGAGATAATCGTTGACGCCCCGCTCGGCTCCGATCGGCCGCACGAAGGCGGCCGCCAGCGTGCGCGGCGCGGCATCGCCCTTCTCGACGAGAATGAACGAGGTGCGCGCGAAGCTCGCGTAGCTCGCCCGCTTACCGGACGGACCGACCTGTGCAGCGGCCTCCAGCAAGGCCTCGATCGCCGTGCCGGTCAGTGCAGCATTGCCATCGAGATTGCGTCCAAGCAGCTCACGGTCGACGCAGATGTAGAGATAGAACACGCCCGACCCGAACCCCGCCTCACCGACGAATCCGGCACCAGCGTCTTCGGAGGGGCGCTTGAGATCGTCGACCGCCGTGTAGTAGTCGTCCTCGATCGCCACGCGATGAGTGGTGAACGCATGAGACACGGCGACAGCCGCCTCGCGATTGAACTCCGGCGCATCGGCCAGCATCCGGCCGAACATGGCGATATCGGCGGCCGTGTCCGTCTTGCGCAGGAGGGCGAGGACGAGCGCCTTCTTGTCCGGAGCATCCTTCGTCTTGGCCGCACGCGCCTCGGAAAACGCGATCGCGGCAGCTCGCTCTTCCGGAGACACGAATGCGAGCTGCTCGGTGTAGGTCGGGTTGTCGTCCTTCTCGCTCTTCACTTTGCCGAAGGCGCCGGCGATCTCGCGAGCGATAGCACGCGCATCCCCCGCCGACGTCCCCTTCGACAGAAGATGCGCTTCCAACACGGCGCCGAGCCGCTGGGTGCGTTCGCCACGGTGTCCATCCAGCTTCTTGGCGAAGACGTCGGAGGTGCGCCAGGCGCGCTTGAGGGCCTGCGATGAGACGCGCAAGCGCGCCTCTCCACCGATCACAGCACTCTTCGGCCGTCCGGTGTCGTCACGGTTGAGATTGGCGGGCGGATAGAACGTCAGCAAATGGAGCTGCAGGAAGCGGGCGGTCTGGGCAGTCGTAGCCATCTAGGGGCCCTCAAGCAGAGACGAGATGTTCGGATGAATGGGATGAAGACTCCGGATCGGGTGCCGCACCTCGCAGCGGGGAGGCTATCCCGGCACCGTAATATTCGAACGCGAAGTCGCGACGGGTCTCCTGCCGATGCCAGCCGAGCAAGACGTTCTTGATGTCCTCGACATTGGCCGAACCGCCGAGGAGATCTACGGCGCGGCGGAACTGGCGAGCGAGCTCGGTGAGGTCGTCGGACGTCGGATCCGGGCTGTTGGCGGTGCTCATCAGACGCTTGAATCGGAGCACCGAGAGCACCGGCTTGTTATCGGCTTCGGGCCTCTGCGGATCGGCCGGCATTCTGGAGAAGCCGATATGCCGGGCGAACGTCTTGTTGCGCCCGGTGTCCTGACGCACGGCGGCGAGCACCATGGCCAGAGCAGCAACCCGTGACAGGTCGTGCCGGCGACGACGTCCGAGGTAGCGGAACAGTCGCAGCGTGGCCTCGTCGATCACTGCGGCGTCGAAGTCGGCCCGCTTTAGCCGTGCCTTGGCAGCACGATCTCGCTTATCCAGGTCACGCCACCAGTCCTGCGCCCTCGTCGTTTCGACCGATGCATTCACGTCGCCAGCAGCTTCGTCGCTCATGATGTCGGCTCCTCGGCGCCTTTGCGGCGGCCCTTGCGCGGTTTCTTCTCAGCTGAGACTTCCGTCGGAAGCCCGAGCGCGCCGAGCAACGCAGCGCCGTCCCGACCGTGTCCCTTCAGCATGAGGGTCAGCGACAATCGGGCGCGCACTGCCTTGGCGAGCCAGCGAGTGTCGATATCCGAGAGCGGCACCGCCTCGTCGAAGAGGCGCGTCGCCGTCGGCTGAAGAACATCCTCGAGAAATCGTCGCGCCAACGGCTCGGCGAAATCCGGTTGATCCGGGTCGGACTCGAGTCTGCCGGCCGCATCGTCGATCACGCCGAAGAAGACCGTCTGGGACTCGGTGAACAGCCGTTCCCGCAGAGCCGAACGCGCGGTGGCATCCGATTTATCGATGCCGAGCGCGTCGCCGACGAACCTCGCCATGGACAACGCCACGACCTCGGCCGCAGAGACGAGACGTCGTGCGAACGTGTCCAGACGCTGGGATCCTGGGCCAGCGAACAAGGGCATCTCGGCCTCGACAAAGCCGCGAGCCTTCATGTTGTCCATGTCGTAGCCGCAGGCGAGCAACCTCGCCGCACGCGAATGCTGCACGAAGCCGAGTCGGGTTCGAGATGCCGCGACACACGCCGCTCGGCGGCGAAGCGACGTCGAGTCGCTGTCGGCGACGAGGTCGACCCAGTGACGGTATGTGATGCCATCCGGCTGGGGGTGGACGAACAGCCAGGCTACGTCGGTGGCTTTGGGCCGATACATGGGCGAGAGAGGATGCGGCACTGCCGCGTAGCTCACGCCCCAAGGCCGGGCCCGATAGGCCTCGACCATCACCGCGTCTTGGGCGCCGGTCAGAGCGCAGACCTCGCCGGAAGCTGCCGGACGAAAATCCAATCGAATGCGCCGCGGCATACCCCAGAAGCACTGGCGACCATACGGGTCGATATCGGACGGGGTCGTCGGCGGCTTCTTGTCCTCCGAGGTTCGGGTTGGCGCGAGCCAGGGGAAGACCAGGCGCAGGTCGCCGCCCGCGGGTTCCGGGTAGCTGGGAACATTGAGCCACAGAAGATGCCAAAGGGAGGCAGGCGTCGCAGGCAGCGCGAGCGTCGTGAGTGGACCGCCGCCCCGGAGCGAGGTCCGATGTCCGGCGCCGCCCGACGGGGCCTGACTCTGCAGGGTGAACAGTGCAATGGCTGCGGTCGCACGAGCCAGTGCAGGAATTCGGTCGCGTTTCGTGAAGAGGTCGAGGTTCTTCTCGACCGTGTTCTCACCGGGACTGTCGATCAAGAGGCTAGCAATGCCCTGCGGCTCGGCGACGAGGTCCTCGTGATCTTGCAGGAATCGGGGCCCCTCGCCGTCGAGCACGAAGGCATGCGCGAACGGCGCGAACGACGCTGCCAGTTGATCGTGCGACGGTGGCGAACGCCAGCGATCGATCCACTCGTGATCATCGCTGGGAGGGCACGCGGTGGCGAGAAGCCCGATCATGAGCTCGCGGCTCGCCGCGTCGAAGTCTGCGCGCTGCCAGTCGAACGCGACCACCGGCTCGGTCTCGATGCGGTCGGTGATATCGCAAGGGCGGATCCAATCCCGCCGAACGGCCCCATTCCTCGAGTCTTGTCGCACAACCGGGAGCCAGGGTTGGTCGAGAAGCGAGAATGCTTTCGCTACCATTGATTGACAATTCCGCCTGGACAATGCAGGATTGGTCCTGAGAGGGTCGCGAAATGCGCGAAAACGTCAAGCCAAAGCTAGGCTTTTCCCCGGGTTCCCTTGTCAAACTGGCGCGGCAGCTACCGAAAGGCCGATTTCCTTGTGATACCTCGCTGAAACGATGCGATTTCGTCCATCGATCAACGATATTCCGCATTCCGGATCGACCAGGGGGAGAACGACGGCCAAATCGTGCCGCCCTCGCCAAGCCGCTTCGATTGCTGCGGCAGCAGCGTCGGCCGGCGATCCCGGCGCTCGTCCGGCCGCGCGGGTCGTGCGCACCGAGAGCTCGGACAGGCGCCATGCGCGCCGATCATCTGGATCGGCGATCCAAGGTCGCAGGGCATTCCGGTCCCAGCGCGCCAGTCGGAACGTCGTCACTGGCTCGGCCAAGCGCGTCGGGACGTCGAGATCGTCACGCCAGACGTGAGCACTGCCCCGCCGATAGCCGTCATGAAACTTGAGGACGTTCTGGCCCGCGTGACCGGCTGCCGCCAGCGCCTTGCCCAATGCGTCGTTTCGTTGCCGGATCAGCCCCGCAGGTATCCGCGCGTCGGCATCCGGCCCGTAGACACCTTCGACCATCGGCCGCAGATCATCCGGCACCTTCAGCATGCCGCGGTCGAAAAGGTCACGGGCCGACAGCCACAGGAGCGCGTGGTCGCGGTAAACCCATTGCGCCTTCGGGAACATGGCACTCAGCCAATTGGGTGAGGGGTCGTCGTGCGGGAACGGAGAGACGACCTCGAGGACTGGCCCATCGAGCACCCTCGGCCGGTTGTTGTGGCGCCAAAGCCGCCCCGCGCGTTGGATCATCAGGTCGATGGGCGCGAGGTCGGTCACCATCGCATCGAAATCGAGATCGAGCGACTGCTCGACCACCTGCGTGGCGACCAGCACGCGCCCACGTCGATCGGCTGCTTTGCTATCTCGTCCGAACCGGGCGACCACCTCCCGTTCGATTGCGAGGCGATCCCCAAGGGCGAACCGGGCGTGGAATAGCTGTGCCGCGATCCCCTGCTCTGCCAGCACCGAAACGGTGTCGATGGCATCATCGACGGTGTTGCGGATGCAGGCCACGGCGGCCCCGGCCCGGGCGTGCTGGACGACCCGCTGGACTGCAGCCTCGGGACCATCGATCCGGGTCACCGCGATGGTGCGGGCGAGGTCGGGACGGAGCACGATGGGGAGTTCGTGGGCCTTGTCGCCGACTGTAGTCGCGAGCGGATACTCGGAGGACCAGATCGGGAAATTCGCCCGTTTGGTTCCAGTCCGGCCCGCTGAGAAGGCCGCTGCGAGCTTCGATTTGATGACGGTCGGCAGGGTGGCCGAGAGAACGACGGTCGAGCCGCCAAGGGCCGCCTGGAACTCGATCAGAGTCGCCAGCTCCTCCTGCATATAGCTGTCGTAGGCATGCGCCTCGTCGATGATCAGGATCCGCCGCGACAGGCCCAACTGCCGGATCGGTGCGTGCGTCGCCGCCAGCACCGCCATGAGGGCTTGGTCGATCGTCCCGACACCCAGGTCGGCAAAGAAGGCCCGGCGCCTGTCCTCCGCGATCCAGCGGGTGCATTGCGCGCTCGCTGTTTCATCACCTGCGTCGCGGCCGTAGCCGCGGTCATCGCGGCTACCGAGGTCGAGCGCTGGACGGAAGCCTGGGTGCAGGGCAGCAGCCGAATGGGCGAGCGCCAGGCTCGGGGTGCTCTCGGCGCAGAAGAGGCGGCGATAGAGCTCGGCCATCCGGTCGAACAGAGCATTGGCCGTCGCCATCGTCGGCAGAGCCACGAACACACCGCTGCCGCCTCCAGACTGCATCAGGCGGTGCGCGAGCACGAGCGCGGCTTCTGTCTTCCCGGATCCCATCGCGTCCTCGAGCACGTAAAGGCCCGCGCCCTCCACGAGCTCGACGGTCTCGGCCCAGATCTGCGCTGAAGTGGCCGGAAAGGACGACCTCGTCAGGGCTAAAAACCCTTTGATCGACGAAGGCTTCGCTGCGGCGAGGCCGGCTTCCGCTACAGCTTGTCGTGCCATGGGGCGGGCGATCTCGGCCAGATAATCTTCGAGGGAGCGATTACCGGGCGCATAATCGAACCAGCGGACATTCGAGCCGAGCCAGTCGGCGAGCGCCACCAGGCCGGCGAGCCGCCACGACAATGTGCTCGCGGCACCCGGTCGAAGGCGAGGCAATGCGGCGGCACCAAAGAGCTCGCGAATTGCCGTCGTGAAGCTGCGTGCTGCAGCTACACCTTCTGGACGAAAGACATTGACCAGATCGTAGCTCGCATCACGGATCCGGCCATGATGAAAAAAGATCGGGTCGAGCACAGCGGTCGCGTCGACCGGATCCTCGACAAGCGCGTCGAGAACGGCGCGCAGATCCTCGTCCTCCGCGGATAAAAGAGCTCCCCCGAGGTCGTGCCGATAGGGACTTGGTCGCGCAGTTGTTTGGAATACCGAGGGGAGAAGATCGGGGACCTTCGCCTGGAATGCCCAGGCGAACTTTCCGACGTCGTGGAGCGCGACGAGTGCCGAGAGAGTTCGAATGATGTCGGAGTGCTGGTCCGGCGAAGCACTGAACGCTGCCGCCAATGATCGCGCGACGCTTTCCCATGTCCCGAGCAACGCCTCGAATGCGGCCGCAACATCGAGGGCATGGTAGGCTAACGGGTGATACTGAGGACCAGACTCGTTCTGCGGCGACGCCTTTCCCCAGAACGTTGTGAATGAGCAGTCCATCCTCGTGCCTTCAGCCATCGCCCGGGAGAACGCAACGGGAGCGAGCGCTTACGCGTTGCTGCAATCAGCTGCGACGCGTATCTTGTGCAGGATCAACCTCAGCCTCAAGCCCGCGGAAGCAACTTTCAGATCAAGTCAATCTTCCAATCCAGACTTTCCATAGAGGCTTTCTCCCCCCCAGCCTACAGATCTAAAATAGTAGGCAAGGAGGAGAATGTTAGACTTTCCGTCGAAGGTGGCAGGGAATCTTGAAGCATTCGTCATGCCCGACTTGGTGATGTCCATTTACCAAGTCATCAATTCCGTTTCCCGATCCAGAGGATCACATGGTCGCCGGCGAACCGACGCCCGGCCAGTCGCATGCCATCTCAACGACTGGTCGGAGGAAGATGCGGCAACGCAGAGCTTCCATCTTTTTGGTGCGTTCGCAGTCAATGACTGCCGGTGCGACCGCCACAAGGCGTCCTGCTTGGCAGGGGAGCGCATGTCGCGATGGCCGTTCGCCTGCGGGGGGCTCATAGCCGGCGTCCTGTATTCGCCGTGCCGTCTTCTCAGACCCGCTATGCCGCCGCCGACGCACGACGACAGTCAGACATTCAGTTCTTACTTATTATGAATGCGGCACTCCCGAGCCGCAAGCGCGAAGTCGAGACTGAAGGCGCAAGTGATGACCTCACTAAGCCACTCGCTCAGCCGCGGCAGAGCTCGGCATGACGTGGTTCTAAGCTGCCGTATCCGCCATAGGCCGGTGGGCGCGAGCTCAGGATTTTTTTTCGTCACGCGGGCGCGTCCAACGCTATAGATCGGAGATGTCTGGTCGCCCTGCGAACATCACCCAAGCCGAGATAGCTCGGGCAATCCGCGCTGCGAAGAAGGCTGGCGCATGCGCGCTAGAAGTCCGTCCCGACGGATCCATTCTCGTCTTGCTCACCGACGCTCCGCCTATCAGCGGATTGCGACCTGAAGCCGTGGACGATCTTCCCGAAGTTGTGCTCTGATCGCGACATGCCCCGATCTCGTCCCCCTCGCCTGCATCGCGAGACGACACGTCACGGCAAAACTGTCTGGTATGTCCGGGTCGGGCACGGACCGCGAGTTCGTTTGCTGGTGGCGCCAGGGGAACCCGGGTTCGACCAAGCCTATCAGGCCGCGATCAACGGCGAGGTCGCGGCTCATCCACAAAGCAAAACGTCTGCTGGCACTCTCGAGTGGCTGGTTGCCCGCTATCGAGAGACATCGGCGTGGACCGAGCTGTCACTGGCGACGCGCCGGCAGCGAGAAGCCATATTCCGGCAAATCCTTGCAACCGCCGGCCGTGAACCAATCGCCCGTATAACTCGCAAAGCCGTCGTTGCGGGTCGGGATCGGCGCCGGGACACTCCTGCCCAGGCGCGGCACTATCTCGACGCGATGCGCGGCCTGTTCAGGTGGGCCGTCGATGCCGATCTGTGCAAAGACGACCCAACGGCGGACGTGCGACCTCCGAAGGCCAAGCGTAGCGACGGCTTCCCGGTTTGGGAGCCGGAGGACGTCGCCAAGTTCGAATCCCGTTGGCCGATTGGGACGCGCGCGCGACTGGCCTTTGATCTTCTACGCTACACTGGCCTTCGCCGTGGCGATGCCGCGCGTCTTGGAAAGCAGCACGTTCGCGATGGCGTCATCCGGATCAAGACCTCCAAAACCGGGCAATTGGTCACAATCACGATGCTCCCGGCACTCGCCGAAACGTTGGCGGCCGGGCCTGTCGGGGACCTCGCCTTCATTGTGGGAGATCGAGGGCGTCCGCTGACCAAAGAGAGCTTCGGAAACGAGTTCCGCGAGTGGTGCGCTGCCGCCGGTGTGACGAAGTCGGCGCACGGGCTTCGCAAACTCGCTGCGACCATAATGGCCGAAAACGGCGCGACGGTGCCTGAGTTAGAATCCGTGTTCGGTTGGTCCGGAGGCAGAATGGCATCGCACTACACGCGTTCGGCTGACCGCGAACGTTTGGGCCGCACTGGTTCCGTCAAGCTCGCTAGAACGGAAACGACACGATCTGATGACGAAGGAGAAATCCGTCGCATTGATGCCGATAGTAAGTAACCGACGCCTCCGAAGATCGACCTGCGACGCCGCCCACGGTGGCTCCACGGAGAGCCTGGATAAGTTATGCGATGGAAATCCACGATTCGTGGCGGCGCCTCCTCGAGCCACCACAGGCTTCCCAGCGCGCAGTCGGATGAGGCGTATGGCAGGCCATTCCCGCGGCCACGGCCCCGGGTCCCACGGACCCCACCGGTTCCTAAACCGGGGGGCCCCATGCAGACAATGCACGGCCATTCCTAGACCGCAGCACCCGTGGCTGCGATCGGATCGGCATCGGGGCAAGGGCGTTTAGACCCCCGGTCCCCGCGGCCTAACCGTTCCAAAGTCCATGATAGCGAGCTGTGGACCGAAAGAATGGTCGGCGCCGCGCAGACGCATATCCCTCGAAGAGCTCCCTATGTGCCGCCTTTCCCCGTGATGCGGAACGGGGTTCGGTTGCTCTCTCCAGAGGAGGTGAGGCGGGTAGTGCCTTCTCATCCGGTTCGTCTCACCGCTCTCTGTAGAGGGTCATCGGCGGACGTAACCGGCGTCCCACGAGTTGGTCCTCCAGACCTATTCGCGAGGCGCCGGCCCTCTCAGGACGATTGGCTCGGTCGATCCGTCGAGGGACAAACAGCATCGAGGCGAGGACTCCGGGCGCGCTGATTATCCATGTCGCTGTAGGCTTTCTGAGCCTACGATGAGTGCTCATGGGGTCCGCGAAGATCTTGCCTTGCAAGCCCGGCATGTTTTTGGCGTGTCGCTGCGGCGGCGGGCGTGCCGGGCTGGCGCTGCTCGACAATGAAATAGATCCAGTGGGTATTTCGGGGCTTGGTGCCGCTCTCGGTTTGTAGCTCTAGTCTGCGAGTTTCCGTCGGCTCGGTGTAAGACGTTCCGACTGTGCTGTTCTACCCGTTGCCGGACGCCGCGAATGGACTTATCGTTCTGAGCTTACAGTGAAATTGGAGCAGAATTACAGTTTTTATCTGGGATCTCACCAGACAATGATCGATACGACTCCGGAACGGCGGGGGTGGCACTGTAATTTTTACAGTTGGGGGGGGGCCTTGAGGATTTGGACCGTGGTGCTGGCTGGCCTGCTGTTGGCGGACTGTGCGGGTGGTGGCCAGATGCGTTACCTGACGGGAGAACGGACCAGCGTGCAGGTCGAAGGCATCCCCTACCACGTCATGATGGCGGAAGCGCCGGGCGGCTTCGACTTCCGGTCCCATCGGGAAGAGAACTTCACCGTCATGCCGGACGAGCTCGCCGAGAAGCGCCGTAATCAAGCCGCGGCGCTGCAGGTCGCGCGAGGTGCCTGCGGCACCCGTAAGCCGGTGATCGGTGTCGAGTCGAAGGACGGCCCAGCCTATTACACCTCGGTGCGCTGCGAATGAGCACCTCCCCTATCAGACGCCGCCTCGCTACCAACCCCGGCTCAAGTCGACCGAAGATTCGGCAGTTCCTGTGGTGCGACTTTCCGAAGGACGCGCATCTGCCCGAGTTCTGGAAGACCAGATCGATTCTGATCATATCGCGGACGAGCGGCTCCGTGAGACCGCGATCGTGGTGCCCTGCCCCTCCGAGGGCAGACCCACCTGGGGGATCTACGACAAGATCACGACGATCGTGGTGAGCCGATTGCCGTCCGAGCGCGTTATCCCCATCCCCGAGGGGGGGCCTTGAGAGCTCGACGGCCTCGTGCGCCTGATGCTCAATGCGTTCATCTACCTGAAGAATTCAAATCGACTGCGAAATATCCGTTGACAAAAACTGGTCGCCGCAGCAGGTAATGGATCGACTTGCGGCGCTCGGACTTCGGTCCGGGGTGTCCGTTTCCCCGAAAGGGGAGCTACTTGCGGCGATCGGGAAACCGATGCGACCGTTGCCCTCGCGAGGGGGCGCATTTTGAGCCAGGGCCGTCCTTCGGGGCGGCCTTTGGTCTTTCTGGGGTGCGCCTGAGAGACGCCGTCTGGGCCACCCTCCTCTCGAAGCGATGTCGGTGCGTCTTGAGCCTAGTGGCTCCGCCTGCAGGCCCGAAAAATGGCCCCGTGGGCGACGTGAGGCCGGTCTTCGGCCGAACAACGTCGTTCGGTCATCACTGATGACGGCCGGCGATCGGCCAACCCGTCGACAGACCATCTGGCAACGATGCTTTGCGCACGGGCTCCCTCACACATCAAGCATCTCGACGTCGACAGTGCTTCTTCAGTTGCCGGAACCTGTCGCGCCGACGACGCCGCACTACACGCGATCGGAAGATGGTGAGCATTTTGGGCCTGGCGGAACAGACACAGCACATTCTATTCCCGCACCCACCCAAAAGGTGCGGGATCTTCCACAAAAAATTTAACGATTTCAATGTGTTGGAAAGCAGATGGTGGGGGAGGTAGGACTCGAACCTACGAAGGCATAGCCAGCGGATTTACAGTCCGCCCCCTTTGCCGCTCGGGACACTCCCCCACGCTGCGGTCGGCGCCGGTGCTCGGAAAACCGCCGAGCAGGCGCGCCGCGTGTCGGGGCGTTCTTATGGGTACGCACCCCCCTGGTGTCAACTCGAAAAACCCCGGGCCGCCGGATGGCTGGACCGCCGGTCCGGGCTGAGACCGGTGACCGACCGAGACGGAGGTGGCGGACCAGCGCCCTGCCCGCTATGCCAGTCCGCAACGCAGACCCTCAGCCGGATTCGTCATGATCGATCGCGACCGCCCCAAGAAGCCGTTCCGCCCGGCCGGACAGCGCCCCTGGCGCCCCGAGGGCGGCGGAGCCTCCGAGGGCACCGGAAAGGCGACCCCCTGGCCTCGCAAGGGCGAGGAGCCTCGCAAGGGCGACGAGGCTCGCAAGGGCGACGAGGCTCGCAAGGGCGAGGCGCCGCGCAAGGGCGAGGGCGGACGCAAGCACGGCGCCCCCCACAAGGGCGCCCCGTCCCAGAAGGGCGGCGGCCGCGGCCCCGGCAAGCGCCACTTCCGGCCGGAGCCGCGCGACCGCGAGGGTCCGGCCGTCCTCTACGGCTGGCACACCGTCAAGGCGGCGCTGGACAACCCGCAGCGGCGATTCCATCGCCTGCTGGTGACCGAGAACGCGGCGCGTCGCCTCGAGGAGGACGGGGTGCGGTTGCCGGTGACGCCCGAGCTGGTCCGCCCCGAGCAGATCGACGCCATGCTCGGGCCCGACGCCGTCCACCAAGGCCTTCTGGCCGAGGCCGACCCGCTCGAATCGCCGGACATCCAGGATCTCGCCCCGGAGGGGCTCGTGCTGGTGCTCGACCAGATCACCGATCCACACAATGTCGGCGCGATCCTGCGCAGCGCGGCGGCCTTCGCGGTCGCCGCCGTGATCACCACGGCGCGTCACAGCCCGGAGGCCACCGGCGTGCTCGCCAAGGCGGCCTCGGGCGCCCTCGATCTCGTGCCGATCGTCACGGTCGGCAATCTGTCGCGGGCGCTGACCACCCTGAAGGACAACGGCTGGCTGACGGTCGGCCTCGACAGCGAAGGCGATGCCGACCTGGCGGCGACGCCGCTCCACGGGCCGCTCGCGCTGGTGGTGGGGGCCGAAGGCAAGGGCCTGCGCCACCTCACCCGCCAGACCTGCGACGCCGTCGCGCGCATCGACCTGCCGGGCAAGATCACCAGCCTCAACGTGTCGAACGCGACGGCGCTGGCCCTCTACGTCGCCTCGACCCGGATCAAAGCCGCCGGTTAGCCAGGCGCGCCCGCCCGCCGGCGCGGCCGACGTATCGCCGGCGACGCGGCCGC
>NZ_NPEX01000012.1 GCF_003258865.1 Rhodoplanes roseus | reverse complement strand
GCCCGGGCCCGCGCCGGCGCCTGGTACGAGCTGTTTCCGCGCAGCCTGACCGACGACCCCGCCCGCCACGGCACCTTCGACGACGTCGTCGCCCGGCTGCCCGACGTCGCCCGCATGGGCTTCGACGTGCTGTACTTCCCGCCGATCCATCCGATCGGGACCACCAACCGCAAGGGTAAGAACAACGCGCTCGAGGCGGCACCCGACGATCCCGGCAGCCCCTATGCGATCGGCGCCGCCGAGGGCGGCCACGACGCGATCCATCCGCAGCTCGGCACGCTCGCGGACTTCCGCCGCCTGGTGGCCGCGTCACGTGGTCACGGGCTGGAGATCGCGCTCGATTTCGCCACCCAGTGCTCGCCCGACCATCCGTGGATCAAGCAGCACCCGGAGTGGTTCCGCTGGCGACCCGACGGCTCGATGAAATACGCCGAGAATCCGCCCAAGAAGTACGAGGACATCACCAATCCAGACTTCTACTGCGCCGACCGCGTGGCGCTGTGGGAGGCGCTGCGCGACGTGGTGCTGTTCTGGGCCGAGCAAGGTGTGCGCATCTTTCGTGTCGACAATCCACACACGAAGCCGTTCCCGTTCTGGGAATGGATGATCCGCGACGTGCAGGCGCGGTTTCCGGACGCGATCTTCCTGGCCGAGGCGTTCACCCGGCCGAAGGTGATGAAGGCGCTGGCGAAGCTCGGCTTCAGCCAGTCCTACACCTACTTCACCTGGCGCACCGGCAAGGACGAGCTCTCGGCCTACATGGCGGAGCTGACGCGCCATCCCGAGCGCGAGTATTTTCGGCCGAACTTCTTCGTCAACACGCCCGATATTCTCCCGGTCCATCTGCAGTCGGGTGAGCCGTGGATGTTCAAGTCGCGGGTCGCGCTCGCCGCGACGCTCGCCGGCAGCTACGGTGTCTATTCCGGCTTCGAGCTCCTGGAGCACGAGCCCGTCGCCCCCGGCAAGGAGGAATACCTGGATTCCGAGAAATACGAGATCAAGCCGCGCGACTGGAGCGCGCCCGGCAATCTCTCCGACTACATCGGCCGGCTCAACGCGATCCGGCGCGCCAACCCGGCGCTGCAGCAGACGGCGAATTTCGCCTTCGTGCTCGTCGACAGCCCGTCCGTGCTGGGCTTCGTGAAGGAGTCGGTCGCGCACGACAATGTGGTGGCGGCGGCGATTGCGATCGCGCCGGGTCCGCACGACGTCTGGTTCCATTTCGGCGACCTGCGGATCGGTCCGGAGGGGGCCCGCCGCCCGGTGCGGGCGGTCGAGAACCTCGTCACGGGCGAATGGCGGCTGGTCGAATGGGGCGGCGTGCGCCTCGCCATCGATCCGGACCGCGATCCCGCCGTGCTGCTGCGCTGCGTCGCCTGAGCACGCTCGATACCCCTTTGCAGAACATCGGTAACCCATGAACATTCTGTCCGACATCATCACTGCGACGACGGCGGATCAGTCCGGCGATCCGCTCTGGTACAAGGACGCGGTGATCTATCAGATTCACGTGAAATCGTTCTTCGACAGCAACAACGACGGGATCGGCGACTTCAACGGGCTGACCCACCAGCTCGACTACATCCAGGATCTCGGCGTCACGGCGCTGTGGCTGCTGCCGTTCTATCCGAGCCCCGGCCGCGACGACGGCTACGACATCGCCGACTATCGCCGCATCAATCCCGACTTCGGCTCGATGAAGGACTTCCGCCGCTTCATGAACGAGGCGAAGCGGCGCGGCCTCAAGGTGATCACCGAGCTGGTCATCAACCACACCTCCGACCAGCATCCCTGGTTCAAGCGGGCGCGGCGCTCCAAGCGCGGCTCGAACGCGCGCGACTGGTACGTCTGGAGCGAGACCGATCAGAAATACCTCGACACGCGGATCATCTTCACCGACACCGAGAAGTCGAACTGGACCTGGGACCAGGAGGCCGGCGCCTATTTCTGGCACCGCTTCTTCTCGCACCAGCCCGACCTCAACTTCGACAATCCGCGGGTGCTGTGGGCCATGGTGCAGGTGATGCGCCGCTGGCTCGACTTCGGCGTCGACGGCTTCCGGCTCGACGCGATCCCGTATCTGGTCGAGCGCGAGGGCACCAACAACGAGAACCTGCCCGAGACCCACGCCGTCATCAAGAAGCTGC
The DNA here is from genome assembly GCF_003258865.1 of Rhodoplanes roseus. Taxonomy (GTDB): domain Bacteria; phylum Pseudomonadota; class Alphaproteobacteria; order Rhizobiales; family Xanthobacteraceae; genus Rhodoplanes; species Rhodoplanes roseus. Next base: position 48,273 of record NZ_NPEX01000012.1, on the reverse strand, counting down.
GGGCCGAGCTCGACGCCTATGCGCCCGGCACCTTCCTGCTGGCCGAGGCCAACCAGTGGCCCGAGGACGTGCGCGCCTATTTCGGCGACGGCGACGAGTGCCACATGGCATTCCACTTTCCGCTAATGCCGCGCATCTACATGGCGATCGCCCAGGAGGATCGCTTCCCGATCAACGACATCCTGCGCCAGACCCCGGACATCCCGGAGAACAGCCAGTGGGCGCTGTTCCTGCGCAATCACGACGAGCTGACGCTGGAGATGGTGACGGACGCCGAGCGCGACTATCTGTGGTCGACCTACGCGGCCGATCCGCGCGCCCGCATCAATCTCGGCATCCGGCGTCGGCTGGCGCCGCTGATGGACAACGACCGGCGCAAGATCGAGCTGATGAACAGCCTGCTGCTGTCGCTGCCGGGCACGCCCGTCGTCTACTACGGCGACGAGATCGGGATGGGCGACAACATCTATCTGGGCGACCGCAACGGCGTGCGCACGCCGATGCAGTGGACCTCGGACCGCAACGGCGGCTTCTCGCGCTGCGACCCGGCCAAGCTCTATCTGCCGCCCATCATGGACCCGGTCTACGGCTACCAGGCCGTCAACGTGGAAGCGCAGGCGCGCTCGTCGTCGTCGCTCTACAACTGGATGAAGCGGATGATCGCGGTGCGCAAGACCAGCAAGGTCTTCGGCCGCGGCACCATGACGATCCTGCGGCCGTCCAACCGCTCGGTGCTCGCCTATCTGCGCCAGTACGGCAACGAGGTCATCCTCTGCGTCGCCAACCTGTCGCGCTCCGCCCAGTGGGCCGAGATCGACCTCTCGGCCTGGCGCGGCCGGGTGCCGATCGAGATGCTCGGCCGGGCCCGCTTCAAGCGCATCGACGAGGGCCCCCTGGGCGTCACGCTCGCCCCTTATGGATTCTTCTGGTTCCAGCTCGCCGAGGAGAGCGGCGGCGTCAGCACGGAGACGATCATGCCGCGCGAATGGGTGACGCTGGTGCTGCAGGCGAACTGGCGATCGCTCGCCGAGGCGCGGGTGCGGCAGCATCTCGAGCGCGAGGTGCTGCCGGCCTTCCTGTCGGGCCGGCGCTGGTTCGCCGGCAAGGGCGGGGAGGGCGGCGAGACGCGCCTGTCGCGGCTCGTGCCGCTCGGCGACGGGTCGTTCCCGCCCGTGCTGGCCGTGGTCGACCACGTCGCCCGCCGGGCGGCCGCCCGCTATGCGCTGCCGCTCGTGGTGCGCTGGGGTCACATCGACAGCAATGCCGACTATCCGCTGGCCGCGATCCTGGCGCCGGTGCGGCGGACCAACCGCGAGGGCGCTCTGGTCGACGCGGTCGCCGACCGCGAGGTCGTCTCGGCCCTGGTGACCCAGATCCACGCCGGCGGGCGTCGCGAGGCGGCCCCGGACGTCGCCGTCGAGTTCGTGCCCACCGCGAAATTCGCCGAGAGCGCCCTGCCGCCCATCGCGATGGTGCGCGGCGCCGGCGTCGAGCAGACCAACTCGACCACCCTGATCGACTCCTCCTTCGTGCTGAAGATCTATCGGCGGCTCACCTCCGGCGTGAATCCGGAGGTGGAGATGGGCCGATTCCTCACCGACGCGGCCGAGTTCGCCAACACGCCGCGCCTGATGGGGACGATCGAGCTGGTCGAAGGCGACACGCGCTCCGCGGTCGGGGTGCTGCACCGCTTCGTCGACAATCAGGGCGACGCCTGGTCGCACACCGCCTCGGCACTCGACCGCTATCTCGAGGACGCCAGCATGCTGCCGACCGAGGCGGAGGCGGCGCCCGGCCCCGACCTGGCCTTCCTCAACCGCGTCCGCCAGATCGGCCGCCGGACCGCCGAGCTGCATCTGGCGCTGGGGAGCCGGCCCGACATTCCCGACTTCGCGCCCGAGCCGGTCACCGAGGCCGATGTCGAGACCTGGACGCGGGAGCTCGTGCACAACGCCGAGGCGATGTTCGCGGAGCTCGCCCGCCGTCAGCCGCAGCTCCCCGCCACGGCGCAGCCGTCCGCCGAGATGCTGCTCTCGGGCAAGGCCGAGGCGCTCGACAGGTTGCGCAGCCTGCTCGCCGGCCCGCTCGAGGTCGACAAGATCCGTCATCATGGAGACTACCACTTGGGGCAGATTCTGATCGCCAAGGACGACGTCCAGATCGTCGACTTCGAGGGGGAGCCCGAACGGCCGCCGGCCGAGCGGGTCCGCAAGGCGCCATCGGCCCGCGATGCGGCCGGTTTCGTGCGCTCCCTGGACTATGCCGCGACCTCGGCCCTGATCCGCCACCTGGAGAAGGCGGTGGACGGACCGGAGCGACTCACGGAGGTACTTGACTCCTGGCGCGATGCGGCAACGGATGCGTTCTTGATGTGCATGCGCGAAACGATGGCCGGCACGCGGCTGTGGCCCTCCGATCAGGCTGCGGCCGACCGGCTGTTGCGTTTTTTCATTGTGGAAAAGGCCGTTTACGAGGTGGGATATGAGTTCGCCAATCGTCCCGACTGGGTCCATGTGCCGCTTGCCGGTCTGGCGCGGGCCCTGTTTCCTGCCGCGGACGCGCAGCCATGACTGAAGTCGTCACCGCAGAAGCCCACGCCATCATCGGCGGTTATCACGCTGATCCGTTCCGTTATCTCGGCCCCCATGTCGATCATGGGCAACCGGTGGTGCGCGTCTATCTGCCCGGCGCCCGTCAGGTCTCGGTCCGCTTCGCGGACGGCCAGCAGGCCGAGCTCAAGCGCATTCACGATGCAGGCCTGTTCTCCGGCCAGGTGCCGTCGAACGCGCGCGACTATCGCCTCCTGGCGCAGTGGGGCAAGGCCGATCCGGTCGAGATCGAGGATCCCTATCGCTTCGCGCCCGTGTTCTCCGACCTCGACCTCTATCTGATGGGCGAGGGGACGCACCTGCAGATCTACGAGCGGCTCGGCGCCCATCCGATGGTGCACGAGGGCGTGTCCGGCGTCGCCTTCGGGGTGTTCGCCCCCAACGCGCGCCGGGTCAGCGTCGTCGGCGACTTCAATTTCTGGGACGGCCGCCGCCACGCCATGCGGGTCCGCGGCAACGGCTTCTGGGAGATCTTCGTCCCGGACGCCAAGGCGGGCGACAAGTACAAGTACGAGATCATCGGGCCGCATCAGTCGGCGCCGCTGCTGAAGTCGGACCCCTACGCCTTCTCGGCCGAGATCAGGCCGCTCACCGCCTCCGTGGTCGTCGATCCGGCGACGTTGCCGCAGATCGCCCCCGGGCCGGCCGGCATCAACCGGCTCGACGCGCCGATCTCGATCTACGAGGTCCATCTCGGCTCCTGGCGGCGCAATCCGTATCTCGCCAATTCCTGGCTCACCTATCGCGAGCTCGCCGAGCAGCTGCCGCCCTACGTCGCCGAGATGGGCTTCACCCATGTCGAGCTGCTGCCGATCGCCGAGCATCCCTTCGACGCCTCGTGGGGCTACCAGCCGACCGGCCTCTATGCGCCGACCAGCCGGTTCGGGTCGCCGCACGACTTCGCCATGTTGGTCGACGCGTTCCACCGGCACGGCGTCGGCGTCATCCTCGACTGGGTGCCGGGCCATTTCCCGGACGACGCCCACGGCCTCGCCCAGTTCGACGGCACGGCGCTCTACGAGCACGCCAACGCCATGCAGGGGCGCCATCTCGACTGGAACACCCTGATCTACAATTTCGGCCGGCGCGAGGTGCAGAACTTCATCGTCGCCAACGCGCTGTTCTGGCTGGAGCGCTACAAGATCGACGGTCTGCGCGTCGATGCCGTCGCCTCGATGCTCTATCTCGACTACAGCCGGCCCGAGGGCGGCTGGATCCCGAACAAGTACGGCGGTCGCGAGAATCTCGAGGCGATCGACATGCTGCGGCGCTTCAACACCGAGGTGTTCGGCCGCTTTCCCAACGCCACCACGATGGCGGAGGAGTCGACCGCTTGGCCGCTGGTCTCGCGCCCGGCCGACGTCGGCGGTCTCGGCTTCGGCTACAAGTGGAACATGGGGTGGATGCACGACACCCTGCGTTACATCGCCAAGGACCCGATCTACCGCAAGCATCACCACGGCGACGTCACCTTCGGGATGCTCTACGCCTTCTTCGAGAACTTCGTGCTGCCGCTGTCCCACGACGAGGTGGTGCACGGGAAGGGCTCGATCTTCGGCCGCATGCCGGGCGACCGCTGGCAACGCTTCGCCAACATCCGCGCCTACTACACCTTCATGTTCGCGCATCCGGGCAAGAAGCTGCTGTTCATGGGCGGCGAGTTCGCCCAGGAGCGCGAGTGGGCGCACGACCACAGCCTCGACTGGCATCTGCTCGAGCAGAAGGAGCACGCCGGGGTCAAGGATCTGGTCCGCGACCTCAACCGCCTCTACAAGACGCTGCCGGCCATGCATCAGCTCGATGCCGAGCCCGGCGGCTTCGAGTGGATCGTGGTGGACGATGCCGATGCGAGCGTGTTCGCCTGGCTGCGCCGCGGCCGTGATCCCGGCTCGGTCTGCCTCATCGCCATGAACTTCACGCCGGCGCCGCGCGAAAACTATCGCATGCGCGTGCCGTTCGGCGGCGGCTGGCGTGAGGTGTTCAACAGCGATGCGGAGATCTACGGCGGCGGCAATCTGGGCAATGGCGGGCGCATCCAGGCCGAGGACACCGATCACGGCGCCGTGCTGAACCTCGTCCTGCCGCCGCTCGCCGGCATCATCCTGGTCCCGGAGGCGTGACGTCATGAGAGTCGAGCCGGGCGCGCCGTATCCGCTCGGCGCGACCTTCGACGGGCGGGGGACGAACTTCGCGATCTTCTCGGCCAATGCCGAGAAGATCGAGCTTTGCTTGTTCGACAGCTCCGGACGCCGCGAGGTGGAACGGATCGTCCTTCCGGTGTGCACCGAGGACGTCTGGCACGCCTATCTGCCACAGGTCGTGCCGGGGCAGGTCTACGGCTACCGGGTCTACGGGCCCTACGACCCGGAGCACGGCCACCGCTTCAACCACCACAAGCTGCTGCTCGACCCTTACGCCAAGCGGCTGACCGGCCACTTCGTGTGGAGCGACGCGCATTTCGCCTATCGGATGCGCAGCGCCCGCGCGGACCTGTCCTTCGACAAACGCGACAATGCCCGCGGCGTTCCCAAGGGCGTCGTGGTCGACGACGCGTTCACCTGGGGCCAGCACACGCGCCCCTCGGTGCCGTGGCATTCCACCGTGATCTACGAGGCCCATGTGCGCGGCCTCACCATGCAGCGCGAGGACGTGCCGGCCGCGCTGCGCGGCACGTTCCGCGGGCTCGCCGCGCCGAGCATGATCGAGCACTACCGGCGGCTCGGCGTCACCGCGATCGAGCTCCTGCCCGTGCACGCCTTCGTCGACGAGCGCATGCTGGTCGAGAAGGGCCTGCGCCAGTACTGGGGCTACGGCACGGTCGGCTTCTTCGCCCCGGAGCCGCGCTACGGCGCGGCCGAGAGCGGCGTCGAGGACTTCAAGGCGACGGTCGGCCTCCTCCACGACGCCGGTCTCGAGGTGATCCTCGACGTCGTCTACAACCACACCGGCGAGGGCAATCATCTCGGGCCGACGCTGTCGTTCCGCGGCATCGACAACGCCTCGTACTACTGGCTGCGGCCGAACGCGCCGCGCTACTACGAGGACTTCACCGGCACCGGCAACTCGCTCAACCTGACCCATCCGCGCGTGCTGCAGATGGTGATGGACAGTCTGCGCTACTGGGTCGAGCAGTGCCATGTCGACGGCTTCCGCTTCGACCTCGCCACGACGCTCGGGCGCGAGCCGCACGGCTTCGATCCGACCTCGGGCTTCTTCGCCGCCATCGGCCAGGATCCGGTCCTGTCGCGCGTGAAGCTGATCGCCGAGCCCTGGGACATCGGGCTCGGCGGCTATCAGCTCGGCGGCTTCCCGCCCGGCTGGTCCGAATGGAACGACCAGTTCCGCCGCACCGTGCGCTCGTTCTGGCGCGGTGACGCCAACCAGATCCGCGACCTCGCCGCCCGCGTCACCGGATCGGCCGACCGCTTCCGCCATCGCCGCCGCATGCCGCGCGCCAGCATCAACCACGTCACCGTGCACGACGGCTTCACGCTCGCGGATCTGGTCGCCTATGCGCGCAAGCACAACGATGCCAACGGCGAGGGCAACCGCGACGGCTCCGACGACAATCTGAGCGCCAACTGGGGCGTCGAGGGACCGACCACCGACAAGGAGGTGCTGGAGATCCGCCGCCGCGTCCGCGGCGCCCTGCTGGCGACCCTGTTCCTCTCGCAGGGCGTGCCGCTGCTGCTCGCCGGCGACGAGATCGGCAATTCCCAGGAGGGCAACAACAACCCGTATTGCCAGGACAACGAGGTCGGCTGGGTCGACTGGTCCGGCCAAGGCCGCGACGGCGACGACCTCACGGCCCTGGTCGAGCGCCTCACGGCGATGCGCCGCGACTATCCGCAGCTGCAGGGCCGCCGCTGGCTGGTCGGCCGGCGCGGCGACCAGTACGACGTCAAATGGCTGACGCCCGGTGGAACCGAGATGGACGGCGCGGATTGGGCCTTTGCGGAAGCGCGGTTCCTCTCCTACGTCCTCGCGCCGCTGGAGTCCTCGGGTGCACCTTTGCTGATCCTTCTCAACGCGGCCGCCCATCCGGTCGATGTCGTCCTGCCGAAATGGCCCGATTGCGGCGGCTGGACCAAGATCCTGGCGACGGTCGAGGGCGAGAGCGGGCGTGCCGATGCTCCGCTGAAACCCGGCGTGAAGCTCGCCGCTCCCTCGCGATCCGTCACCGTCTTCGCCGGCACGACATGACGTAGCGGCGAAGGCCGGTCGCAGCGACCGGCCGGCCGTTCATCCGTGTTCCCCGTGTCCGCGAAGCCGGTCCAAGGAGGCCCGATGCCGCCTGTCGTTCCGACTGCGACCTACCGGCTGCAGCTCTCGTCCAAGCTCGGCTTCGACGCGGCCGCCGCCCTGGTGCCTTATCTGAAGTCGCTCGGCGTCAGCCATCTCTACGCCTCGCCCTTCCTCAAGGCGCGCGCCGGCTCCACCCATGGCTACGACATCGTCGACCACGACGCGCTCAATCCCGAGTTCGGCGGCGACGAGGCCTTCGACCGCCTCTCCAACGCACTCGCCGAGGCCGACATCGGCCTGATCCTCGATTTCGTCCCCAACCACATGGGCGGCGGCTACGCCGACAACGCCTGGTGGCTCGACGTGCTGGAATGGGGGCCGCGCTCGCCGCACGCCGCCTCCTTCGACATCGAGTGGGAGACGCTGCCCTACCGGCCGAACGGCGGCCTGCTGATCCCGGTGCTGGGGAAATCCTACGGCGAGGCGCTCGACGACGGCGACCTCGTGCTGAAATACGACGCCGCCGAGGGCAGCTTCTCGGTCTGGTATTTCGAGCACCGCCTGCCGATCCGGCCCAACCGCTACGGCGACATCCTCAAGACCGTCGTGCAGGAGGTCGAGGCCGGCGACACCGACGCGGGCCGCGCGCTGCTGGCGCTCGCCGACCGCTTCCCGGACCCGAACGAGCCGAGCCGCGAGCGCGCGCCGGCCTTCAAGGCCGAGCTCGCCGCCGTACCGGGCGGCGCCGAGGTGATCGAGCGCGGCCTCGCCGCCTACCGGCCGGGCGCCAGCGATCCGACCCGGCTGCATCGGCTGCTGGAACGCCAGCATTACCGCGTCGCCCACTGGCGCGTCGCCTTCACCGAGATCAACTACCGGCGTTTCTTCGACATCAACGACCTGGCCGGCATCAAGATCGAGCACGTGCCGACCTTCACGGCGGCGCATCGGCGCGTGCTGGAGCTGATCCGCGAAGGTCGCCTGCACGGGCTGCGGCTCGATCACGTCGATGGCCTGCTCGATCCGGTCCAGTACTCGCGCCGCTTGGCGCGGGTGGTGCGCGTGGTGCGCCCCGGTCCGGCCCGCGCGCAGCCCTTCTACATCGTCGCCGAGAAGATCCTCGCCGAGGGCGAGCCGCTGCCGGCGCTGCCGGGCGTCGCCGGCACCACCGGCTACGACGTGCTCAACGTCATCGCCCGCGTGCTGCTCGACGACGCCGGCATGCCGCGGCTCGATGCGCTCTATCGCGACATCCTGGGCGAGCGCCAGGATTTCGAGCGGATCGTCGAGGACGCCAAGGTGCGCGTGCTCGAGACCATGCTGGCGAGCGAGTTCACGGTGCTGTGCCGCCTGCTCGCCCGCATCGCGGCTGGGCACTGGCGCAGCCGAGACTTCACCTTCGAGCGCCTGCGCGCCGCGCTGCGCTCCTACATCGTCCACTTCCCGGTCTACCGCACCTATATCGGCGCCGGCGGGCAAGTCTCGCCGGAGGACCGCAGCCGTATCGAAGAGACGATCGCGCGGGCCCGGTCACGTTGGTTCGGTCCCGACACCGGCGTGCTGGACTTCCTTCAGGACGTGCTCACTCTCGACCTGATCGCGCCCGGACGGCAGGGCTACAGCAGCCCGCGGGTGAAGCGCTTCTCCGGCAAGGTCCAGCAGCTCACCGGCCCGGTGATGGCGAAGGCGCTGGAGGACACGGCGTTCTATCGCTATCACCGGCTGATCGCGCTCAACGAGGTCGGCGGCGAGCCGGTGCTGCCCGCGTTGTCGCCCGGCGAGTTCGACTACCGCATGCAGGCTCGCGTCGCGCATCCGCACGCCATGACGGCGACCGCGACGCACGACACCAAGCGCGGCGAGGACGCGCGCATGCGCATCCTGTCGATCGCCGAGATCGCGCCCGACTGGGAGGCGGCGGTGCGCCGCTGGCGCCAGCGCAACGAGCCGCTGATCGGCAAGAAGCCGCAGCGGGCGCCCTCCGACGCGCACGAATACATGCTGTACCAGGCGCTGCTGGGCGTCTGGCCGAACGGCGGGCCGGACGCCGGCCTGACCGAGCGGCTGCAGACCTATGCCGTGAAGGCGCTGCGCGAAGGCAAGCAGGAGACGAGCTGGCACAACCCGAACGACGCCTACGAGGGCGCCGTCACCGGCTTCGTCGGCCGCCTGCTCGATCCCGAAGGCTCGGCCGAGTTCCTGGAGGACTTCGCCGCCGTCGCACAGCGCACCGCGCTGTTGGGTGCGCTGAACAGCCTCGCCCAGCTCACCCTCAAGGCGACCATCCCGGGCGTGCCCGACATCTATCAGGGCACCGAGTTCTGGGACCTGTCGCTGGTCGATCCGGACAACCGCCGGGCCGTCGACTTCGCCGCGCGGCAGGCGGCGCTCGACGCCATCGGCCAGGCGCCGGACTGGGCGGCACTCGCCGCGGCGTGGCCGGACGGCCGCATCAAGCTCGCACTCACCCATCTCCTGCTCGACCTGCGCCGCCGCCTTCCGGACGTGTTCGACAACGGCGGCTACGAGCCGGTGCATGTCGAAGGGCCGCATGCCGGGCACGTGCTGGCCTTCGCCCGCACTGGACGGCGGGACGCCGTGATCGTCGCGGTCGGCCGTCATTTCGCGCCGCTCACCGACGGCGGCCGCCGCTGGCTCGATCCGGCGGAGCTCGACGCCACCTTGATGCTCGACGGCTACGCGATCCGCACGGACGTGCTGCGCCCGGGCGTGCCGGCCCCCTCCGGGGCGGTGCCGGCGCGCTCGCTGTTGGGGCCGCTGCCGGTCGCGGTGCTGCAGGCGACCCACGGTCCGCGCGGAGGTGGACGAAAGCTGCGCTAGGTCAACAAGGCGTCGTGTCGGGGCCTTACGCTTCTCCGGTCGAACGCGGCGAGACGTCCCGGTGCGGGAACCGCGCGGGCGTTCCTCCCGTTTCCGCATCGACTGCCCCGACACCCAAGTCCGAGGAGAGCCCCGATGGACGACCACGAGCAGCGCGTGCGCGAGCGCGCCTTTCGCATCTGGCAGGAGCAGGGCTGCCCGGAGGGGCAGGCCGAGGCGAACTGGGAGCTGGCCCAGGAGCTCGTCGCCATCGAGGAGAACCAGAGCCTGACGCTCATCCCGGTCGATCGCGACCCGGAGGATCCGGAGATCGCCGCCGATAGCGCCGAGCCGGCCGGTCCGGCCGCCAACGCCGCCGGCGAGCTGCCGACGCTGACCGACGAAGGCGAGCAGAGCTATCCGCCCAGCCGCGAGGCCGAGAAGGAGGCCGCGCAGGACGGACCGCCCGACCGACTCGCGGCGGCGCGCTGACGCGCGGCTCAGTTCAGCCATATTGCTGGCCCGTGATGGTGCGGCCCGTCCTCGCGAGGGCGGGCCGACGCCGTGCCTCATCCCCGATGTGCTCCGCTCCGGCGGAGCACCCGTCCGCCGCAGCGACGAGCGCCGAGCCGACCGGTCGAACACCGGAGTGTCCGCGGTCGCGACCCTGGCGGCGGTGAAGCCGAGTGACCGACCCTCCCCATGCCATCACGCATTGAAGACTACGCCCTGATCGGCGACTGCGAGACCGCCGCGCTCGTCGATCGCACCGGCTCGATCGACTGGCTGTGCTGGCCGCGCTTCGATTCCGACGCCTGCTTCGCGGCCCTGCTCGGCGGGCCGGAGAACGGCCGCTGGCGCATTTCTCCGCGCGATCCCGCGCCGCGCGTCACGCGCCGCTATCGCGACTCGACCCTCATCCTGGAGACGCGCTTCGAGACCGCGACGGGCGCCGTGCTGGTCACCGACTTCATGCCGCTGCGCGACGGCACCGCCGAGGTGGTGCGGCTCGTCACCGGCGAGCGCGGCCGCGTCGTGATGAGCATGGAGCTGGTGCTGCGCTTCGGCACCGGCGCGATCGTGCCGTGGGTGAGCCACCTCGAGGACGGCACGCTGCGCGCCATCGCGGGGCCCGACATGGTGGTGCTGCACACGCCGGTGCGGCTCGAGGGCCGCGATCTCAGGACGGTCGCGGAGTTCACGGTCGCCGCAGGCGAGACCGTGCCGTTCGTGCTCGCCTGGAGCCCGTCGCACCGGCCCGTGCCGGAGCCGTTCGACGCCGCGCCGGCGCTCGCCGCCACCGAGGCGTTCTGGTGCGAGTGGGCGTCCACCTGCCGCTCCGCCGGACGCTGGTCGGCGGCCGTGGTGCGCTCGCTCGTCACCCTGAAGGCGCTGATCTACGCGCCGACCGGCGGCATCGTCGCGGCGCCGACCACGTCGCTGCCGGAATGCCTCGGCGGCACGCGCAACTGGGACTACCGCTTCTGCTGGGTGCGCGACTCGACCCTCACACTGTTCGCGCTGATGAACGCCGGCTACTTCCACGAGGCGCAGGCGTGGCGCGACTGGCTGGTGCGCGCCGTCGCCGGCAGCCCCGAGCAGATCCAGATCATGTACGGCCTCGCCGGCGAGCGCCGCCTCACCGAATGGGAGGTGTCGTGGCTCGCCGGCTACGAGAACTCGCGGCCGGTGCGCATCGGCAACGCCGCGCACGATCAGCTCCAGCTCGACGTGTTCGGCGAGGTGATGGCGACGTTCCACCACGCCCGCCGTGGCGGCCTCGCGCCGGAGAGCTCCGGCTGGGACCTGCAGCTCCGCCTGCTCGACTATCTGGAGACCATGTGGCGGGAGCCGGACGAGGGCATCTGGGAGGTGCGGGGCCCGCGGGTCCACTTCGTGTTCTCGAAGCTGATGTGCTGGGTCGCCTTCGACCGCGCCATCCTGAGCGCCGAGGAGTACGGCCTGCCCGGCCCGGTCGAGCGCTGGAAGGGGATGCGCGACGCCATCCGGGCCGACGTTCTGGCGCGCGGGCTCGATCCGGAGCGCGGCTGCTTCGTGCAGTCCTACGGATCGAAGGAGCTCGACGCGAGCCTTCTGCTGCTGCCTAAGCTCGGCTTTCTGCCGCCCGACGATCCGCGGGTGTCCGCCACCATCAGGGCGATCGAGGAGGATCTGCTCGCCGACGGTTTCGTGCTGCGCTACCGCACCGATCGGACCCGCGACGGCCTGCCGCCGGGCGAGGGCGTGTTCCTCGCCTGCAGCTTCTGGCTGGTCGACGCCTATGTGCTGCAGGGCCGCCACGCGGAAGCACGCGCGCTGTTCGACCGGCTGCTCGCCCTGCGCAACGACGTCGGGCTCCTGGCCGAGGAGTACGACGTCCCGGCCCAGCGCCAGGTCGGCAACTTCCCCCAGGCCTTCACCCACGTCGCGCTCGTCAACAGCGCCTACAATCTCCTCGCCGCCCGTCCGCCCGCCCGCGCCGAGCTGCAGGAGGAGGCGACCGCGGAATCGTGATGGACCGTTCCGCCCTCACCCTGAGGAGCCCGCACAGCGGGCGTCTCGAAGGGCGAGGGCGGCCACGGATCGCCTGGGCTAGGTGGCCGCATGGTTCGAGACGCGCTCCTTCGGAGCGCTCCTCACCATGAGGAGATGTTCGGCATGAGAGTGCGGAGTCCTCACCCCACCGCTTGGCGCTCCAGCAGGCCGTCGAGCCAGGCGCGCACGTCGGCCGGGCGGTCGAAGCAGCCGTCGGCGTCGGCGGCGCGGTGGCCGACCGAGAAGCCGATGCCGCGCAGCGGCGGCAGGATGGGAAACACCCGCTCGTCGGTGACGTCGTCGCCGACGAAGATGGGCCGGCGTCCGGCGAAGGGCGGCAGCTGCATCAGCTCGGCGACCGCGGTCGCCTTGTCGAAGGCGGCGGGCTTCACCTCGACGACCGACTTGCCGGGCAGGGCCTCCAGCGGAAACTCGGGAAACGACTCGCAGATCGCCGTCACCATCGCCTTCACCTCGTCGCCCTTGTCGGGCGCCAGCCGGTAGTGCAAGGCGAGCGAGTAGCCCTTGTCCTCCAGCAGCACGCCGGGGCCGATCTCGGCGACGCTGGCGAGCTTGCGCTTGACCATCGGATCGAGCGCCGGCGTGCGGTCGGGATCGGAGCGCTGGCCGGGCGCGACGCGCAGTTCGGCGCCGTGGCCGCCGATCGCCGGCAACTCCAGCGGTGCGAACAGCAGGTCGAGATCGGCCAGCGAGCGGCCGCTCACCAGCGCCAGCGCCCCGCCGGTGCGGGCGAGCAGCCCGTTCAACGTCTGGCGCAGCGAGGGCGGCACCCACACCTCGCGCGGCGTCGGCGCGAAGTCGAGCAGCGTGCCGTCGATGTCGAGCAGCAGGGCGACCTCGTCCAGGTCGATGGTGTCGGCGGGCATCACAGGCGTCATGTCGGGTTCTGGTCCGTTCCTCAGTCGACGGCCGCGAGCGGCTGCGCCACGTCCTCCAGGCTCTTTCCTTCGGCGGCGACGCCCCAGCGCCAATGCACCGCGGCGGCGGCGACCATCAGGGCCGCGCCGAACAGATAGCCCGCGAACACGCTGCTGCGCGAGCCCGAATCGATCAGCGAGCCGAACAGCCACGGCCCGGCGACGCCGCCGATCCCGGTGCCGAGCGCATAGAACACCGCGATGGTCAGCGCCCGGATCTCCAGCGGAAACGTCTCGCTGACGGTCAGATAGGCCGAGCTCGCCGCCGCCGAGGCGAAGAAGAACACCACGGTCCAGGCGAAGGTCTGCTGGGCGACCGTGATCAGCTCCTGCTGGAACATGAATCCCGAGATCGCCAGCAGCACGCCCGAGATCGCATAGGTGAACACGATCATGGTGCGGCGGCCGAGCGTGTCGAAGAACCGCCCGAGCAGCAGCGGCCCGAGGAAGTTGCCGATCGAGAAGGGCAGGATGTACCAGCCGACATGGCCGACCGGCACGCCGTAGAAGTCGGTCAGCACCAGCGCGTAGGTGAAGAACACGGCGTTGAAGAAGAACGCCTGCGCGACCATCAGCACGAGGCCGATCACGGCGCGGCCGCGATAGCGCACCAGGAGTGCGTCGGCGACGTCGGAGAGCGGCGTGAACAGGCGCACCCGCAGCCGCACCGTGGGCAGATCGTCGGGCCGGCGGGCGCCGTGGCCGAGCACGCGCCGCTCGATGCCGGCGACGATCGCCTCGGCCTCTGCGACACGTCCGTGGGTCATCAGCCAGCGCGGACTTTCCGGGATCCACATGCGCATGAGCAGCACGATGAGGCCCAGCACGGCGCCGATCAGGAAGGCGATGCGCCAGCCGTATTCGGGATGCATCAGCGTGGGATCGAGCACCAGGATCGAGCCGAACGCGCCGGCCGCGGCGCCGAGCCAGAAGCTGCCGTTGACCACCAGGTCGGTCCAGCCGCGCACCCGCGCCGGCACCAGCTCCTGGATGGTCGAGTTGATCGCCGTGTACTCGCCGCCGATGCCGGCGCCGGTGATGAAGCGCATTGCCGCGAAGCTCCACACGTCCCAGGTCAGGGCGGTCGCCGCGGTGGCGCTCAGATAGACGGCGAGCGTGATGAAGAACAGCTTCTTGCGGCCGAGCCGGTCGGTCAGCCAGCCGAAGCCGACCGCGCCCAGAACCGCACCGAGCAGATAGGCGCTGGTTGCGAAACCGACGTCGGCGTTGGAAAATTGCAGCACCGGGCTCTGCTTGAGCGCGCCCGCCAGGGTGCCGGCGAGCGTCACCTCGAGCCCGTCGAGGATCCAGGTGATGCCGAGGGCGGCGATCACCAGCACGTGGAAGCGGCCCCAGGGCAGCCGGTCGAGCCGCGCCGGCAGGTCGGTCTCGACGACGGCGCCCAGCGGCACTGTGCCGCCCGGCACCGTGCCGCCCGGCGCCGTGCCGGCCGTCGGCGTGCCGGCCCGGAGCACCTGCAGCGGTGGCGGCTCGGGGCGTTCGAGCGGGTCGTCGATGTCGGGCGTCTCCTCGTGGCCGGGCGGCGGCTCCTCGATCGGGCCGGGCTCGTCCGCGTCGGGCGGCGGCTCCTCGACCGGATCGGTCGGCCGCGTCGGCGGCGGGTCGTCCAAGGGGCCGGGATCGGCCGGACCGGGCGACGGGTCGTCCACCGGGCGGCGCGGCGGCGCAGCGGCGCGAGGAACCGGCGCGGCCGGCGGATCGTCGACCGGAGGGGTGGGAAGGTCGGGCACGCTGTCGTCCGATGCTGGTGGTGCGATGCGGGTCACACGGCGCCGCCGTCGATCGGCCGCCGGTACGGCCCAACGACCGAGCCGGCCGGAACGTTCCTGCCCCCGGCTCCTCCCGCCCAAATTGTGTCCGTTTGGATTCCTGTGGCGAGTCACGCAGCTAGGACCGCTGGACTCGGATCCGGCACGTCCCAAAAAACCTCAATTGATCAGTGCGTTCGGACTGCCAAAGTCCCTAAAATTCAGTTAAAGTTGCACGTTATGGAAGAAAAGCTTGAAACGTCTCAGGGTTGTGTCACTAGTGCGACGGTACCACAACTACGGGGGGTTACGACAGTGTCTTATCCGAGTCCGGTGCGCGGCCCCGGTGGAGGCCGCTCCAAGGAAGAGGGGGGTCTGCCGAGCAGTGGCGACCGGCTGCTGGCGGTCCTCGGACTGTTCACCATCGAGCGCCCGGAGTGGACCGTGGAGGATGCCGCCGTGCAGCTCGGCGTGTCCGCCACCACGGCCTATCGCTATTTCAAGCGGCTCACCCGGGCGGGGCTGATCAGCCCGGTGTCCGGCGCGAGCTACACGCTCGGCCCGGCCATCATCCAGATGGATCGCCAGATCCAGCTCTGCGATCCGATGCTCAATGCGGCCCGCGGCGTCATGACCGAGCTGATCGAGCATGCGTCGGAGGGCGGCGCCGTGCTGCTCTGCCGCCTGTTCCACGATCGCGTCATGTGCGTGCACCAGGAGATGGGGCGCGGACCGCAGGAGCCGATCGTGTTCCAGCGCGGCCGGCCGATGCCGCTGTTCCGCGGCGCCACCTCGAAGATCATCCTGGCGCATCTGCCGAACCGCACGCTGAAGTCGCTGTTCACGGCCAATGCGGCGGAGATCGCGACCGCCGGCCTCGGCCAGAGCTGGGAGGACTTCCGCCGCCACCTCGCCGCCTTCCGGCGGGCCGGCTACGCTGCCGCCTCGGGGGACGTCGACCAGGTCCGCGCCGCCGTCGCGGCGCCGGTGTTCGGCGCGCGCCGCGCCGTCATCGGCAGCCTCAGCTTCCTGGTGCCCAAGCCGCGCTACGACGAGGTGCTGCGAGCCCGCCTGGCGCCCCTGGTGATCGCCTCGGCGCGCAACATCGAGGCGGCCATGCAGGCCGACGACACCGAGGGCCAAGCCAGCCGCCCGCGCGTCCGCGTCTCGCGGTGAGGTCGGCCTTGCAGTCGACTCGCGTCTTGCTTCTCCCGCGAGGGGAGGGCGGCCGGGAGGACGACGGCCTCACCGTCCGGCGCGCAGCCGGGCGAGCAGCTCCGGCGTCGGATAGGAATCCGCCGGCAGGCCGAGCTTCATCTGGGCCTGCTTGATCGCCGTGCGGGTGCCGGCGCCGATCTTGCCGTCCGGCACGCCGACGTCCCAGCCGGCCCGGTTCAAGAGCTGCTGCAGCTCCTTGCCCTCGTCCTGAGAGAGCACCGGGATGCCGGGGGCGCCGCGCGACATCGGCGGCGCGCCGGCGACCCGCGTCGCGTAATAGGCGGCCGTGGTGGCATAGACCAGCGACGCGTTCCACTTCAGGTAGGCCTGGAAGTTCGGATAGACCAGGAAGGCCGGACCGAGCCGCCCCATCGGCAGCAGCAGCGAGGCGGGCGGCCCGCCGTTCGGCAGCGCCTTGCCGTCGCGCAGCGTCACGCCCCATTCGGCCCATTTGGCGTGCGGGTGCTGGATCGCCAGATCGGCCTGGTCCCACGGCATGCTGGCCGGAACCCTGACCTCGCGCATCCACGGCTCGCCGCGCCGCCAGCCGAGCTCCTGGAGGTAGCTGGCGCTCGAGCCGATCACGTCGGCCGGGCTCTTGAGCAGGTTGCGGTGGCCGTCGCCGTCCCAGTCGATGGCGTGCTTCATGTACTCGGACGGCATCATCTGGGTCTGGCCGAGCTCGCCGGCCCAGGAGCCGACCATCTCGGCCGGCTGCAGGTCGCCGCGCTCGATCATGCGCAGCGCGTCGAACAGATGGCCGCGAAACATCTCCGAGCGGCGGCAGTCGTAGGCGAGCGTCGCCAGCGAGCGGATCGCGTGGTCCTTGCCCATGGCGACGCCGAAGTCGCTCTCCAGTCCCCAGAACGCGACGATCACCGGGCCCGGGACGCCGTACTGCTTCTCGGCGCGGGCGAACAGCGCGGCGTGCTTGCCGAGCTGCTCGGTGCCCTTCTGCAGTCGGTAGGCCGGCAGCATCTTGTCGGAGAACTGCAGGAAGCTCTGGGCGAAGAATTTCTGGCCGCGGTCGATGTTGACGATGCGCTGGTCATAGACGAGGTAGGGCGCCGCCGCCGCGATGGCGTTGCGCGAAATTCCCTGCTGGACCGCCTCCTGCTTGAAACGCTCGAGCCAGCTCTCGAAGCTTCCGGTGGTGCGGCAGGGCGCCTCGGCGACCGCAGCGGTCGCGCCGAGAACCATCGTGCCGAGTGCCGCCGCCAGGAGCGTCGAGGTCAGGAGCCTCGGTGTCAGGCGTGCGCGACGGTTGTGTCTGCGCGGTCCGGTCGCCGGTTTACGTGTCGTGATCTCGGCCGCCATCACGGGCCACCTCCTGCAGTCCGGCGGCGCCGAATCAGAGCGCGCCGGGCGCGGTTTCGAGCGTCGCGGTGATGTTCGCAGCACATCGCGCTGTCAAGACTGGCCGACTGTCAAGGAAGCTTGTCGAAACCGTCGCCGAATCCCTTCAGGCTCATCGGAAAGCCGATGCCTTCCTCGGGCGTCTGGAAGATGAAGAAGGTCGCCGTCTGGCCGCTGCGGAACTGCTTGATGAGGTTCTCGTCCATCACGACCTCGGCGTAGCAGCCGCGCGGCAGGCAGCGCACGAAGCCGGCGCGGCCGACATCGGCGTTGTCGACCTTCAGGCCCAGCCCGGCGGGCAGCAGCACGCCGAGCGGCGCCTGCACGCGCATCAACCGCGTCTTCTGGTCGGCGGTCCGCAGAACCAGCACGGTGAGGCCGACATTGGCGCGGTCCTCGGCGACCACGCTCTGGAACAGCGCGCATTGCTCGGATTGCGCGCCGGGCGGCGTTTCGCAGCGGATCTGCCAGTCCTCGTGGACCGAGCGGACCGCGCCCTGCGCCGATGCGGCCGAGACGAGCGCGCCCGTCGCGGCGAGGACCAGAAAGAGCCGCGAGACGAGGCCGGCGACCGGCAGCCGGGCGGCCGGATGCGCGGCCGCGCGCGCGGCCTTTCGAATCGAGAACGCACCCATCGCGAACTCCTTGGGTCGGGCTTTTCCGCGGATCGGACGTCCGCAGCGTTCGCCCCTGGATCGTAGGACGAGCGTGGCTATATTCGTGATACGGAATCACACCGTCCGTGTACACGGTCACGTCGTCGAGACGCCTGTCGATTCGCTCCGTCTGGGGCCGCGTCCGCGACGCCGGACATCGTTCTCGGCACCGTCGTCCGCGACGGATGCGATTCCGTTCGCCTCGCCCCATGAGGCACATTGATAGTGGGGCGGAATTGTGGTTTGAAGAGCCTAATCGCGGTACAGACCCCCGGTGCCGTCGAGGCTGTCCGCCTATGCGCCCGTCGTGTGCGCGGTGGAACCTCCTGACATCATCCGGTTTTGGACCGTTGCTTTTCGCCGCCTCGCGTCGCGTGCCCCGCAAGGACCGCAGACGTCGGCCAACCGACGAAGGAGCAGTGACCACGATGACGGGAGTTCTCCGGGTGCTTTGCGTGGCGTTGCTCGCCGCGACCTTGCTGGCTCTCGCCGAGCCCGCGCTGGCCGGTCTCGGCCAGCCTTCTCCGTGGCAGCTCGGCCTCCAGCAGCCCGCCAGCCCGGTGATGCACGACGTCGTCTGGTTCCACGATCTGCTCCTGTGGATCATCACCGCGATCGTCGGCCTCGTGCTCCTGCTCCTCGTCGTCGTGACGGTGCGCTTCAACGCTCGCGCCAACCCGACGCCGTCGCGCACCACGCACAACACGCTGGTCGAGGTGGTGTGGACCGTGGTGCCGGTGATCATCCTGGTGATGATCGCGGTTCCGTCCTTCCGCATCATGTTCACCCAGCTCAACACGCCGCAGGCCGACGTCACCGTGAAGGCGACCGGCAAGCAGTGGTTCTGGAGCTACGCCTATCCGGACCAGGGCAAGTTCGAGTTCGACTCGCTGATGGTGCCCGATACCGACCTCAAGCCCGGGCAGCCGCGCCTCCTGTCGGTCGACAACGAGATGGTGGTGCCGGTCGGCAAGGTGGTGCGCGTGCAGGTCACCGGCGCCGACGTGATTCATGCCTTCGCCGTGCCTTCCTTCGGGATCAAGATCGACGCGGTTCCGGGCCGTCTGAACGAGACCTGGTTCAAGGCGGAACGTGAAGGCGTCTACTACGGCCAGTGCTCCGAGCTGTGCGGCAAGGATCACGCCTTCATGCCGATCGCCGTCCGGGTCGTCAGCGAGCAGGCCTTCACGGCCTGGGCCGAGGACGCCAAGAAGAAGTACGCCGAAACGCCGGCGCCTGTGCCGGCCGCGATCACGGTGGCCGCCACCGCCCCGACCGCCGACTGAGCCGGTCCGCCGCGCGCCAGCCGCGCGGCGGCAGCCAAGACCCTCGAGGATTCGGACCATGGATGCGACCGTAACGGCTCACGACGCTCACGCGCACGGCCACCCGACCGGCTGGCGCCGCTTCGTCTACTCGACGAACCACAAGGACATCGGAACGATGTACCTCGTGTTCGCCATGATGGCCGGCGTCATCGGCGCGGTGCTGTCGATCGGCATGCGGCTCGAGCTGCAGAACCCCGGCATGCAGATCTTCGCCTCGGCGCACACGTTCAACGTGTTCACCACGGCGCACGGCCTCATCATGGTGTTCTTCATGGTGATGCCGGCGCTGATCGGCGGCTTCGGCAACTGGCTGGTGCCGCTGATGATCGGGGCGCCCGACATGGCGTTCCCGCGGATGAACAACATCTCGTTCTGGCTGCTGCCGGCGGCGTTCTCGCTGCTCCTGATGTCGCTGTTCGTCGAAGGCGAGCCGGGCGGCACCGGCGCGGGCTCGGGCTGGACCATCTACGCGCCGCTCTCCACCATCGGCCATCCGGGCCCGGCGATCGACTTCGCGATCCTGTCGCTGCATCTGGCCGGCGCCTCGTCGATCCTCGGCGCCATCAACTTCATCACCACCATCCTGAACATGCGCGCGCCCGGCATGACGCTGCACAAGATGCCGCTGTTCGTGTGGTCCGTGCTGGTGACGGCGTTCCTGCTGCTGCTCGCGCTGCCGGTGCTGGCCGGCGCCATCACCATGCTGCTGACCGACCGCAACTTCGGCACCACCTTCTTCGCGCCGGAGGGCGGCGGCGACCCGGTGCTGTTCCAGCACCTGTTCTGGTTCTTCGGCCACCCCGAAGTCTACATCATGATCCTGCCGGGCTTCGGCATCATCAGCCAGATCGTCGCCACCTTCTCGCGCAAGCCGGTGTTCGGCTATCTCGGCATGGCCTATGCGATGGTGTCGATCGGGTTCATCGGCTTCATCGTGTGGGCGCACCACATGTACGTGGTCGGCCTGTCCACCGGGACGCAGGCCTACTTCGTCGCCGCCACGATGGTGATCGCGGTGCCGACCGGCATCAAGATCTTCTCCTGGATCGCGACCATGTGGGGCGGGTCGATCGACTTCCGCACCCCGATGCTGTGGACCTTCGGCTTCATCTTCCTGTTCACGGTCGGCGGCGTCACCGGCGTCGTGCTGGCCAACGCCTCGGTCGACCGCGCCCTGCACGACACCTATTACGTGGTGGCGCACTTCCACTACGTGCTGTCGCTCGGCGCCGTCTTCACCATCTTCGCCGGCTGGTACTACTGGTTCCCGAAGTTCACCGGCTACATGTACGACGAGACGATCGGCAAGCTGCACTTCTGGGTGACCTTCGTCGGCGTCAACATGGTGTTCTTCCCGCAGCACTTCCTCGGGCTCGCCGGCATGCCCCGCCGCATCGCCGACTATCCGGACGCGTTCCACGGCTGGAACATGGTGTCGTCGATCGGCTCCTACATCTCGGGCTTCGCGGTGCTGATCTTCTTCTTCGGCATCATCCGGGCGTTCCAGCGCAAGGAGCTCGCCGGAGCCAATCCGTGGGGCGCCGGCGCGACGACGCTGGAATGGACGCTGCCCTCGCCGCCGCCGTTCCATCAGTTCGAGGTGCTGCCGCGCATCCGCTGAGGCACGCATGATCCGGAGCGGCGGCCCGCCGCCGCTCCGTCCGGCCCGGGCGCGGTTCGCGCGGGCGACGTTCGTCGAACAACCGATTGCCGCGTCTCCGAGCGGCGAGACAGAGGTCCCCCGAATGTCTCTCGTCACCGACGGTGCCGACCTGTCACGTCCGATGCCGGCCACCGCGCTCGTCGCCGAGCCGAGCCTGGCCGAGGTGCGCGACTACGTCGCGCTGATGAAGCCGCGCGTGATGTCGCTCGTGGTGTTCACGGCGCTGGTCGGAATGCTGGTCGCGCCGGACCGGCTGCATCCGGTGATCGGCTTCGCGGCGCTGCTCTGCATCGCGGTGGGCGCCGGCGCCGCCGGCGCGCTGAACATGTGGTGGGACGCCGACATCGACCGGGTGATGTCGCGCACCGCGCGTCGTCCGATTCCGTCCGGCCGGGTGACCGGCGGCGAGGCGCTCGCCTTCGGCTCGACGCTCGCGGTCGGCTCGGTCGCCGTGCTGGGCCTGGTCGCCGGCTGGCTCGCCGCCGGCCTGCTCGCCTTCACGATCGTGTTCTACGCCGTCGTCTACTCGATGTGGCTCAAGCGGGCGACCTCGCAGAACATCGTGATCGGCGGGGCGGCCGGCGCGGTGCCGCCGATGATCGGCTGGGCGGCCGCCACCGGCAGCCTCGCGGTCGAGCCGGTGCTCCTGTTCCTGATCATCTTCTTCTGGACGCCGCCGCACTTCTGGGCGCTCTCGCTGTGGCGGAGCGACGACTACGCCCGTGCCGGCATCCCGATGCTGCCGGTCGTCTCCGGCGTGGCCGAGACCAAGCGGCAGATCCTCCTGCACGCGATGCTGCTGGCGCCGATCGGCGTGTCGCCCTTCCTGATCGGCGAGGCCGGGATCCTGTACGGTGCGGTCGCCGCCTTTGCGGGCGCGAAAATCCTGTGGCTGTCGGTCCGGCTGTGGCGCGCCGGCGATGCGCAGGCGACCGACCGGCTCGCCAAGCGGCTGTTCGGCTTCTCGCTCTACTACCTGTTCGTCCTGTTCGCCGTGCTGCTGGTCGACCATTGGGTCGCGCCCTACGTGACGGCCGGGCTCGACGCCCTGCGCGTCGCCGCGGGTCCGCTGCTCGGAGGTGTCTCGTGAGCGGCCGCCCCCTGCAGCACGACGACGGCATCGTCCTCACGCCGGAGCAGAAGCGCCGGCAGCGCGCCCGCTCGGTCGCGATCGCGCTCGTGCTCGCGGCCCTGGTGGTGCTGTTCTACGCGGTGACGCTGGTGAAGCTCGGTCCCGGCATCCTGGACCGGCCGCTGTGAGGGACGCCATGCACGCGCCGCTCCCGTCGCCGCACGATCCGCCGCCGACCTCCGGGCCGCGTGGCTCGACGACACGCCGCGACATCGGCGTGGCGCTCGCCTGCGGCGTCTTCGTCGGCCTGATGGTCGGCGCGGCCTACGCCTCGGTGCCGCTCTACAACTGGTTCTGCCGCGTCACCGGCTTCGGCGGCACCACCCAGGTCGCCGCGGCGGCCCCGGCCGAGACGCTCGATCGCCGCATCACGGTGCGGTTCGACGCCAACATCTCGCGCGGGCTGCCGTGGAAGTTCGAGCCCGAGCAGACCAGCATCGACGTGCGGCTCGGCGAGGTCGTCACGGTCTACTACACGGTCACCAACCTGGCGGCCCGCGAGACCGTCGGCACCGCGTCCTACAACGTCGCGCCGACGACAGTCGGGGCGTATTTCTCGAAGATCAACTGCTTCTGCTTCACCGAGCAGCGCCTGAAGGCGGGCGAGCGGCGCGAGATGGCGGTGGTGTTCTTCGTCGAACCGTCGCTCGCCAGGGACGCCGACCAGGACGATCTCAACACCATCACGCTGTCCTACACGTTCTACCCGACCCGCGAGCCCGCGACCGCATCGGCGGCGCGCAGCGGCGGGTCCTGACCGACCGACGACACGGCGGCGCCGCGCGCCACGAACAGACGAGACGACCGGCAACACGGAGACGACGATGGCCGAGGCCCACGCCAAGCAGCAGCACGACTATCATCTGGTCGATCCGAGCCCGTGGCCGGCGCTGGGCTCCCTCGCCGCCTTCGTGATGGCGGTCGGCGCGATCTTCTGGATGCACAAGTCCTTCGCGGCGGCGCCCTGGGTGTTCGCGGCCGGCGCCACCGGCGTCCTCGCCGTGATGTTCTGCTGGTGGCGCGACGTCGTCATCGAGGCCGAGCACGGCGGCTTCCACTCCAAGGTGGTGCAGATCTCCCACCGCTACGGCATGATCCTGTTCATCGCCTCCGAGGTGATGTTCTTCGTCGCATGGTTCTGGGCCTATTTCTCCGCCGCCTTGTTCCCGGATGCCCACAACATGGTGGCCCGGACCGAGCTGTTCGGCGGCGTCTGGCCGCCCAAGGGCATCGAGACCTTCGATCCCTGGCATCTGCCGCTGCTGAACACGCTGATCCTGCTCACCTCCGGCACCACCGTCACCTGGGCGCATCATTCGCTGCTGCACGGCGACCGGGAGGGCCTGAAATGGGGCCTGATCTGCACGGTCGCGCTCGGTCTCTGCTTCTCCATGGTGCAGGGCTTCGAGTACGCGCACGCGCATTTCGCCTTCTCGGGCAACGTCTACGGCGCCACCTTCTTCATGGCGACGGGCTTCCACGGCGCCCACGTCATCATCGGCACGATCTTCCTGATCGTCTGCCTCGGGCGGACCTATGCCGGCCACTTCACCCCGACCCAGCATCTCGGGTTCGAGTTCGCGGCGTGGTACTGGCACTTCGTCGACGTGGTGTGGCTGTTCCTGTTCGCCTGCATCTACGTGTGGGGCTCGGGCGGCGCCGCGGCGGCCGGCGGGCATTGAGGCGAGATGGACGATCGCACCGATCACCCCGTCGTCGCCAACCCGCTCGCCGCGGGGCTCCGGTGCCGCTGCCCGCGCTGCGGGCAGGGGCGCCTGTTCGCCGGCTTCCTCGACGTTCGCCCGAGCTGCGAGGTGTGCGGACTCGACTTCGCCTTCATCGATTCGGGTGACGGGCCGGCCTTCTTCGTGATGTCGTTCTCGGGCTTCGTCGTGGTCGCGGCCGCGCTGATCACCGAGATCGTCTATCAGCCGCCGTTCTGGGTGCATGCGGTGCTGTGGCTGCCGCTGATCCTGCTCACCACGCTGGCGCCGTTGCGCCCGCTCAAGGGCCTGATGATCGCCCTGCAGTACCGCCACAAGGCGGAGGAGGGCCGGTTCGGCCCGGAGGATACGCCCTGAACGCCGTGCCGGCATCCGCCACCGCGCCCGCCGCGCTGCCCCGCCGCCGTCTGCTCGGTCCGGCGATCGTCTCGCTGGTCGGCGTCACGATCCTGATCGGCCTCGGCGTCTGGCAGCTCGAGCGCATGGCCTGGAAGCAGGCCCTGATCGCCACGCTCACCGAGCGGCTCGCCGCCGAGCCGGTGCCGATGCCGGCGCCCGCCACCTGGGCGGGACTGAGCCGCGAGGCGACCGAGTTCCGCCGCGTCCGGGTGACGGGCGAGTTCCTCCACGACAAGGAGGCGCTCGTCTATGCGGTCGGCTCCGGCTCGCGCACCGCGACGGGCGGCCTCGGCTACATGGTGTTCACGCCGCTGAAGCTCGCCGACGGCCGGCTCGTGCTGGTCGACCGCGGCTTCGTGCCGGACGCCGACAAGGCGCCCGAGGCGCGGGCGGCCGGGCAGGTGAGGGGGCCGGTCGAGCTCGTCGGGCTGATGCGCTGGCCCGAGCAGCGCTCGGTGTTCGCGCCGTCCGACGATCCGGCCCGCAACATCTGGTTCGCCCGCGACACCGCGTCGATCGCCGCCGCAAAGGGTGTCGACGTGCCGGTCTTCTATCTCGATCTCGAAGCGCCGCCGGCGCCGGGCGGGCTGCCGCGGCCCCTGCATCTCCAGCCGAACCTGCCGAACAACCACCTGCAATACGCCATCACCTGGTTCAGCCTGGCGCTGGCGCTCGCCGTGATCTTCTTCGTGTGGGCGTTCGGACGGCGCGGGTCGGACGCGTAGGTCGACGTCCACGGCCTGCGATATTAAGTTGACCAAGTCATACAAATGAATGACTGTGGCATGCATGTGCGTGTCACAGCAGCCGCGCCCCTCCGCGCAGAGAATCGCAATTGTCGGCCTCGGCGGGATCGGGGGCGTCGTCGCCGCCTCCGTGGTCCATGCCGGGCATCATGATGTGGTCGCCTGCGTGCGCCGCCCGCTGGAACGCCTGACGGCCGAGCGCCCGGACGGCACGATCGTCGTGCCGCTGCGCAGCCTGGCCGATCCCGCCGCCGCCACGCCGGTCGATTGGGTGCTGCTGTGTACCAAGGCGCACGAGACCGCCTCCGCCGCGCCCTGGCTGGCCCGCCTGTGCGGTCCGGGCACCCGCGTCGCCGTGCTCCAGAACGGCATCCATCAGGCGCGGCGGGTCGGTCCCTTCGCGGGCGCTGCCCGGGTCGTGCCGACCGTCGTCTACTACAACGGCGAGCGGCTGGCGGCCGACCGGGTCCGCCTGCGCCATGCCGGCCCGCACGATCTCGCGATGGCGGACGATGCCGACGGGCGGGCGCTCGCGGCGCTGCTCGCCGGCACGACGCTGCGGCTGCTGGTCACGCCGGAGCTGGACACGCTGGCGTGGAGGAAGCTGCTGCTCAATGTCACGGCCAATCCGATCACGGCGCTGACGCTGCAGCGCCAGGCGGTGCTGCGGCGGGACGACGTCAAGGCCCTGTGCCTCGCGGTGCTGCAGGAGGCCGTGGCGGTCGGCCGTGCCGACGGTGCCGCGCTGGCCGTCGACGAGGCGCCGCGCGCCTTCGATTATCTGATGAACTATCCGCCCGAGGCCGGCACCTCGATGTATTACGATCGCCTCGCCGGCCGCGGCTTCGAGGTGGAGGCGCTGACCGGCGCGGTCGTGGCGGCGGGCGAGCGGCACGGCGTGCCGACGCCGCTCAACCGCGCCTTCCTGGCGCTGCTGCGCGCCATCAGCGACGCGGCGACGAACGCGGCGGCGTGAGCCGCCCGTCGGCCGCGCTCAAAAGTCCTTCAGCAGGCGCTCGATGTAGTCGAGCTCGAGCTGCGGCCGCAGCGGGTCGCCGAAGCGGCGGCGGAGCTCTTCGAGGATTCGTCGGGCGCGCTGGACGTCGATCTCGCCCGGCACCTTCACGGTGGTGTCGTCGCCGTAGTCGCGGCCGCGCAGGGGCCGGCCGAGCGGGTCGGTGTCCTGCTGGGCGCGCGCCTGCCCGCGGCCCGGCTGGCCCCGGCCCGGTCCCTGGCCCATCTGCTGCTGGAGCTGCTGGGCGAGACCCTGAGCGCCCTTGCGGAGCGCGTCGAGGGCGCGGCCCTGGCTGTCCACGGCGCCGTCGCTGTTGCCCTGTCCGAGCTCGCCGGCGGCGTCGCCCATCGATTCGTCGGCGCGGCCGAACTGGTCGCCGCCCGGCTGGTCGCCCTGGCCGTCCTGCGGCTGGCCCATGCCGCGCTGGCGGAGCTGCTCCATCAGCTTCTTGAGCTGGTCGCGCAGCGCCTGCTGGTTCTGCTGGAGCTGGCCGTAGTCGCCGGCGTCGCCCTGCTGCTGCTCCTGGTCGCCCTGCTGGCCGCGACGTCCGCGCTGGCCGCGCTGGCCGCGCTGGTCCTGGCCCTGCTGGAAGGTCTTGTCGCGGAGCTGCTGCTGCTTGCGGATCATGTCGCCGAGCTCGTCGAGCGCCTGCATCATGTCGTCGTCGCCGTCGCCCTGCTGGCCGGGGCGGGCCATCTGCAGGTTCTCCATCATCGACTGGAGCTGGTCGAGCAGCGCGCGGGCGGCGTCGCGGGCGCCGGAGCGGGCCAGCTCCTCCAGCCGGTCCAGCATGCTCTTGAGATCCTGCGAGCGGAGCTGCCGCGTGTTGGGATCGAGCGGCCGCGCCATCTGCGGGTTCTTGCGGAGCTCCTCGGCGAGCGCCTGCATGAACTGCTGCATGGCGGCGCGCAGCTCCTCCATCAGCTTTTTGATCTCCTCCTCGCTGGCGCCGCGCTCCAAGGCTTGGCGCAGCGCCTCCTGGGCGTTGCGCAGCCGCTGCTCGGCGTCGGCGACATTGCCGTCCTCGAGCTGGGTCGCCAGGGCCCACAATTCGCGGACCACCTCGCGCAGGTCCTCGTCGGACTTGGCCCGCGTCAGCGTCCAGAAGATCGAGCGCAGGCCGATATAGGCGCCGGTCTCCGGCATGAAGCGGTCGGGCGCGATGGTGAGCGCGTCGAGCGCCACCGCGACGGTGTCGCGGCTGTCGCCGTCGAGTGCGAGATTGCGGCGCTGCTCGATCAGGGCGCGGGCGAGCGGCTTGACGAACAGGCGCTCGGGCAGGCGCAGCTCGACCGCCTCGCTCTTGCCCTCGTTGCCGCCCTCGTCCTTGGCGGTCAGCGTCATCGTCACCTCGGCGCCGGCCCACGGGCTTTCGGTGAGATCCTTGATGGTCTGGCCGGCGCCGCTGCGCGTGCGGGCCTGCGGCAGGGTCAGGGTGAAGTCGGGCGGATCGAACAGCGGCCGCGCGGCAGCACCGGGTTTCGGCGCGAAGGCGGCGCGCGCCTCGACCACTCCGTAGTCGTCCTCGACCTTGTAGGTGAGCTGCAGCGCGCCGCGCGCCTGCGGCTCCGGGTCCTTGGTCAGGGCGATGGTCGGCGTGCGGTCCGGCGTCGCGACGAAGCTCCAGGAGAGGTCGTGGCCGGTGCCCCGCACCGTGGCGGTGCCGCGCTCCTTGATGGTGTAGCGGCGCTCCTCGGCGCCGGCCGGTGCCTTGGCGGCAGCGTCCTGCGCCGCCTCGACGAGACCGCCCGTGGTGGAGACGTCGAGGCCGGCCTGGCCGCTCGCCCTGATCACCAGCACGCTGCCGGCCGGCACCGTCACGGCCGCCGGGATGCCGGCATGGGCGGTCTCGCCCGGCCGAACGCCCGGCAGGATCACCGGCGGGCGGCTGGTGTAGACGGGCGGCGACACCCAGGCGTCGAGCCGGAAGTTGCTGGGGATCACGGCGCTCTGCCAGTCGAAGGCGGCGGCGATGCGCCGCATGCGGTCGCCGCCGGCCGAGACGAAGGACACGGCGACCAGCAGCAGCACCAGCATGCGCACCGCCCACGGGTCGCGGCCCATCAGCCGCGGCGCCGGCACGCCCACCCGCAGCGTACGGGCGGCGGCGAGCGAGCGCTCCACATGGGCGCGCCACAGGGCGACGGCCCAGGGATCCTCGGTCGAGGTCGCGATGGTGTCGACGGCGGCGGTCGCCGGCCGGTGGGCCAGCCCCGAGTCGCGATCGAGCCGCGACAGGCCGATGGTGCGGGACGGGAAGCGCAGCCGCGCGAGCGGCACCGGGGCGGCGATCAGCAGGGCCGCGAAGGCGAGCAGGCCGATCGCCCGGCCGAACGGCGGCAGCCACAGCCACAGCCCGAGCCACGAGGCGGCCAGGAAGCCGCCCAGCACGGTGGCGATCAGCGCCAGCGCGGGCCACAGGCGCTCCCAGAACGCCGCCCAGCGGGCCCGGGCCAGCGCCGGTCCCAGGACGTCGGGGGTGCGGGTGGGAGCCGATGCGGGCTTGTCGGGGGCTGGGGTCTGATCGCTCAAACGGCTCTCCGGGGGTGTTGCCTCTCGGCTATAACATGCGACGGTTCAGGCTGGCACGCAGGCGCGGCCGAAATGCGTCGGATCACGCCATTGTCAGGCCCGTCCCGATCCGATCAGGCAAGTTCCGGGCCGGGGAGGGGCAGGAGCCGCATCCGTGCTCGACCCGGATCGATCGAGAGCAGCGCACCCCGGTCGAGGTCCGGCTCGGCCTTCTGGAGCGCGGCGAGAACCATGGTGCCGATGGCCACGGGCGTGAGCAGGTCGCTGCGGATCTGGACGACGCTTGGACGCCGCCGCCCGGAACCGGCCAGCATGGCCCCGAAATCGAGATCGCTGGTCACCAGCACATGATCGTTCTCAGAAGCCCATTGAAGGACTGTCTCGTCCGGCGCATCGCCCGGACCGATCTCCGACCAATGCTGCGCCTGGTGGCCGGCTTCGCGCAGGAAGTCGACCCAAGCTGGGGACAGGTTCATGTCGATCACGAACCTCATCGCCCGGCCGTCAGGTCGACCTCGCGTTCCTCGGACCGCCATGCGGCATAGTGGAGGGCTTCGAGCACGTCCTCGCGCTGCAGATAGGGATAGTCCGTGAGAATCTGATCGATGGACCGGCCGGCCGCGATCTGCCCGACGATCATACCGACCGTCACCCTGAGGCCGCGGATGCAGGGCTTCCCGCCCATGACGGCAGGGTCGCGGGTGATGCGAGTGAGCTGATCCATCGTGGTCTCCTCGGACGGGCCGGGAGACCGGAGCCTAGCTCATTTCCGCCGATGCCGCACGGCGCTGGCTCGTCACAGCCAGCCCGGCATCCGGTCCTGGGCGATGATCTCCTCGGCGTCGAGCCGCGGGCGGACCACGGCCCATTGGTCGCCGTTCACCAGGACCTCGGGGACCAGCGCGCGGGTGTTGTAGGTGCCGGCCTGCACGGCGCCGTAGGCGCCGGCCGTCATCACGGCGACCAGGTCGCCGGCCTTCGGCTCCGGCATGTCGCGGTCGAGCGCCAGGAAGTCGCCGGACTCGCACACCGGGCCGACCACGTCGGCGACGATCCGCGGCGCGTCCGGAGGGGGCTCCACCACGGGGCGCAGCGCGTGGAACGCGTCGTAGAGGGTCGGCCGCACCAAGTCGTTCATGGCCGCGTCGACGATCACGAAGGTCTTGGCCTCGCCGCGCTTCACGTAGATCACCCGGGTCACCAGGATGCCGGCATTGCCGACCAGCAGCCGCCCGGGCTCGAACAGCAGCCGGCAGCCGAGATCGCGCGTCGCCTCCTTCACCACGGCCGCATAGGCCTCGGGATGCGGCGGCTCCTCGTCGCTCTCGTCGTAGGGGATCCCCAGCCCGCCGCCGAAGTCGATATGCGAGATCGTGTGGCCGTCGTTGCGCAGCGTGCGGACGAAGTCGGCCAGCAGCGCGAAGGCGTCGCGGAACGGGCCCAGCGCCGTGATCTGGCTGCCGATATGCATGTCGACGCCCTCGACCCGCACTCCGGGCAGAAGGGCGGCGCGCGCATAGACGTCGCGGGCGCGAGAAATCGGGATGCCGAACTTGTTCTCGGCCTTGCCGGTCGAGATCTTCTCGTGGGTGCCGGCATCGACGTCGGGATTGACGCGCAGCGAGATCGCGGCGCGGCGGCCCTTGGCGGCGGCGATCGCCGAGAGGAGCTCGAGCTCCGGCTCCGACTCGACGTTGACGCACAGGATGCCGGTGTCGACCGCGAAGGCCAGCTCCGCGGCGGTCTTGCCGACGCCCGAGAACATGATCCGCTCGGGCGGGATGCCGGCCGCCAGTGCCCGCTTCAGCTCGCCGCCCGAGACCACGTCGGCGCCGGCGCCGAGCGTCGCCAGGGTGCGGATCACGGCCTGGTTGGAGTTCGCCTTCATGGCGTAGCAGATCGTCGCCGGCACGTCCGCGAAGGCGTCGGCGAACACCCGGTAATGGCGCGTCAACGTCGCGGTCGAGTAGCAGTAGAAGGGCGTTCCGACGCGCTCTGCGATGCGGGCGAGATCGACCGCCTCGGCGTGCAGCACGCCGTCACGGTACTGGAAATGGTGCATGGGCGCCTCGGGCGGAGCGTGACGTCGGCGCAGCAGGGGGTCGGGCGCGCTCCGGCAGAAGCCGAAGCGGATGTCGCGACGTGCAGGCGCGGGCCAGCGTTTAGTGCAAAGCGGCTCAGTTGAGAAGCGGGTCGAGCGGGAAGCTGCGGTTCTTCGCCGGCGGCAGCGTCTGCGGCTGCTCGGTCGGCGTCAGATCCGGCACCAGCCCGGACGGCGACCTCCAACCGGACTGCTGCTGGGCCGGCGGCGGCGGGGCCGCCTGGGCGGAGGGCGGCGGCTCGAGCGCGCTCTTGCGGCCGCAGCCGGCGAGGCCGAGCGCCCCGGCCAAGGCCACGATCGTCAGCACCCTGATCACCTGCGTCCGGCTCACGCGGCTTTCGCCCCCCATCACTCCACTCCGTGCGGCAAACCGGAAGGCGACCCCAGGCGAAACGACGCCCGCGGCCGGCGGCTGCCGGTCACCGAAGCCGACCCTACAGCATCGGCGGGCGAAAATCGGGCGATTTCCGGCGCCCCGGCGTTTTTCGCCGCCACCGTGTGATCCTTGCATCAGCCCGCCCGACGCATCTGGCCCCGGAACCGCTCAGCGAACGGACGGTTGTCCCAGCGCAACCGCATGATCCGCAGGTAGGAGGCACCGAATGCTGACGAGTTCCAAGATGTTACGTGCCGGAATTCTGGCCTTGGGCGTGACCGCGCTGAGCGTCCCGGCGATGGCCCAGACCGGCAATCCGAACAATCCGCAGGGCAGCGAGGTTCCGAACAACATACCGCCGAAGGGCAATATCGGCACCAGCGGCGACACCAGCGGGCGGGGCGGGAGCACGTCCGGCACCATGATGACGCCGGGCACCACTGGCGCCGGCGGTCAGGCCCGTCCGGGCGGTCCCGCCGCGCGCGATTCGGGTCCGGTCGGCGCCGATGCGCCGAGCGAGGTTCCGCGGCCGGGTCCGAAGGGCAATATCGGCGGGAACTGATCCGAGAACCGAGCGACGTCGCCGCGTCCGTGAGCGAGTGTCGGGTGACAGAGCCGGCCCCGGGGCACCCGGGCGTCGGCTTTGTCGTTTTCGGCCGTCCTCAATCCCCTGCGAGGCGCTTCAGCCAGCCTTGCGCCTGGGCCCGGACATTGTCCGGCGCCGTGCCCCCGTAGCTCGAGCGGCTCTTCACCGCGCTGTCGACGGTCAGTACGTCGAACACGGCCGCCGTGATGCGCGGCTCCACCGCCTGCATGGCCGCGAGGGGCAGGTCCGAGAGGTCGACCCCCGCCTTCTCGGCGGCCTGGACGATCCGCCCCGTCACGTGATGGGCGTCGCGGAACGGCATGCCGAGCACCCGCACCAGCCAGTCGGCCAGGTCCGTCGCGGTGGCATAGCCGGAGCCGGCCGCCGCCCGCATGCGCACGGTGTCGGGCGTCATGTCGCGCACCATGCCGGCCATGGCGACCAGCGACAGCTCGAGCGCCGCCAGCGCGTCCATGGCGCCTTCCTTGTCCTCCTGCATGTCCTTCTGGTAGGCGAGCGGCAGCCCCTTCATCACCATCAGCAGCGCGGTCAGCGCGCCGCAGACGCGCCCGGTCTTGGCCCGCACCAGCTCGGCCGCGTCCGGATTGCGCTTCTGCGGCATGATCGACGAGCCGGTCGTGAACGCGTCGGTGAGCTTCAGGAAGCCGACCAGCGGCGACGTCCAGATCACGATTTCCTCCGCAAAGCGCGACAGATGCACGGAGGCAATGGCTGCCGCCGACAGTGTCTCGAGGACAAAATCGCGGTCGGAGACGGCATCGAGCGAGTTGGCGGTCGGTCGTGAGAAGCCCAGTGCCGCCGCCGTCTTGTGGCGGTCGAGCGGGAACGAGGTGCCGGCCAGCGCGGCCGAGCCGAGCGGGCATTCGTTCAGCCGGGCCCGCGCGTCGGCGAAGCGGCCGCGGTCCCGGCCCGCCATCTCGACATAGGCGAGCAGGTGATGGCCGAAGGTGACGGGCTGCGCGGTCTGCAGATGGGTGAAGCCCGGCATCACGGTGTCGGCATGCGCCAGCGCCTTCTCGACGAGCGCCTGCTGGTAGTCGGCCAGGAGCGCGTCGATTCCGTCGATGGTGTCGCGGACGAACAGCTTGAAGTCGGTCGCCACCTGGTCGTTTCGCGAGCGCGCCGTGTGCAGCCGTCCGGCCGCCTCGCCGACCAGCGTCTTGAGGCGCGACTCCACGTTCATGTGGATGTCCTCGAGGGCGCGGCTGAACGCGAAGGTGCCGCCTTCGATCTCGGCCAGCACGGCGTCCAGGCCCTTGGCGATCGCGGCCGCGTCGGCCGCCGAAATGATGCCCTGATCGGCGAGCATGCCGGCGTGTGCCTTGCTGGCCGCGATGTCCTGCCGGTACAGCTTCTGGTCGAAATCGATCGAGGCGTTGATCTCGGCCATGATCGCGGCGGGCTCGCTTTCGAACCGTCCGCCCCACATCTTGTTGCTCATCGCGAGTTCCTGCAGTGTCCGCCCATGGCCGATGATCCCGAGACGACCCCGCCCGAGACCGTTGATCCGGTGCCGTCCGCCCCGCGTCGCCCGCGCCGGGCGCTGCTGGTCGGCTTGGCGCTCGGCGTCGCCGTGGCGGTCGGCGCCGGGGCGGTATACGGCCTGACGGCTTTCGGGCGCAATCCGCAGGCCGCCGCCTGCGGCCCCGCGCTCGACCTCGCGCGAAAGATCGCGCCGCTGGCGCGTGGCGAGGTGGCCGCCGTGGCGGCGACCGACGCGCCCCGCGGGCTCCGCCACCTCGCCTTCGCGGACGGCAGCGGTGCGCCAAAGACGCTGGCCGACTGGACGGGACGGACCGTGCTGCTCAACCTGTGGGCGACCTGGTGCGTGCCCTGCCGCAAGGAGATGCCGGCCCTCGACGCACTCCAGCGGGAGCTCGGCAGCGACCGCTTCGAGGTGGTCGCCGTCAATGTCGACACCCGCAATCCCGACAAGCCGCGCGCCTGGCTGAAGGAGGTCGGGATCGACGGGCTCGCCTACTACGCCGACCCGAGCGGCAAGGTCTTGCGCGAGCTCGGTGCCTTCGGGCTGCCAACCACCGTGCTGGTCGACCCCTCCGGCTGCACGGTCGCGACACTGGCGGGCCCGGCCGAATGGGCGAGCCCCGACGCGCTCGCGCTCGTGAAGGCCGCGCTGGCGCGGTAGTGGCTATCGGCGGCGTGGCACCGCGACGCCGCCTTTGCGGAGAATCTCCGCTTCCACTCGGAAAATGTCCGGCACGTTGATTTTGCCGTTGGCTCGCTCTTCCATAACGGCAACGCTTTCCATGACATTGAGCAATGTAGGTAAGTCACCAGTTTTCGTGAACCCTACTGGCGCCTCCCTTTCCTCCTTATTGGCGTTATCTAGTATGGCCTCCGGAACCATTTTTACTTGCCATAATTTAAATAGGTGGTCTCGAGACATCGGTACAAATTCTCGATGCAGAGCTTTTAGGGCGGGATCGATCCAGGGATAATCTTCTAGAAGCTCACCAAGACGGTGCTGTGATGCCTTTCGAACGCCTTCGATCAGCCCGAGGTGGTCGACCACGAGGCTGGTAGGAGCCGGAACGTGCTCTGCTGCGGTTTTCCAGGCAGTGAGAAATGTCCGCGGAGAACATGTGTTAGCTGCATCGCTGAGGTGGAGAGGAACCCAACTGTAGACCCGCCCGCGCTTTTTGTGGCTTCCCATGAACTCGCCGGCGATAGCGGTTATGAGAGATGTCTGCTCCTCGATCGCTGCTGCGTTCAGCCGCCCGTCATTCGGAAGGGCTGCCTGGACCGCGTGCCTGGATGCCAGTGTTTTCAGTGCATCCGCACTTTCCATGCGCCGAAGTAACTCAAAAAGCAGGAGTCCATATAGCTCAGGCGGTTGCCAAATCAAATAAACTAGATCGTTTTTAAGTTTTGAGCTGTCCGGAAATCTGAACAGTTCGGTATCTGCGAGTTGGTCGACCCGCATGAAAATCTTTGCGCGTATTGCCCGAAACGACTGAAGTCCTATCGCGCGAATGAGCAGAGCTTTCGTCAACGCGCGAATGCCGTCCCAGTCCGGCGCAAGTCGGTCGAGTGCGTCGAATACGATGAGAATCGCCTTACCTTGCGCGGCTAATTGATTGTCAAGCGACGTAAGCGTTTCCGCATAAACTTCGGGTCTCGTTGTTATCTTCTGAACTGCTTCTTGAAGATTCAAAAACGTCCCGGGATTCTGCTCGGGGTTGATTGCTCTCAACAAAACCGCGCGCCAAATCGTGTCAGGTTCACATCCGTCGGTGAAGAGACGAGATATTTCGTCTGTTGTTGGAACGACAGCATCAAGTTTTTCAGAACCGTTGAACCCAACCACAACTTCAGTTGTCGCAAGGGCGGGATGCCCATAAGCTTTCGCGACACGTTTTCTCAATGCGGGATTTAGAAGAGCGTGGGTCCAAAAGCTCTTACCCATTCCGCGATTGCCAATGACTAGCTGCCGTTTGAAATCGAGAACGCCGCGGTGGCCGTCAGGAAAGAAAGCGCGATCTGCATCGATCCTCTCATTCGGCTCCACCCTCGAGGATGGATCGAAACTGGCCATCCCGCGACGAATAGCCGCGAAATCGACAGGCTTCGAAGTTTTCATCATCTACGCCTTAGGGTTGTTCGGGGTGAACGGAAGCAATAATTCCATCCAGCCCGTCCAAGAACGGTCGGAATGTTTGCTCGTAGAACGCTTGTGTGAGGTGGCTCGGCGCTCGGCTCGGATCGAAGTCGATGAAGCTTTGATTGAATGGAATCACCAACGGCCAGTGTGGGGCGCTTTGATCGTCGATCGGGAAGGTGACGTCGTCATCTCCGTTCCCACCGTCCTGTTCCTCGTCATAAAGGCCGTCAGCAAACAGCTCGTACAAGTCGTCTCTGAACGCGGCGGCAGCATCTTCGTTAAAGCTGGCCTTGGCGTAGACTGCCTTGAACATAAGACGCCAATCGGCGTTGCGCCCCTCCATACGATCGCGCTGGGCGAGCAGCTTCAATGCGGTGAGTAAGGACCTATAGCCTTCGATGGTCTGCTTTTGTGCTGTTCCAAACAGCAGTACAGTGGCGCCAAGCCGAAGCATTGCTGGCGCCGCCAGCTCTGCGAGGCCCGCCCGGCTATCGATCAAGATGACGTCGTAGGCCTCACGCGCAGACAACCGCGCGATCATAGAAGAAATTTGAGAGCCGACCGATATCGTCGACTCCTCCGTGATCGTTTCGATCATGGCGCGTGCCAATTTTGGCAAGACGTTCTCAGGATAGAGCGTTGACTTTCGACCCAGCGCCGGCACGACGTCGACCCGTCCGCCGCCGCCTTTGGTCAACGAGCTTACTCCAACCATATCCCTCAAGAGATCGTCCGAGCTGCCGGAAATCGCGGCTTCTACAAGGTAGTCGACCGACCCGAGCTGAGGCATGCGCTCGTCGTCCAGCAGCAAGTCACGAAGACCAGGCGCCTCCAGATCAAGGTCGACAACCAGAACATTGCGATTGCGCCTCGCCAAATCTGCCGCTGCCACAACCAGAGCGGTAGACCTTCCAACGCCTCCCTTCAGGCTCGAAAACACGATCCGAGGCGGAATTGCGATCTCGCTTTTTGGGATGTCGAGCCAGCCGGTTCCGACGATCCGGCGATCCACCAACTGACAAAAAACACCATTCACTTTGATCGGCAGACGAGAAGGATCTTCAAGGATTTGTTTTGCGCCCGCATCATTGAGAAACGCCAGCACGCGATCTGGGCGTGCATAGGGCCCGAGAGCCACGCTCAGTGCCTGTGCTAATTCGGAGCGCATCACGTCGGATTTGCACTCTTCGTGAACAATGAAGCTCAGTTGCCCTGTCGCGTCACGTAACGCGACGCCTCGTTGCAGGGCTTCTTCACCTAGCGTGCGAAGAATAGTTTCGGCTAGACGAGGAAGAGAGTCATCGAACAGAACCGAATGCATATCACTCATGGGAGGTCCATTTCGGCTACGAGCGACTCAGCGTGTTGTTTCCAAGATGCCACCAAGTTGCTGTCGATGTCAGATGTAGAAGCGTATCGCATATCCGTGTTCCAGTCTCGAAAGAGCCTGGCGTCCACTGCAACCGTCCTTAGTCGCCCGGAGCGACGTCCGGCCGCGCCGTCTCGGATGAGCGTCTTCAATTGTGGGAAATGAGCAAAGAAAGGGTCATCACGCCGCTCATCTTTCGTGAGCGGTTTTATGCCGATCCGGCGCATCATTTCCTTGACCGCGAGTTCGCCGGATATTCCGTATAAGTATCCTGCAACCGCTTTGTTGCCGACTTGATTTGCTGCCAATGTGGTTTCAAAAAGAGTCTTTGCTGCGTTAAGGTGGCGGCGCGCTGAGTTGGAGAAATCAATGCGGTAAGTCAAAATACGCCTCCCCACAAAGGTCTTATGATTCGTCAATTTGAGCGCCAAATGTATTTGACTTCTTTTAACTCGACTGAGCAGAGTAATCAACGGTGGTCTTGTCGGGGATTCCAGTGCCGCTGCGGCAAGGTGCTGCGCGAGCTGGGTGCCTTCGGGCTGCCGACCACCGTGCTGGTCGACCCCTCGGGCTGCACGGTCGCGACCCTGGCCGGCCCGGCCGAATGGGCGAGCCCCGACGCGCTCGCGCTCGTGAAGGCCGCGCTGGCGCGGTGAGGGGCCCCGGCGCTCAGCGCGGCGACATCGGGCGCCGTTTCAGCGTCGCCGACGGAAGCTCGCCGAACTTCCGCAGGTACTGCTCGGCGAAATGTCCGAGGCTGCTGAAGCCGCACGCGAAGGCGATGGAGACCACCGTCTCCTCGGAATAGCGGTCGAGCAGCATGTCGCGCGCCCGTTCCAGCCGGATCCGCCGCAGATAGGCGCGCGGCGTGACGCCGTGCACCTCGTGGAAGCGGCGCAGGATCGTGCGGGCGCTCACCCCCGACACGGCGGCGAGAGCCTCGAGGTCGAGCGGCTTGTTCCAGTTCGCCGACAGATACTCCTCCACCCGGTCCATCTCGGCGCGATTGGGTGCCTTCGACGTCCGGTCCAGCAGATGGCTGTGGCTGTGGCGCCCGTACAGAAGGAGCCGTGTCACGAGAGTCGATTTCAGGTCGCCCAGGAGAACCGCCTGGAAGGCGGCGTCGAGCGAATCCAGCTCCAGAGCGGCCTGGAACACGGAAGAGCGGAGGAACTGCAGGAACTGGCGATCCGAGTTGCTGGGCTGCTCGAACCGCACCGGCCCGGTGATCTCGTTTCCGCACAAGGCCTGCAGTTGCCGTTTCAGGAACGGGACGTCGATCCGGACCGCGAGGCTCCGGTGACCGTCCGGGTGAATCTCGGTGGCCGAGCTGCCCTCCGGCATGATGTAGCCGGCGGACTGCGGCGTGCTTTCCACAGCCTGTCCGTCGAGGACGAGCGTGCTGGCCTTGAGGGTCTGAAAGACCAGCCGGATGTAGTCCACGGGAGCGTAATCCACCGAGGTCGACAGTCGGCTGGCCAGATAGAACATCGGCAGCTCGGTCCACGGGAGACCGTTGCACCTGAAGGCATGGCCGGGCCCCTCGATCACGCTCGCGCTCTGAAGGCGGCCCGAGGCGATCGCTTCGAAGAATTCCGTCACCTGCTCGAGGTCGTTCGATTCGAACAGCGTGAACCTGTCGAGAAGCAACCAAATCTCCTGAGTCTCTGATCATCTAAACCCTGGCGTGTCCCATGGTGTCGGGGCCGGCAGTGAAGATGTCCGTGGCGGGACGATCGGAACGCGGTCTTGGCGGTGGAAGGATAATACTCGAATTAACTTACACTATTAATACTGTTGTTGTAGAGTCGCGTCTACAAACTACGAAGGTCGTGTATTCATCGGTGGTGGGTGCCGCGGAGTGGATTAGCCTTTGGGGTTAGTCTTCGACAGGCGTTCACCGGCACGGCTTCAGGGGCTTCATGGAGAATCGCTCGTGCCGACACCCGTCGCAGCGCCGTTCAGCCCGGTCTCGGCGGGACAGTCGCCGTCCCGGGAGAGCGGCAGGCTCCGCCTCGCGGTCGACCCTCGTCCCGTCAGCGTCCGTCCGGTGAGATCGCGGACGATCCGGGGGCGGATGTGACCAACGTCGTTCCGTTCGTGAAGCGACATCGGGAGAACCGGGGCGAGGCAGAGACCCCGTCCGAGGACGGGGTGATCTCGTTCGAAGCCGCGGCCTTGCGCGGTCAGCTCGAGTATCTCGCGTTCCTGCTGGGGACGCTGGAGGAGAGCCTCGACGTGATCTTCGCGAACATCGAGGACCTCGCTGCGCCGGAGGCGACCGCGGGTCTGGCGGAGCAGGTCGGTTCGCTGAGGGACTCCACGGCCCAGGTGGCGAAACGGGTCGGGGAGGCCGTGCACCTTCTCGGCACCGGAGAGACGCCCGAGAGCTAGCAGGTTGTCGAAAACCCACGCTGGCCATTCCGGAAGCCGCGAAGCGGCTGTCCGGATTTTCATGACCCCGATCTGATTTGTTTCGGAAGAGCCGAGAGTATGGATTCCGGCTCCGACCTTCGGCCGGCCCTGGAGCGACTGAAATCAGAGTTTCAACAGCCCTCGGAACGCGGCGACTCGAACGGTCGGAGGCTCGTCGTCCGGTGCTATCAGACGGATATATCGAGGGCGCGGCCGATGCCGGCGGCGACATTGGCGAGGCGCTGGCCGTTGTCGGCGGCAGCCTGCACCAGCTCGGCGATGTTCTTTTCCTGGTCGGCGTTCGTCTTCATCATCTTGGCGGCGACGGCGAGCTGGAGCTGGCTGGTGTTCGCCCCGGCTGCCGCGCTGGCGAGTGCTGTGGTGTCCATCGGTGTCTTCGCCGTTCGGCGCCTGCCTGTTGGTTGTTTCGACCGGCGCCGGCGTCGAGGCCGGACCGGAGGAGTGCGGCACGCGGCGATCAGGCCGACATGTCGAGTTGATTCTTGGTGATCTTCGCTTGCGCTGCTTCCGTGACCCGGACCGCCGCGCGCCTCGCTGCGATCTGCGACATTCCGTAGGCGAAGTCCGCGGACGCGCCCGACAGGGTGTCGCTCATCGACGCCAGATTCGCCGCGACGCCGCTGTTGAACGCCTTCTGCTTGGCGCTCCAGTTGGTCACCTGCGAGTAGGCGGTCGGGGTCGATACCCAATTGAAGTTCGACGAGACGATTCCCATCGGTCCGCTCCTTGCCCGGAGCGTAGGCGCCGGCCCGTTAACGAACCGTCACCAGGCGCGCGAAGAGCGCATGCCTGGTCCGCTATTTCACCACGCCCGAGACGCAGCACGGGCGTTTGCGCGGCGGTGGAATGCGGTTCTTGAGGTAGCAGCGCGGCGCCGGGCCGATATAGCCGGCCCGGATGAAGGTCCAGGCGCGGCAGCGGCCTTCGCCCTCGCAGGCGGCCTTGCAGGTCTGCCACGAGGCGTCCGCGGCGAGGTCGAGGCTCTGGAAGTCGCCGCCGGCCCGATCGATGCCGACTTCGCCGCCGCCGTCGGTCGGCTCGATGACGCCGGCCCCCTTCACGCCCGAGACGCAGCAGCCGTCCGGGCTGCGGGCCTGGACCTGCGCCTTCAGCCGGCACACGGCGCCGCGCTCGGCGGTCGGATAGGCGAAGCTCCAGGCGCGGCAGCGCGTGTCGCGCTCGCAGCGGGCGGCGCAGACCGCCGGGTCGGCGCTGCGCACGGCGAAGCTGGAATAGTCGCTGCCCGGCCGGTCGTAGCCGACCTGCGCGGACGCGACCCGCACCGCGCCGAGAAGGAGGCCGAGCGACACGACGAGGAGGCAGAGGAGGACCGGAACGGAGAGGCATCGGCCGAACGACACTGGGCGTCGCGTCATCGTTGGCCTCGCGTCATCGTGCGCCTCGCCTCGTCGTGGGGTCGCCTCGCCGATCGCACTCCGTCGCCGAGGTGTAACGTAAAAGCGGTCGGCCGAACAGCCGACGCCCCGCCGGCCCGGCCCCGCCCGTTCAGGCGAGCGAGACCACAGCGGCGCCGAGCAGGGCGACCAGGTCGGCGGCACTGATTTCGACCTGCAGGCCGCGGCGGCCGCCGTTGAGGACCACGGTCGCGTGCGCCGTCGCCTCCTGCTCTACGAACACCCGCACCCGTTTCCTCTGCCCGAACGGCGAGATTCCGCCGACGTGATAGCCGGTGATCCGCTCCGCCTCGGCGGGCGGCAGCATCTCGGCGTGCTTGGCGCCCGCTGCCGCGGCGAGGCGCTTCAGGCTCACCTCGCGGTCGGACGGCACGACGACGCAGACCGGCTCGCGGTCGGCGCGCGCCATCAGCGTCTTCAGCACGCGGGAGGGATCGAGGCCGAGCGCCTCGGCGGCCTGCAGGCCGATGCGGGCGGCGTTCGGGTCGTAGTCGTACTCGTGCAGCGTGAAGGCGACGCCGGCCTTCTGCAGCGCCTGGGTGGCCGGCGTTCCCTTCGCCATGCGGGTCCCCGACGGCTGATGCGTCTCAGTAGGCGTATTCGTTGAACACCGGGTCGACCGAGCCGGCCCAGGCGCCGTGATACTTGGCGAGCAGCGTCTCGGCCGGGGTCTCGCCACGCTCGGCGATGTCCTCGAGCGGCGCCAGATAGCGGGTCTCGTCGCGGCCCATCCAGTCCTGGCGGTTGCGCCGCGTCAGGCCGGCGCGGGCGAGCGCCAGGCATTCGCGCGCGATGTCCAGAATCGTGCGGCCCGCGATGGTCGCCTTGAAGCCGAGCCGCGGCACCTGGTCGCGCAGCGCCTGGCGCTCCTCGGCGGTCCAGTGCTTGGCGATGTCCCAGGCGGCGTCCAGGCAGGCGTCGTCGTAGAGGAGGCCGACCCAGAAGGCCGGCAGCGACGGTAGGCTGCGCCACGGCACCGCGTCCGATCCGCGCATCTCGAGGTAGCGCTTGAGCCGTACCTCGGGGAAGATGGTGGAGATGTGGTTCGCCCAGTCCGACAGGGTGGCGCGCTCGCCCGGCAGCTCCGCCAGGGTGCCGTTCATCAGATCGCGGAACGACCGCCCGGCGACGTCGATGTACCGGTCGCCGCGCTTGACGAAATACATCGGCACGTCGAGCGCGTAGTCGACCCAGCGTTCGTATCCCATGCCGGGCTCGAACGCCCACGGGATCATGCCGGAGCGGTCGGCGTCGGTGTCGCGCCAGATCTCCGAGCGGAACGACAGGAAGCCGTTCGGCTTGCCTTCCGTGAACGGCGAGTTGGCGAACAGCGCGGTGGCGATCGGCTGCAGCGCCACCGAGACGCGCAGCTTCTTGACCATGTCGGCTTCCGACGAGAAGTCGAGATTGGTCTGCACCGTGCAGGTCCGGTACATCATGTCGAGGCCGAGGGTGCCGACCTTCGGCATGTAGTTGGTCATGATGCGGTAGCGCCCCTTGGGCATCACCGCGATCTCGGTGCGGGTCCAGGTCGGCGCCATGCCGAGGCCGAGGAAGCCGATGCCGAGCGGCGCGGCGACCTCGCGCAGCTGCGCCAGATGCGCCTGCAGCTCGGAGCAGGTCTGGTGGATCGTCTCCTCCGGCGCGCCGGAGAGCTCGAACTGCCCGCCCGGCTCCAGCGAGATGGCGCCGCCCTTGGTCACGTCGACCAGGCCGATGATGTGGCCCGCCTCCATGATCGGCTCCCAGCCGAGGATCATCTGCATGCCCTCGAGCAGCGCGCGGATGCCGCGCGGGCCGTCATAGGGCAGGGGCTCGTGCCGGGCGATCGTGAACGGGAACTTCTCGTGCTCGGTCCCGATGCGGAACCGGTCCTTCGGCTTCTCGCCCTCTGCGAACCAGGCGACGAGGTCGTCGCGCGACTGGAGCGGCGTCATATCGATCACGTCACGAGCCATGGAACGTCCCGGTGGGCAAACGCGCGGCGACCTTACACACCCGGCACGAAAGAGCAACGTGCCGGGCTTGCGTCCTTTTTCGGGGTTGCACGGGGCCCGCGTGCGACCGCGCGCCGGTCCGCCCCGAGGTAACCGCAATCTCGGGAAAAATTTTTCCGGCCCGAAACTTGTGCTAGACGAGACCCGTCGAACCGGAGCGGCGAAACGGACGTGAGGCTTGCGAGAACAGCCCGGCCTGGGGGCCGCCATTGGGCGGTGCGGCTGCTGACGGCCGGGCTCCTGGCCGGGGCCGGACCGATCCTCGGCGGTTGCGCCCAGAACCTCGATCTCGGCATCCTCTACGCGGCGCCGGGCAAGTACGATTACCTGCGCTGCCAGGACCTGCCGGGCCGCCTCGCGCTGGCGGTCGCCCGCGAGAAGCAGCTCAACGACCTCATCGCCCGCGCCAACCAGGAGCCGTCCGGCGTGGCGGTCAGCACCGCCGCCTATTCGGCCGACCTCGCGCAGGCGCGGGCCGAGCAGAAGATGGTCCGCCAGACCGCCGTCGACA
Source organism: Rhodoplanes roseus (assembly GCF_003258865.1). Taxonomy (GTDB): domain Bacteria; phylum Pseudomonadota; class Alphaproteobacteria; order Rhizobiales; family Xanthobacteraceae; genus Rhodoplanes; species Rhodoplanes roseus. The sequence goes on along the minus strand of NZ_NPEX01000012.1, from coordinate 5,154 downwards.
AGAACTGCGGCTCGGTGGAAGCCGGCGCCCCGCCGCCCGGCACCGCGCCCGCACCCGGCGCCGCCCCGCCCGCCCCGCCGTCGCGCTGACCTGCGGGGGCGACCGGCTCACGCGATCATCGCGGACGCTGCTGCACGGCCCGCTCGAGTGCCAGCCGGATGAAGCGCTGATACGGAATGCCGGCGCGCTTGGCGTGCTCGCGCACCGCGTTCAGCAGATCCTCCGGCAAACGGAGGTTCACCGACTTGTCCTTGGGCTTCATCTCGAAGCGAAGCGGCACCAAGCCCGACAGGTCGTACTCCGTCAGGTCTGCCTCCGCGACGAACGTCTCCGCTTCGTCGTCAGTCGTCAGAGCCGGAAGTTTCTTCTTCATAGTGCCACACCTCCTGGCGGTGCATGTATCGGGCACTCACGGGCCGTATCAGGACGTCGCCGTCGCGCTCTCGCAGGGTGAAGACGACGAAGACGTGACGACCTTCGCGGGTGCGTCCGATCGCCTTGAATCGCTCTTCCGCAACCGAGTGCGCCGGATCCGGCGCCACCCTCATGCGACCGCGGAACAGGCTTTCGATCTCGGCGAGCGACACGCCGTGCTTCTGGCATTTCGTCCGGTTACCCGGATCCCAATCGAAGCCGGAAAACTCCATGGCCTCGCATCCCGCAATATGTAGGCATTTGTATAGGCAAAATCAATGTGCGCAGTTCATCGACGCGCCGGAGGAACCAGCCTGTCCGTGCTCTCGCCACGTCCGGGACACGGGGAGCGCCGGTCAGCTCGTCCGGCCGCGAAGATGGACCCCGGATCCGCGGCGCATCAGGCCTGCGGCCTGCCGCGCCTCGTCCGGGGCACGCGTCCGCAGCCTGGTGCGAAAGCGCAGCGCCTGCCTCACCCCGGCTTGCGGGTGAGCACGAACACGGCCTGCTCCCCGAACAGGTTCCAGAACCACCAGGGGGCGTTGATCTTCAGCGCCGTGCCCCACGGGTCGAGCGCCACGGCCTTCTCCATGTGGGCGCCGACCAGCGCGCACATGTCGTTGAAGTCCTTGATCGTGCAGAAATGGATGTTGGGGGTGTCGTACCAGGTCTCGGGCAGGTTGGCGGTGCGCGGCATGCGGCCGTCGAACAGGAGCTGGAGACGGATGCGCCAGTGGCCGAAATTCGGGAACGACACCACGGCGCGCCGGCCGATCCGCAGCATGTGCTCGATCACGTCGCGCGGCCGCCGCGTCGCCTGCAGGGTCTGCGACAGGATCACGTAGTCGAAGGCGTCGTCCGGATAGTTGGCGAGGTCGGTGTCGGCGTCGCCCTGGATCACGGCGAGGCCCTTGGCGACGCATTCGTTGACGCCCTCGCGCGACAGCTCGATGCCGCGGCCGTCGACGCCGCGCGCCTCCAGCAGGCGCAGCAGCTCGCCGTCGCCGCAGCCGACGTCGAGCACGCGCGAGCCCGGCTCGATCATCTCGGAGACCAGCAGCAGGTCGACGCGGGCGCCGCCCGGGCCGCGCACCGTCTCGGCCATGGTGAGATCGCGCGGCGCACGGGACAGCATCATGACACGAGCCCTCTGGCGCGGCCGGCGGAGTCGAGGAAGCCGCGCACGATGCCGAGCAGCTCCGGCTCGTCGAGCAGGAAGGCGTCGTGGCCCTTGTCGGTCTCGATCTCGGCGAAGGAGACGCGCGCCCCGCCGGCGTTGAGCGCGTGCACGACGGCGCGGGACTCCGGCGTCGGGAACAGCCAGTCGCTGGTGAAGGAGATCACGCAGAAGCGCGTGCGCGTCCCCTTGAAGGCGTTGGCGAGCACCCCGCCGTGGTCGGCGGCGAGATCGAAGTAATCCATCGCCCGCGTCAGATACAGATAGCTGTTGGCGTCGAAGCGCTCGACGAAGGTCGAGCCCTGGTGGCGCAGATAGCTCTCCACCTCGAAATCGGCGTCGAACGAGAAGGTCGGGTTGTCGCGATCCTGGAACCGCCGCCCGAACTTCCGGTGCAGCGCCGTGTCGGACAGATAGGTGATGTGGGCGCCCATGCGGGCGACCGACAGGCCCCGCCGCGGCATCGTGCCCTCGACGAAGTAGCGCCCGTTGCGCCACTCCGGATCGGCCATCACGGCCTGGCGGCCGACCTCGTGGAAGGCGATGTTCTGGGCCGAATGGCGCGTCGCAGTGGCGATCGGCAGGGCCGAGAACACCCGCTGCGGATAGCTGGCGCACCATTCCAGGACCTGCATGCCGCCCATCGAGCCGCCGGCGACCGCGAACAGCGTGTCGATGCCGAGATGGTCGAGCAGCATGGTCTGGGCCCGCACCATGTCCTTGATGGTGATGACCGGAAAGTCGAGACCGTAGGGATCGCCCGTCAGCGGATTGGTGGAGGAGGGGCCCGACGTGCCCATGCAGCCGCCGACCACGTTGGAGCAGACGACGAAATAGCGGTCGGTGTCGATCGGCCGGCCGGGACCGATCATGATGTCCCACCAGCCGCCCTTGCCAGTCACCGGATGGACGTTGCCGACATGCTGGTCGCCGGTGAGCGCGTGGCAGATCAGCACGGCGTTGCTCTTGGTCTCGTTCAGCGTGCCGTAGGTCTGGTAGGCCACCTGGAAGGGCGAGAAGGCGACGCCGCAATCGAGCTGCAGCGGCGTGTCCGGGCCGAACTCGGCGAGCCTCGAGCGCGGCCGGTCGGCCTCGCGCACCAGGACGGGCAGCTTCGTCTCGGCCGTGGCGGGGGTCGTGCTCATCGTGGCTGGGCCGGGCCTCCCAAAGGCGTCGCGGGTCGTGTCGGTGGTCGCCTGATCGCCCATCGTCGGTCGAAACCGCCGGCCGGGCAACCCGTGATCGCCGCCCCGGATGCGCCGGCCCGGTGACACGGGCTGGGCTTACATAGGGCGGAGCGGCGCCCTGTCAATGTTTTCTTTGCGTTCGCACGGGCAGCAAATTATCAACCACATCCGTGAGATGGGCGGGACGCCCGCGCCCCGGAGAGCCGCCATGTCGACAGACGCCCCCGTGCCCTCGCTCGCCGTCCTGCGGGCCGAGATCGACCGCATCGACGAGGCGATGCATCGCCTGCTGATGGAGCGCGGCGAGATCATCGCCCGCCTGATCGAGGTGAAACGCACCGCCGAGACCGGCTCGGCGTTCCGCCCGGCCCGCGAGGCGGACATGATGCGCCGGATGGTCGAGCGCCATCGCGGCATCCTGCCGCTCGACACGGCCGAGAGCATTCTTCGGGTGATCATCGCGACGTTCACCTATGTCCAGGCGCCGTACCGGGTGCATGCCGACCTGTCGACCGGCGAGGCGGCGATGCGCGACAGCGCCCGCTTCCATTTCGGCTTCACGGTGCCGTTCCTGGGCCATCTCGGCGTCGCCGGGGTGATCGCGGCGCTCGACGGGGCGCATGGCGATCTCGGCCTGGTACCGGCCGCCAGCACGGCGGGCGGCGCCTGGTGGACGGGCCTCGAACGCCCCGACGCGCCGAAGATCATCGCCCGGCTGCCCTTCGTCGAGCGCGCCGACCATCCGGCCGGGCTGCCGGTGTTCGCCATCGCGCGCCCCCACCCGGACGCGCTGGTCACCGAGGTCCGGCTGCACAGCATCCGGGTCTCGGGCTGGAGCCTGAAGGCCGCCCAGGCCGTGCAGATGCTCGCCGAGGTTGTCGCGGTGCCGGACGGCGCCTTCGACGGGGCGGCCCTGCTGGTCTCGGTGCCGGCCGGCCGCACCATCGAGGAGGTGGTCGGAGCCCTGATCGGGGCGGGGGCCTCGGTCCGCGCCCAGGCCATGGTCGGCGGCCACGCGACCCGCTATACCGTCTCGGCGAACGGCGCCCTGGTCCCGACCGGCCACTGACGTCCGCCGCACTCCGTGTCGCCGTGCCCGCCCGTGCGGGCGTCCACGCGCGTTCCGCCCTCGCAGGACCGAAGACGTGGATGGCCGGGACGAGCCGGCCATGACGGAAGAAAGAGCAGTCCATTCTGTCGAAGGTCTTGTGATGTCCAACGTTCGTCCGCAGCCGCGTCCCGGCGTGCTCTCGATTTCCGCCTATGTGCCCGGCAAGAGCGGCGCCCCCGGCGCCGCCAAGGTGTTCAAGCTGTCCTCCAACGAGTCGCCGCTGGGCCCGAGCCCGCGCGCCGTCGAGGCGTACCGGAGCGTGGCCGAGCATCTCGAGGATTATCCGGACGGCGCCTCGACCCGGCTGCGCGAGGCGATCGCCGGCGTCTACGGGCTCGATCCCGCCCGCATCATCTGCGGCGCCGGCTCCGACGATCTGCTCAACCTGATCGGGCGGGCGTATCTCTCCGACGGCGACGAGGCGATCCACTCGCAATACGGCTTCCTGGTCTATCCGATCGTGACCATGGGCACGGGCGCCAAGCCGGTCGTCGCGCCGGAAAAGGACCTCACCACCGACGTCGATGCCATCCTGGCGGCCGTGACGCCGCGCACCAAGGTGATCTTCCTCGCCAACCCCAACAACCCGACCGGCACCTACATCCCCTACGACGAGGTGAAGCGGCTGCATGCCGGCCTGCGCCCCGACATCCTGCTGGTGCTCGACGCGGCCTATGCGGAATATGTGAGCCGCAACGACTACTCGACCGGCCTCGAGCTCGTCGCCGAGAGCGAGAACGTCGTGATGTGCCGGACCTTCTCGAAGATCCACGCGCTCGCGGCGCTGCGTCTCGGCTGGATGGTCGGGCCGGCCCACGTCGTCGACGCCGTCAACCGCGTGCGCGGGCCGTTCAATGTCGGCGCGCCGGCGATCGAGGCCGGCATCGCCGCCGTGCAGGATGCCGGGCACGTCGAGCGCTCGCGCGCCCACAACGACCGCTGGATGCCCTGGCTCACCGAGGAGATCGCCAAGCTCGGCCTCACCGTCACGCCGAGCGTCGCCAACTTCCTGCTGATCCACTTCCCCGGCCAGAACGGCAAGACGGCGCAGGCGGCGGACGCGTTCCTCACCAGCCGCGGCCTGGTGCTGCGCTCGGTGGCGAGCTACGGCCTGCCCGGGGCCCTGCGCATGAGCATCGGCACCGAGGAGGCCAACCGCCTCGTCGTCGCCGCCCTCGCCGAGTTCATGGCGGGGTAGGCGCGGCGCTTCTTCACCTCCCCCTGGAGGGGGGAGGTCGCTCTGCGTCGCGAGACGCAGAGCGGGT
>NZ_NPEX01000129.1 GCF_003258865.1 Rhodoplanes roseus | reverse complement strand
CGAAATCGCCTCGACCGAAGCCCGCCGGCGACCACTCTCGGCCCTCCAGGCCTGAAGCGGATTTCTTGCCCAGTCTCGGAGCGGAATGCGGGGAGAACGTGGCGAATCCAGCGCGCCCCGTCGTCACACGTCCGTCCATCGCGAAAACGTCGCGGCGGTGCCGCGCAGCGTACCGGCGTCGTCCCGGAGCTGCCACACCAGCCCGTCCTCGATCCAGAATTTCGCGCCCGACTTCTTCACCCGCAGGCCGCGATAGCCGGCGACGTAACCATGCGCCGCGACGGCGTCGAGAAAGCGCTGGCGTTCCTCGCGTTCCGGAGCTTCGGCCGAGAGGCGCGAGGGCAGGCCGATGAACTCGTCCCAGGCGTAGCCGAATCGCTGCTGCCCCGCCGTATTGGCGTAGACGAAGCGCGGGTCGGCCTCGGTGTTGTGGGCGACGCAGACGAACGGCGCCTCGCCGTAGAGCCACGCCGCGTCGGCGCCGTGCGGCACCAGCGGCTTGCCGGTCAGGCGAGCGAAGCTGCCGGTGAGCAGCGCGAAGAAGCCGTCGTCGGTGCGCAGGTCGGCAGGGAGGTCGGCGGACGAATCGGGCATCGAGGCACTCGGGCGAGGGATGTCGTCCGCGTGGTATACGAGAAAGCCCTTCGTCGCAAAGCCGCTCAGGCGTCCGCCGGAGCCGTCCCCCCATAGACGCGCGAAAACGCCGCGTCGTCGAACTCCTTCGCCGGCGCGTCGAGCACGAGCCGGCCGCCGCGCAGGGCGACGATGCGGTCGGCATAGTCGCGCGCGAAGTCGACCTGGTGGAGCGCGCACAGGACGCCGATGCGGTGCTCGCGGGCGATGTCGCGCAGCACCCCGATCACGTTGGCGGCCGAGCCCGGATCGAGGCTCGATACCGGCTCGTCGGCCAGCACGACGCGCGACTGCTGGGCCAGCACGCGGGCGATGGCGACGCGTTGCTGCTGGCCGCCCGACAGCGAGTCGGCGCGCTGATAGGCCTTGTCCAGCAGGCCGACGCGGTCGAGCGCGGCGAGGGCGATCTGCCGGTCCTCGGCGGGAAACAGCCGGGTCGCGACCCGCCAGGTCGACACGTGGCCGAGCCGGCCGGCCAGGACGTTGTCGAGCGCCGAGAGCCGGCCGATCAGATTGAACTGTTGAAAGATCAGGCCGATCGTCCGGCGCACCTCGCGCAGGGCGCGGCCACGCAGCCGATCGACGCGGGTGCCGAGGATGTCCACATGGCCGGCATCGGCAGCAACCAGCCGGGTGAGGCAGCGGAACACGGTCGACTTGCCGGCGCCGGACGGGCCGACCAGCGCGACCAGCTCACCGGGCCGCACCGCGAACGAGACGTCGTCGAGCGCCAGCGTCTCGCGGTAGCGCTTGGTGACGGTCGTCAGCGCCAGCGCCGGATGTTCGGCGAGAGGCGCGGCGGCCGAGGGGCGCAGCGCCGTGTCCAGCGGAACCGCGGTGAGCGGCAGATGCAACGGGGCGGTCATCGCAAGCGTCCCCTCAGACGAGCCGGCGGCGCAACCAGGCCGAAAGCTGGTCGATCACCGTCACCATGATCAGCACGATCACCGAGAGGGTGAGCAGCTTCTGGAAATCCAGGAGATCGATCGCGGCCTTGATCTCGATGCCGATACCACCGGCGCCGACGATGCCCAGAATGGTCGAGGTACGCACGTTGGACTCCCACATGTAGAGCGACACCGAGGCGAGGCTCGGCAGAACCGACGGCAGCATCGCGTAGGTGACGATCTTGGTGCGGCCCGCGCCCGACATGGCGGCGGCCTCCAGCGGTGCGCCCGGGATGGTCTCGATCGCCTCGGCGTAGAGCTTGGTGATCACGCCGACCGAGTGGACGATCATGCCCAGCACGCCGGCGAACGGGCCGAGCCCGACCGCGGTGACGAACAGCAGCGCGAACACCACCGTGTCGATCGCCCGGAACGTGTTGACCAGCCAGCGCACCGGGAAGGACAGCACGGGCGAGGGCGTCACGTTGCGGGCGAGGAACACGGCGAGTGGAAAGGCGGTCAGGGTCGCGGCGACCGTGCCGACCGTGGCGATCGCCACCGTCTCGATGGCCCGCCAGGAGAACACGTCGAGATCGTCGAGATAAGGCGGCCAGCCCTTGGCGGCCCATTCGAGCAGCCGCGGGAAGCCGCGCATCAGCGCCGCCGGATTCACCTCGGCGAGCTTCAGGCAGCCGACGAAGGCCCCGGCGAGCAGGAGCCCGAGCAGCACCCTCGCCGCGACGGCGCGCGAGAACCAGTCGAGCCGCGGCTCGACATAGCGGCCGTCGGCGCCGCGGACGGGACAGTCGGTCAAGGCGGGGACTCCTGGATTGGTCATTCCGGGCCGGCGCAGCGCGCCGGACCCGGAATCCAGCTCCGGTGACGGTGCCTGCCGCTGGATTCCGGGTTCGCGAGCGTCCGGCTCGCGCCCCGGAATGACTGCCCTGATCTACGACGCCTTCAGCACGCCGAGGTCGCGGCCCATCTTCTCCAGGACCTCGTAGGGCTTGTGCTCGCCCGGCACGAAGCCGGTGTAGGGCCAGGGCAGCAGCTTTTTCTGCTCGTCGGTGAGGCCCACCAGCGCGTCGCGCAGCGCGATCCGCATCTCCTCCGGAAATCCGCGGCGCACGGCGACGACCTCGTTGGGCAGCGGATCGGACTCCCACACCACCGTGTTCGAATCCGCCTTGATGGTGCCGTTGCGGATCATCGTGTTGCGGTGGATGTCCCAGCCGGTGGCGAGATCGACCTGGCCGTTGGCGGCGGCGACCTGGGCGGCGGCCGCCGAGGCGCCCTCGGCGTAGCGGCCGAAGAAGGTCTTGGGCTCGAGGCCGCGCTGGCGGAACCAGTGGGTCGGCACCATCCAGCCGGTGGTCGAGCCGACGTCGAGCATCTGCATCGACAGGCCGCGGGCGCCCTCCGGCCAGTTGTCGATCTTCAGGCCCGGCCGCGCGACGATGACGGCCCGGTAGGTCGGCTCGCCGTTCACCAGCATGGTGCAGGCGATCTTGGCCTCGCCCTTGGCGCGCGCCAGCACGTAGCCCCACGGGCCCATCTGGGTCGCATCGATCTGCTCGCTGGCCAGCGCCACCGAGATGCCGGCCCAGTCGTTGGCGACCGTGAGATCGAGGCCGACGCCCATGCGATCCGCGACGATCTTGTAGATCGGCTCCCACACCTTGCGGGTCTCGGACTGGGTGGCCTGCTGCGGCGCGAGGCCGATCTTGATCGTCTGACGCGCCTGGCCCCACACGGCGGGGGCGGCCAGCGTGGCGCCGGCGGCGACCGAGGCGGCGAGGAAGTGGCGGCGGTGCATCATGTCCAGGCTCTCCGAATGGACCGGCCCACGACGCCGACGCGGTGTCCGCCAGGACGCCGACGCGCCGGGATCCGGGCGACTTGTCTAGGTTAAGTGGACAAGCTGACGGGCGTGTGACACCGCGCCCTGGACGCTACGGCGCCTCGTGCGCCCCCGGGCTCACGGGCTGTCGATGCGGATGCGCAGCCGTCCGTTCGGAAACACCGCGGCGCCGAACAGGACCGCGGCGCCGTCGCGTCCCGCATCGACATAGCTCATCACCATGACGGGCGTGTCGGAGGCGATGGCCAGGGCGCGGGCCTCGTCGGCGCGCGGCAGCCGGCAGTCGATCCAGGTCTTGACGCGGAAGAACTCGGGATGGCCGAACTCGGCCAGCGCCGGCGTGTAGCTGCGCAGCCGCTCGAACGCCTCGTCGATGCCGCCGAAGCGGGCGCGCTCGAAGACGTGGTAGCAATAGGCCGAGACGTCGCCGCCGGCGCGCCGCACCGTCTCGACCACCAGGAGCTCGGTGCCGGGCGCCAGCCCGAGCAGGCCGGCGAGCTCGGCGTTGGCGGTGCGCACCGAGGAGCGCATCAGCTTTCCGTCCGAGCCGGCGGCGAGGCGTTCCCCGAACTCGCTCCATTTCGATTCGCGCGTGACCGCGTATTCGATCGGCCGCTCGGCCACGAACACGCCCTTGCCCTGACGCGAGACGACCAGCCCCTCGGCGGCGAGCCGCGCGAGCGCCACCCGCACCGTGTGCCGGTGCACGCCATAGGCCTGGGCCAGCTCGGCCTCGGACGGCAGCCGATCGCCCGGCCCGTGGAAGCCGGTGCGGATCTCGAAGGTCAGGTCGATCTCGATCTGCCGCCAGACCGGGACGGATTCGCCCCGGCGCACCCGACGGCGCGGCAGAACAGTCATGCGGAGCCCCCTGCGCCGAGGCGGCCCTTGTGGCATGGAACGCGGACGACGCAAACCGCCATCCGCGAGACGCCGGCGGCGCGGCACGGGTCAGGGCTCGGCGCCGGCCCCGATCATCTTGCGCAGCAGATAGACGAGCGCGACGCGCTCGACCGGCTCGAGGCCGCTCATGGTGAGCTCGGTGATGTCGTGGGCGCACGGCACCATACGGTCGAGCGCCGCGGCGCCCTGGGGCGTGAGATGGACGATCACCTTGCGGCGGTCCTCGCCGTGGCTGGAGATCACGATCAGGCCGCGCGCCTTCAGCCGGTCGATGATGCCGCGGATCGTGCCCTGGTCGACGGCCGTGGCGCGCACCAGCTCGCTTTGCGAGCACGGCCCCTGTTCGCGCAACGTGCACAGCGTGACGAACTGCACGGCGGTGAGCTGCGGATCGGCGGCGTTCTGCTGGAAGATCGCGACATGGCGCTGATAGGCACGCCGCAGCAGGTGGCCGACCTGCTCGCGGAAATCGTAGGGCGCGCGCGCCGCCGCTCCAGCGCGCTTGCCGCGCTGCGCTCGCTGCGGTGCGGAGGCCTTGGCCGTCATGCGAAAGCGCTGCTCCCGTGATGCGGATCGAAACGGCGAGACCTCTCGGCCTCCCTCGACAATAGTGTACACTCTCCGCTTCGGACAAGACGACTCGGGCTTGACGTGGTGATCGTATTTCGGTCCGAATGCATTTTGCGACGCCACCGCATGCTCAAAATATGAGAGACCGCGGCCGACATTCCGGTTGGTCCGGCGGACGCGGCGAGATACAGTGCATACACTGTTCTCGAAGCTACGCCGTTCTCGAAGCTACGCCGTTCTCGAAGCTGCACTGTTCTCGAAGATGGAGTGCGCGGGCCCGGACGGGTTCGCGTCGGCGGCAACCCCCACCGTGAAGAGATCGCGATGTCGTTCCAGAAATCACTTCGAGCCCTCGTGTCCGCCGCTGTCCTCACCGGAGCCGCGCTGACCGCGTCGACCCCCTCCGTCGCGGACGAGATCTCGGTGACCCAGTGGGGCACCAGCATGTACGGCGCGCCCTACGCCGTCGCGATGGCCGAGGGCCTGTTCAAGAAGGCCGGCGTCGACATCACCTCGATCATCGGCTCGGGCGGCGGCGGCACCACGGTGCGCAACCTGCTCGCCAGCGAGACGCCGTACGGCGACGTGGCCATCGCGGCGGCGCTGGCGGCGCAGCGGCAGGGCCTCGACGTGATCATCGTCAACACCGGCACGCGCTCGACCGCCGAGGCGTCGCTGGTGACGATGCCGGACTCGCCGATCAAGTCGCTGAAGGATCTCGAGGGCAAGAAGGTCGCCATCACGTCGCCCAAGGGCGTCTCGGAGATGCTGCTGCTGATGGCGCTGAAGGCCGAGGGCGTCGACGCCTCGAAGGTCGAGCGCGTCGCCTCGGGCGGCTACGTCAACGGCCTCACCATGCTGGAGCAGGGCGCGGTCGCGGCCGCCGCCCTGATCGAGCCGCTGTCGATCATGCGCGCCGCGAAGTACCGGACCGTCGCCAACTACGGCAAGATCCTGCCGCCGATGACCACCTCGGTCGGCATCACGACGCGCGCCTTCGCCCAGAAGAATCCCGACAAGCTGAAGGCCATCATCGCCGGCCGGGCCGCCGGCGTGGAGGCGCTCTACGCCGACCCGGCCAAGGCGGCCGAGATCGTCGGCAAGGCATTCAAGCTCGAGCCGGCGATCGCCAAGGTCGCCGTCGACAACATGCTGGGCCCGCGCATGTGGAGCACCGGCGGGTTCGACCTGACCGAGATGGACCGCACCGTCGACGGCCTGCGGCTGATCGGCGAGGTCACGGGCCCGGTGGACTGGACCAAGCTCGTCGATTCGTCCTACCTGCCGGCGTCGATCCAGGGCAAGAAATGACCGTCGTCGCTCTCGCCGAGGTCGCGTCCGTGATGCCCGCCGACGATCATCATGCCCGGCTCGCCGGCGTCACCCGCGTGTTCGGGCGACCCGGATCGCCGAATTGCGTGCATGCGCTCGGGCCGATCGATCTCGACCTCCGGCGGGGCGAGTTCTTCTCCGTGGTCGGCCCGTCCGGCTGCGGCAAGTCGACCCTCCTCGACGTTCTGGCCGGCCTCGCCAAGCCGACCGAGGGGACGGCCGAGTTCGAGGGACGCCCGATCGACGGCGTGCCGGCCGGCGTCGGCGTGGTGTTCCAGGAGGACGCGTCGTTCCCCTGGCTCACCGTCGCCGACAACGTCGCGTTCGGGCTGCGGCGGGCCGGCGTCGACGCCGCCGAGGTCACGCGTCGCGTCGACTACGCGGTCGGCTTCATGGGCCTCAAGGCGTTCGCCGGCGCCTATCCGGCGCAGCTCTCCGGCGGCATGCGCCAGCGCGTCTGCATCGCCCGCACGCTGGTGATGCAGCCCCGCCTGATCCTGCTCGACGAGCCGTTCGGCGCGCTCGACCAGCAGACCCGTCTGCTGATGGGCGACGAGCTCCTGCGCCTGTGGCGCGAGACCTCGGCGACCGTTCTGCTGATCACCCATGCGCTCGACGAGGCGGCGATGCTGTCCGACCGCGTCGGCGTGATGTCGGCGCGTCCGGGCGTGTTCATCGACGTGCTGGAGACCGGCTGGGACGTCGACCGCGACAGCCGCATCGTCTCGCATCCCCGCTTCGGCGATCTCACCGGCCATCTGTGGGAGAAGCTGCGCGCCGAGTCCCTCAAGCACATGCGCGAGAATTGAGGAGCCGGAGATGATCGCGCCGGCCTGCGGCACGTTTCGGACCGAGTTGCTCCCGTCATTCCGGGACGGCGCGAAGCGCCGGACCCGGAATCCAGCGACCTGCTCCGAGTTGCGGATTGGATTCCGGGTTCGCCGCCGCGCGGCGCCCCGGAATGACCAGCGTTGCGGCCGGGTGCGCCGATGACGCGCGAAGGGTGGATCAGGCTCCTGGTCATCGCCGCCGCGGTCGGCGCGCTGGAGATCGCCTGCCGCACCGGCTGGATTCCGATGACCGTCGTGCTGCCGCCCTCCGCCATGGCGACCAGCCTGTGGGACATCCTCGTCTCGGGCACGCACTGGAACGACATTCTGGTGAGCCTGCGCAGCGTCGTCGCGGCTGCCGTGATCGCCGTCGTGCTCGGCTTCCTGGTCGGCGCCGTCATCCACGCGGCACCGGTGGTGCGCGGCGCCGTCGAGCCGCTGCTGGCGAGCTACTACGCGGTGCCGACCTTCATGTTCTATCCGGTCTTCATCATCCTGTTCGGCGTCGGGCCGGGCGCCATCATCGCCATCGCGGTGCTGCTCGCCATCGTCTCGATGATCTCGGCGACCCTGGTCGGCCTCGATCGCATTCCCACCGTGCTCGGCAAGACGGCGCGCATCATGCGCCTGGGGCCGGTCGAGCGCGCCCTCGAGATCAGCCTGCCGGCCGCGATGCCGTATCTGTTCACCGGCATCAAGCTGTCGGTCGCCTACGCCTTCATCGGCGTGATCGCCTCCGAGTTCATCCTGTCCGGCGCCGGCATGGGCTACGCCATCGCCTACGCCTACAACAACTTCAACAATCGCGAGATGTACGGCCTGATGCTGCTCATCGTGCTGGTCGTCACCGTGGTCAACACCGCGCTGGACACCGTCGACCGGCGTCTGCAGGCGCGGCTGAGGCGCTGAGCCATGCGTAACGCGCTCGGCACCGCCGTCGTCTTCGTCGTCCTCCTCCTCGCCTGGGAGGCGCTGCATCTCGTCGTCGCCAACAGCAGCCTGCCGTCGCCGGGCACGACCCTGGTGCAGCTCGTCGCGCTGTTCGGCGATCCGGACTTCTGGAAGCACGCGAGCCAGACCTCACAGGCCTTCGCGGTCGCCGTGGTGCTGTCCACGGCGGGCGGCATCGCGCTCGGCGTGCTGCTCGGCATGAACCGCGTCGCCGGCACGGTCGCCGAGCCGATCCTGGTCAATCTCTATTCGCTGCCCAAGGTGACGCTCTATCCCGTCGTGCTGCTGATCTTCGGCCTCGGCATCTCGGCCCGCATCGCCTTCGGCATCATGCACGGCCTCATTCCGTTGACGCTGTTCACCATGAACGCCATCCTGCAGATGAAGCCGGTGTATCGCCGCAGCGCCGCCGTGATGGGGCTGACGCCGTGGCAGACCTCGCTCACCGTGGTGCTGCCGGCGATCCTGCCCGAGGTGATCACCGGGGCGCGGCTCGGCGTGTCGCTGTGCCTGCTCGGCGTGCTGATCGGCGAGATGTTCGCCTCGCGCAACGGCCTCGGCTACATGGTGATGCACGCGATGGAGCGCGGCGACATGCCGACCGTGCTGGCGGTCGCGCTGCTACTCGCGATCGTCGCGCTGCTCCTCAATGCGGTGCTGCTGATGCTCGACCGGGCATGGCGGCACTGACCCCGATCCTCCTTCGTCCGCACGACGTCGCGCCGAGCGTCGGCGCGATCCGGCCGGACCCTTCACACACCCGACACGGACTCACCCGAAAGGTTCGACCATGTACGACAGCTTCGCCGTGGAGCGCCTGATCGATCTCTGGCTGCTCGAGGACATCGGCTATTGCGACCTCACCGCCCAGACCATGATCGAGCCGGGCGAGGAAGGGCATTTCGCCATGAACGCCCGCCAGCCGATGACGGTGGCCGGCATCGACATCGCCGCCGCCGTGTTCCGCCGCTACGAGCCGCGCCTCGTCGTCGACGTGAAGGTGAAGGACGGCGACGTGGTGGAGAAGGGCGCGATCCTGCTCACCGTGAAGGGCCCGGCGCGCGGCATCCTCACCGGCGAGCGCACTGCGCTGAACATCGTCCAGCACATGTCGGCGATCGCCACCGAGACGGCCCGCTACGTCGCGATGATCTCGCACACCAAGGCGCGGCTGATCGACACCCGCAAGACGACGCCGGGCCTGCGCATGATCGAGAAGCACGCCGTCACCTGCGGCGGCGGGCTGAACCATCGGCTCGGCCTCGACAACGGCGTGATGATCAAGGACAACCACATCGCCGTGTGCGGCGGCATCGCGCCGGCGGTCGCCCGGGCCAAGACGAAGTTGCCGACCCTGACCAAGATCGAGGTGGAGTGCGACCGGCTCGAGCAGGTCTCCGAGGCGCTCACCGCCGGCGCCGACGTCATCATGCTGGACAACATGTCGTGCGAGGAGATGAGCAAGGCGGTGTCGCTGGTCGCCGGCAAGGTGCCGCTCGAAGCCTCCGGCGGCATCCGGCTCGACACCATCAAGGCGATCGCCGAGACCGGCGTCGACTACATCTCGACCAGCAAGATCACCCAGGCGGCCCCGGCCGTCGACATCGGCCTCGACGAGGCGTGAGACGAAGATCGATGCTCGTTGACGCTCCCCATCCGGGCACGGCGCCTCGTCACCTCTCCGCGCTCGTCGGAACAACGAGACGTCGCATCCGGGAGCGCTGTCGATGACCCCGGGCGTCCTGTTCTTCGTCGTGGGCCCGAGCGGATCCGGCAAGGACACGCTGCTCGACGGGGCGCGTGCGGTGCTGGGCGGGAGCGGGCGCTTCGTGTTCGCGCGGCGCGTGATCACCCGGCCGGCGGATGCCGGCGGCGAGGCGCACGAGGCCGTCGACGCGGCGACCTTCGCCCGGCTGCAGCAGGACGGCGCCTTCCTGATCGACTGGACGGCGCACGGATTGAGCTACGGCGTGCCGGCGCGCGTGGTGGACGAGCTCGCTCGCGGCGTCCACGTCGTCGCCAACGGCTCGCGCGCCGTGATCGCCGATCTGCTCGCCCGCGTTCCCGATCTCGTCGTGGTCGAGGTCACGGCGCCGCTCGACATCCTGGCGGCGCGGCTCGCGGGGCGGGGGCGCGAGAGCGCCGACGTGATCAGGACGCGGCTCGAGCGCACCACGCCGCCGGTGCCCGCCGGCGTGACGGTGGTGCGGGTCGCCAACGACGCGACGCCGCCGGTCGGCATCGAGCGTTTCATCGCCGCGCTGGAGGCCCAGACCGCCCGGTTGCGGCTCGCCAGGATGCCGCTCTCCGCCGGATCGCGCGCGCTCGCGGTGCTGCCGCGCGACTCGTCGGTGCTCGGCGCCGCGGATTATCTCGGGCCGGGCCGCATCGACATCGCGGGGCGTGGACGCAGCATCCGGGCCGAGGTGGCGCTCGCCGATCCCGGCACGCTCGCGGTGGATTCGGTCGGGCTCACCCACGAGGTGTTCGACAGGCTCGGCCTGCCCGAGGGCACGCCCGTGGTGCTGACCCGCACGCCGACGCCGGCGAGCCGCGCGGCGCTGCGCACCAAGATCCGCGGCGGCACGTTGGACGAGGCCGATTACGCGCGCGTCGTCGGCGACATCGTCGAGGGCCGCTATCCGGATGCCGAGGTCTCGGGCTTTCTGGTGGCCGCCGACCGCGGGCTCGACGACGCCGAGGTGCTGGCGCTCGCCAAGGTGCGGGCGAGCTTCGCGTCGCGCATCACGTGGGACGAGCCGATCGTCGCCGACAAGCATTCGATGGGCGGCATTCCGGGCTCGCGCGTCACCATGGTGCTGGTGCCGATCGTCGCGGCGCACGGCCTGGCGATTCCGAAGACCTCGTCGCGCGCCATCACGTCGGCGGCCGGCACGGCGGATGCGATGGAGACGCTGGCGCGCGTCGATCTCGATGCCGACGACGTGCGGCGCGTGGTGGCGCAGGCCCGCGGCTGCGTCGCCTGGAACGGCCGGCTGAACCACTCGACCCTGGACGACGTGATGAACGCCATCACGCGCCCGCTCGGACTCGAATCGACGCGCTGGTCGGTCGCCTCGATCCTGTCCAAGAAGCTCGCGGCCGGCGCCACCCATGTGGTGGTGGACCTGCCGTTCGGCCCGCGCGCCCGCATCAAGAGCGCGGCCGAGGCGACCGCGCTGGCGCAATTGTTCGAGAGCGTCGGCGCCGGGCTCGGACTGTTCGTCGAGGCGGTGCCGACCGACGGCACGGCGCCGATCGGCCGCGGCATCGGCCCGGCGCTGGAAGCGCGCGACGTGCTGTGGGTGCTGGAGAACGATCCCGAGGCGCCGGCCGATCTGCGCGACAAGGTCCTGCATTTCGCCAGCCGCATCCTCGCCTGGGATCCGGCCATCGGGGATCGCGAGACGGCGCGTCGCCGCGCCGAGGATCTGCTCGGCTCCGGCGCCGCCCGCGAGGCGCTGGACAGGATCATCGTTGCGCAAGGTGCGCGGTCCGAGCCGGTGCGGCCGGGCCGGCTCACCCGGGCCGTCGTGGCGGAGCGCAGCGGCACCGTCACCGACATCGACGGCTTCGCGGTCGCCGGCATCGCGCGGGTGGCCGGCGCGCCGCTCGACAAGAGCGCCGGCATCGATCTGCGGGCACGGCTCGGCGACATGGTGTCGAAGGGCGATGCGCTGTTCGTGATCCATGCCGGCGCAGCGTCGGATCTCGAGGCGGCGGCGCGGCTGGCGACGCAGTTCTGCGGATTCACGATCGCCTAGGCGAGGGCGTCGTCGGTCGGGTGAGGGCGAGCGCGACGGCGGCTCCGCCGGCCACGATCACGACCGTCCAGATCCACGACCCGAGCGTGAACAGCGTCGCCGCGGCGATCAGGGCCCAGGCTACCGGAATGATCATCAGGATCCAACGCAAGCCGCCGCGACCGCAGGCCAGCAAGACGATGGTCGCCAGCGCCGTCGGGTCGGGGAAGAGGCCGAACACCTCGGCCGTCTCGATCGGGCGGCCGGACAGCGGCGCCAGCAGCGGCCATCCGAGCACGATGGCGACGAGCAGCACGGCTCCTGTCGTCGTGGTCCGGTCGCGCGACGTCGGGAGTCGCACCGCGCCGAAGAGCCCGGCCCCGATCAGCAGCACGCCCTGCAGCACGAACGCCGGTACGGCGTAGAGCGCGCCCCAGTTGATGACGGCATAACGCTCCCACAGAAAAGCCCAGGCGACCACCATCCACAGCAGGCCGAGGACCGGCCAGAGAACGCGTTCGCGGCCGCGGCGCGGAACGGCGGTCAGCACGGCCGCGGCGAGCCCGAGCAGGATCGTGCCGATCTGTGCGGGCCACAGCGCCGCGTTCGTCGCGGCGAGCAGCCGGTGATAGACGCGCGGCGAGAACATCAGGAAATCGGAGAGCCCGTAGGTCCACCACTCGGGCATCACGCCCGCCCGACCGCGTCGGCGATGCGTCGGCGGAACGCCTCGTCCGGCATCGCACCGCTCGCCGCCGCGAGATTCTCGCGCACGTGGTCGACCCGCGTGGTCGCGGGAATCGCGCAGGTGACGGCCGGGTGCGAGACGATGAACTTCAGAACCAGCTGCGCCCAGGTGGTGGCGCCGATCTCGGCGGCCCAGTCGGGCAAGGGGCGGCGTGCGAGCTTTTGGGTCAGCTCGCCCTCGCGGAACGGCCGGTTGACGATCACGGCGATACCGCGCTCGCGCGCCAGCGGCAGGATTCGGCTCTCCACCTCGCGGTCGGCCGGGTTGTAGGTGACCTGGACGAAGTCGATCGGCCGACTCGCCATGACGGCCTCGATGTCGCGTTGCCGGCGCCCTTCCGAGGTGGTGATGCCGACATAGCGGATGCTCTTCGCGGCCTTCATGGCGGCGAGCGTGTCGAGATGCGCCTCCCACGAGAGCAGGTTGTGCACCTGCACGAGGTCGAAGCGCGGCACGCCCCAGTAGGAGAGCGACTGGGCGATCTGCGGCGGCCCGTTGCGCGGGTTCGAGGTCCACACCTTCTCGGCCGAGAACAGCGTCTCGGGTGCGCCGAGCCGTTCGAGGGCGTAACCCACGGTCGGCTGCGACGAGCCGTACATGGGCGAGGAGTCGATCAGCCGGCCGCCCGCGGCGAAGAAGGCGGCCACCACGGCGGCGCACTCGTCCCGCAGTGCGGCATCGGTGCCGACGTTGAAGGTGATCCAGGTGCCGAGCCCGACCGCCGGCACGGCCTCGCCGCTCGACGGGATGGTCTTGGTGATCGGAACGGGCGCCGGCTGCCCCCTCGCCGAGCGCCACGGCAAGGCGGCCGCGCCGGCCGTCGCCATCGCTCCCGTCAGCAGGCTTCGTCGTGTGTGCATCGCGGTCTCCCTCGGTCGATGATAACGCCGAGGCCGAGGAAAAGGAGGCGCATGCGTCCTGGACCTCTCTCGTCGCGTGGGAACCGACCTGCCCTGCCTCATCGGTGGGCGAGAGCTGCCTCATCGCACTGCAAACACCGATTTGCTGCTCCTGTTCTCGGCAGATTCGGCGCGGTCTCACGATCCGTGGAGGACGGCATTGCAGCACCAACAAACTCTTGGGTGGCTCGCCGTTTTTCATTAGTATACGAATGAAGAGCCCGCCCGAAGAGTCCCGTCGGCACGCCATGCCTGGTCGCGATCCGCTCATCCGACTGACGGTCAATGGACAGACGCACGCGTTGCGGCTGCCCGGCACGACGCCGCTGCTCGCGGTGCTGCGCAACGATCTCGGCCTCAACGGCCCGAAGTTCGGCTGCGGCATCGGCGAGTGCGGCAGCTGCACCGTGCTGGTCGACGGCGTCGCGGCGCGCGCCTGCGTGCTGCATCTCGCCGACGTGGCGGGCCACAGCGTCACCACGCTGGAAGGTCTCGGCGGCCCGGAGGCGCTGCATCCCGTGCAGGCGGCCTTCGTCGAGATGGCCGGCGCGCAGTGCGGCTACTGCCTCAACGGCATGATCATGACGACGGCGGCGCTGCTCGACGCCAATCCGGACCCCAGCGAGGCGGAAATCCGCGAGGCGCTGCGCTACAATCTGTGCCGCTGCGGCACCCATGTGGAGATTCTCGCCGCGGTGCGGCTCGCCGTCGACAGGAGCCGCCGGTGACGCTTCAGCCGCAGGGCCTCACCCGAACCGACTATCTGACGCGCCGCGGCAGCCTCGCCGTGGTGAAACCGCCGGCCGGCATCGTCGATGTCGCGGCCGCCGATCCGGAAACCCTTGAGCCCTTCGTGCTGGTCGATGCGGACGGCACCGTCACGGCGTTCAACGGCCATGTCGATCTCGGCACCGGCATCCGCACGGCGCTGGCCCAGATCGTCGCCGAGGAGCTCGACGTCGGATTCGCGCGCGTGACGATGGTGCTCGGCGACACCGCGCTGACGCCCGACCAGGGCCCCACCATCGCCAGCGAGACCATCCAGATCACGGCGCCCGCGTTGCGCCGGGCGGCGGCGCAGGCGCGCCACGTGCTGCTGGCCCGCGCCGCCGAGAAGCTCGGCGTGCCGGCCCCGGATCTGGTGGTCGAGGACGGGGTGGTGCGGCGACGCGCCACGGCCGCGACCCTCGGCGAGGGCACCGACGACGTGGGAGCCGGCGGCGACAACCGCTTCGTCACCTATGGCGAGCTGATCGGCGACGAGCGCATCGTGCTGGCGCTCGCCGAGGACGTGCCGGTGAAGCCCGTCTCCGAGCACCGCATCGTCGGCCGCTCGCAGCCCCGCGTCGATCTGCCGGCCAAGGCGACCGGCCAGCTCGTCTATGTCCACGACGTGCGCGTGCCGGGCATGCTGCATGGCCGCGTGGTGCGGCCGCCTTATGCCGGCGTCGACGTCGGCGACTTCGTCGGCACCAGCCTGATCGCGGTCGACGAAAGCTCGATCGCCCAAATCCCCGGCATCGTCGCGGTCGTCGTGATCGGCGACTTCGTCGGCATCGTCGCCGAGCGCGAGGAGAACGCCGAAGCCGCGATGCGGGCGCTGCGGGTCGAGTGGAAGCCGACCCCGAAGCTGCCCGATCTCGACGACCTCGCCGGCGCGCTGACCAGGAACCCCTCGACGCCGCGCGTGCTGCTCGATCAGGGCGACGTCGACGGCGCGCTCGCTGGCGCGGCGAAGCGCATGCCGCGCGAGTATCTGTGGCCCTATCAGATGCACGCCTCGATCGGCCCGTCCTGCGCGGTCGCCGAGGTCTCCGAGGGCCGGCTGCGCGCCTGGTCGGGCAGTCAGAACCCGGTGTGGCTGCGCGCCGATCTCGCCAAGCTGATGGAGCTGCCCGAGGCGGCGGTCGAGATCGTGCGGCTGGAGGCGGCCGGCTGCTACGGCCGCAACTGCGCCGACGACGTGACGGCGGACGCGGCGCTGCTGGCGCGTGCGGTCGGCAGGCCGGTCCGGGTGCAGCTCACCCGCGATCAGGAGCACGCCTGGGAGCCGAAGGGCGCCGCCCAGCTGATGACGGTCGACGGCGGCCTGAACGCCGACGGCACCGTCGCCGCCTACGATTTCCAGACCCGCTATCCGTCGAACGCATCGACCACGCTGGCGCTGCTGCTCACCGGAAAGGTCGCGGCCGCCGCGACCGTGCTGCAGATGGGCGACCGCACCGCCATCGGCCCTTACGACTTCGCCAACAAGCGCATTGTCTGCCACGACATGGCGCCGATCGTGCGCGCCGCCTGGCTGCGCGGCGTCTCGGCGCTGCCCAACACGTTCGCGCACGAGTGCTACATCGACGAGCTGGCGGCGGAGGCGGGCGTCGATCCGATCGAGTACCGGCTGCGTTATCTGAAGGACGAACGGGCTCGCGAGCTGGTCCAGAAGCTCGCCGAGCGGGCGGAGTGGGAGCCTCATGTCGGCGCCCGCCTGCGCGAGGATCCGGACGGCATCCGGCGCGGGCGCGGCTTCGCCTATGCGCTCTACGTCCACTCGAAGTTCCCCGGCTACGGCGCCGCCTGGGCCGCCTGGGTCGCCGACGTCGCGGTCGACACCAGGACCGGCGAGGTGGCCTTGACCAAGATCACGGTCGGCCAGGACTCCGGCCTGATGATCAATCCGGACGGGGTGCGCCATCAGATCCAGGGCAACGTCATCCAGTCCACCAGCCGGGTGCTGAAGGAGCAGGTGACGTTCACGGACGTCGCGGTGGCGAGCCGCGAGTGGGGCGCCTATCCGCTGCTCACCTTTCCGGAGCTGCCGCCCATCGACGTGATGATGGTGCCGCGGCCAGACGACGATCCGCTCGGCGTCGGCGAATCCGCCTCGGTGCCGAGCGCGGCCGCCATCGCCAACGCGGTGTACGACGCGACCGGAGTCCGTTTCCGCGAGCTGCCGCTCACGCCCGAGCGCGTGCTCGCGGGTCTGCGCGCCGCCGGCGTCGCCGCGATTGTCGATCAGCACCGGCTGGCCGAGCAGCTCCGACATCTTCTGCCCGACCGTGCGGGCGATGATGTCG
>NZ_NPEX01000128.1 GCF_003258865.1 Rhodoplanes roseus | reverse complement strand
GCGACCGTGGCGGCCGCCGCGGCGAGGCCGAGCAGGCGGCGCCGCGAGGTGCCGGCGGCGCGCCGCTGGCCGGCAGGATCGGTGTGGTCCGTCATGGGGTCATCCCGCCTTGGTTCCGGCAGCCCGGATGATCGGCCACCACCGCTCGATGTCTGCCTCGACGAGGGCGCCGAGGGCCTCCGGCGTCTGCTGCTCGCGCGGCGGCACGTCCTGCCCGATATCGGAGAGGCGCGCCCGCACGGCGGGATCCGCTAGGGCGACGACGGCGGCGGCGTTCAGCGTCGCGATGATCGGTCGCGGCGTGCCCTTCGGGGCGAAGATCGCGTTCCAGGTGCCGGCGTGAAAGCCCGGCAGGCCGGCCTCGTCGGCACTCGGGATCTCGGGCGCGCCGGGCAGGCGGGCCGGGGCGGCGACCGCAAAGCATTTGAGCTGGCCGTCGCGGACCAGCGGCAGCGTCCCGGTCGGCGGGGTGAACAGGAGATCGATCTGCCCGGACATCAGATCCTGCACGAAGGGCGTCGCCCCCCGGTACGGCACCAGCACCGCGTCGGCCTCGATCATCCTGAGGAACAGCAGCGCTGCGACATGCGACGGGCTGCCGATCCCGGCCGTGCCGATCGACACCTTGCCGTTGCGCCCCTTCACCCAGGCGACCATGCCCCTGAGATCGGTCGCCGGGACGCTCGGGCTGGCGAGGACGAGCTGCGACGTGACGGCGAGCAGCGCGACCGGCTCGAAGCTGGTCCGGACGTCGTAAGGCAGGTTGGTCGACAGCGCGCCGTTGGCGACATGGGCGCCCCAGTTCCCGACATCGATCGTGTAGCCGTCGGCCGGCGAGCGGGCGAGGCGGCCGAGCGCGATGCTGCCGGCACCGCCGCTGACATTGTCGACCACGATGGCCTGGCCGAGCTCCTGGCGCATCCGCTCGCCGACCAGGCGGGCGATCGAGTCGGTCGGTCCGCCGGCCGGGAACGGCACCAGCATCGTGATGGGCCGGCTCGGATAGGCCTCGGCGCGGGCCGGGCGCGGCAGCGCCGGGGCGGCGAGGGCCGATGCGGCCAGGCCGAGCACGGCACGGCGTGACCTCCCGGCAAGCCGGGACGAGCATTCGGAGGAGCTGGGCGCGTGAGCGCCCGGGCCGGCGGAAGGCGTGATGTGATCTGGCATGTCTCGACTCTGACGGGGGACAGAGACGGATATCGAGCAAGCGGCATGCCAGGGCGGTACGATCGCGCCGGGTGCGGGACGAAGCTTTCAGTATTCGGGCGGCGATGTCGAGCGCCGAGGCGTTCAGCGCTTCTTCAGGCGGCGCTCCGGGAGCTGCTGGATGCCGATCTCGCTCTTCCGGTAGAAGCCGCGATGGCCGCACTGGCTGCAGCGGACCGAGAACTCGTCCGCCACCGCCTCGACCCGGTAGACGGCGTTCTGGGCCCGGCACTTGTCGCACGGGACGACCCCGCGCGCCCAAGTGGCCTTGCGGTTCGTCGCCGTTTGCGTGTTCGAGCTGAAAAACATCGCCGTCGCGTCCTCCGGCCCCCCGGCCAGCGGCGGTGTTTCACACCAGGCCGGCGGGTCCGTAAAGTTCGAACTGCTTTGTCGGTAAACGGTAGATCGATGCCGGTGACGCAACCGCGGCTCAGCCGGGCGGCAGCGGGGCGCGGCGGCCGCGGGCGTCCACGGGCCACACGTCGACCAGCCGGTCGCCGCGCACGCAGTGAATGGCGTCGAAATGCGCGATCGTCGGGTCGCAATGCGGCACCGTGCACTCCAGGACCGTGCCGAGCGCCGGCGTCGCGGTCCCCTCCGGCAGCGACACGCGGCCGTGCTCGTCGCCGCTGAACTCGTAGGCCGCGCCGGCGAGCGGGCCGCTCGCGACGCGCGGGCGTGGGCCGTTGAGCGCGAAGGCCTTGGTGCCGCCGTCCGTCGTCACGCTGCCGGGCACGTTGGCGCTGGTCACCGCGACGGCGACCGAGAGGGCCGGGCGGAACGGCCAGGACTCGCCCGGCGCGTATTCGATGCCGCCGTACTCGGCGTCCATGACGATGTAGGAGCCGGCCTGCAGCTCGGTGAACGGGCTGCCGGCGGCATTGATGCGGTGCGTGCCGGTGCCGGCCCCGGTGACGATGGCGGGCGCCAGATCCTCGGCCTTCAGCTCGGCGACCAGATCGGCCACCAGCGCGTCGGCCGCACGCGTCCGGGCGAGCCGCTCCGCGTGGTCGGCGATGTGCTGCAGATGGCCGGCATAGGCCTGCACGCCGGCGAAGCGCAGCGCCTTCCAGGAGGCGATCTCGCGGGCCAGCCGCACCCCGTCCGCGACCGTGCCGACGCCGGTGCGGTGATGGCCGAGATCGAGGTCGACCAGCACGCGCAGCGTCCTGCCGGTGGCACCGATCGCCTGGTCGAGCGCTGCGACGTTCGCCGGATGGTCGGCCACCACCATCACGTCGCCGCCGGCCTCCACCAGCCGCGCCAGCCGGGCGATCTTGCCGGCCGTGACCAGCGGCGAGGTGATCAGCACGCCGGGAAGTCCGGCCGCGACCATCACCTCGGCCTCGTCGATGGTGGCGCAGCCGATGCCGAGCGCGCCCGCCGCGATCTGGCGCTTGGCGATGGTGCTGCATTTGTGGGTCTTGGCATGCGGGCGCAGGCCGATGCCGGCGCGGCGGCAGGTCTCCGCCATCAGCGCGACATTGTGCTCGAAGGCGTCGAGATCGAGCACCAGCGCCGGCGTGTCGATCTTCGCCCGCGATCCCGGGGCGCCGAACAGAATGATGGAACGGTCGGGGGCGGTCACGGTCATGGCGGGGCCTCTGCGTCCGGCTCAGGGGTCCGCATCAAAGCCACGAACCACGGACTCCAGCAAGCGGACGCCCTGCGAAAAGTCCTCGACGCGCATCGCCTCGTGCGGGTTGTGGCTGCCGTTCTGGTTGCGCACGAACACCATGGCGGAGGGGATGCCGGCCGCCGCGAAGTCGCCGGCGTCGTGGCCGGCGCCGCTGGCGATGCGCATGTGCGGGATGCCGAGCGCCGTCGCGGCGGCGACGAGCCGCGCCTGCAGGCCCGTGTCCATGGCGATCGGCCGGTCGCGGGTCATCGGGCTGAAGTCGAAGGCGACGCCGCGCCGCGCCGCGATCTCGTCCGTCGTCGCGGTGAGCGCCGCGGCGACGCGGTCCAGCACCGCGTCGGAATGGCTGCGGGCGTCGAAGCAGGCGGTGACGAGGCCCGGAATGTTGGTGACGCCGTGGGCGGCCGGATCGGTCGAGACCTGCCCGAAGGTGAGGACGAGGTCGCCGCCGTCGCGCTCGATCTCCTCCCACAGCGCCTCCATGCGGCCGATCAGCTCGGCCACCGCCATCACGGCGTCGCGCCGCATGGTTCGCGGGACCACGCCCGAGTGGCCCGGCTCGCCGCGGCAGACGATCTCGCGCCAGCGCACGTTTCCCCGAATGCCGGTCACGATGCCGACCGGGATCTCTGCCCCGTCGAGCACCGGGCCCTGCTCGATGTGCAGTTCCAGATAGGCGGCGATCCTGGCGGGATCGATCAGCGGCGTGCCGGCGCGCAGTGGGACGAGATCGGCGCCGGCCTCCGCCATGTGATCGGCGAGGCTGCGCTTGGTGTCGATGCGCCGCGCCGTATCGAGCGCGTCCCCCAGCAGGCCGAGCGCGGCGCGGCTGCCGACATGCTGGGCCGCGAACCAGGCGTTCTCCTCGCTGCGGATCGCCATCACGGTGACGTCGCGCGCCGGCACGACGCCGTCGCCCCGCAGCGCCGCGACGCAGGCGAGCCCGGCCAGCACGCCGGCGAGCCCGTCGAAATTACCGCCCTGCGGCACCGAATCGAGATGCGAGCCGATGACCAGCGCGGGCTTCTCACGGTCGGCGCCCGCCAGCGTCATGTGCAGGTTGAGCGCCGCATCGACGTGAGTCGTCAGACCCACCCCGCGCGCCTCGCGTGCCAAGATGTCGTGGGCGAGCTGCTCGCCCGACCCGTAGGCGGCCCGCGTGACCCCGACGCCGTCGAAGGTCTTTTGGCCGATCTCGTCGAACAGACGTGCCGCGAGGGTGAGGGCGGAGGTGAGGGACGAAGAAGGATCGCTTGAACCGGACATCGGAGGCTCGCACTGACTGTCTCCTCATGGTGAGGAGCGATCCGCAGGATCGCGTCTCGAACCATGAGGCCACCGCAGGATGGGGCTCGACCTCGGGGGCCGCCCTCGCCCTTCGAGACGCGGCCTGCGGCCGCTCCTCAGGGTGAGGGCGGAGAGAGGCTAGCGCGCTTCGCGATCACGCCTGCTGCGCCAGGTACCAGTCCAAGAGCTGGCTGCCGTTGACGAACACGGTGTCGGGCCGCGCCTTCAGCTCGTCGATCACCTCGATCAGGTGGTTGATGCGATGCGACACGCCGGAGAGGTGGGGGTGCAGCGGGATCGGCAGCACGCGTGGCTGGCCGGTCTCGCGGGTCTCGCGCTCGAACGTCTTGATCGCCTCGCGGATGCGCAGCTTCATCTCGTCCGAGGCGTGCTTCTCGATGGCGAAGATGACGCTGTCGTTGATGTCGAGCCCGTAAGGCAGCGAGACCATGTCGCCGTGCTTGGTGGTGAGTTTCGTGGGGATGTCGTCGATCACCCATTGGGTGACGTATTCGACGCCGGCGGCGCGCAGATGGTCGAGCGTCTCGAAGGTCTCGGACCAGCCCGGGCTCATCCAGCCGCGCGTCGGCTTGCCCGTGAAGCTCTCCAGCTTGTCGAGCGCGGCGCGGATCTGGGTCGCCTCGTCGGCCTCGCCGCCTTGCGCGAGCTGCCGCATGCCGTGCCCGACGAACTCCCAGCCGGCGTCGCGCATCGCCGCGGCGAGGCTCGGATACACGTCGACCACGTTGGCGTTGATCGGCGCGCTCACCGGGATGTTCCGGTCGCTGAACACTTTCAAGAGGCGCGGCATGCCGGCGCGGTTGCCGTATTCCGACCAGCAGAAGTTCGGCAGATCCGGGACGTGATAACGTCCGTGCGGCGGGATCACGATGTGGCGCGGCGTCGGCTGGTCGTAGGGCCAGTACTCGACGTTCACCAGAAAGTGGACGATCAGCGTCTTGCCGTCGAACGGCTTCAGCTTCGGCGCGTCGCTGGTGAGGCGGAACGGGGCGCGCGGATTCGAGGCGGTCATGGGGCGGGCTCCTTGCGGGCGTGTCTAGTCTCGGCGGGCGGCGACGCCCTGGTAGTGGCTGCAGAGATGTCCGCGCAGCCGCGCCGCGTAGTCGCGGGCGGCGGGATCCTTCGGCCGGCGTGCGCCCTGGGCGGAGGCGACCGCGGCGGCCTCGATCTCGGCGAGGTCTTGGCCGACCAGAGCGCCGTCGCGATAGACGATGCGGCCGTCGATCATGGTGAGGCGGACGTCGGTGCCATGGGCGCGGGCGATCACGGCCTCCATCAGCGGCATGTCGGGCTCGATCCACGGTGTGCGTGTGCGCGTCAGCGACAGCGCGATCAGATCGGCGGCGGCGCCCGGCGCGAGCGTGCCGGTATCGGGCGAAAAGCCGGAGGCGACGGCGCCGTTGGTGGTCGCCATCGCGAGGAGCTGGTCGGTGGTGGGCGGCGGCGGGCCGTTCCAGTCGGGCTCGCGCGCGAGCAGCCCGGCGAGGCGCAGCTCGGCCAGGAGATCCTCGGCGTCCTGCATGGCGCAGTTGTCGGTACCGACCGCGAGCCGCACGCCGGCCGCCAGATAGCGCGACACCGGCGCGATGCCGTTGCGCATGCGGACGTTGCAGCCGGGATTGCGCACCACGGTGGCGCCGGTGCGGGCCATGATCTCCATGTCGGCGTCGCTCGGCCACACGCCGTGCGCCACCACGGTGCGCGGCCCCATGGCGCCGAGCTGTTCCAATCGCGCAAAAACGCCCTCGGGATAGAGCTCGCGGGCGGCATCGCGTTGGGCCGGCGATTCGAGCGCGTGGAACTGCAAGCCGAGCCCCTTGTCGGTCGCGTCGCGGGCGAGCGCCGCCCACAGCGCATCCGACACCCATTGCGGCCCGGCCGGGCCATAGCACAGCCGCACCCGCGCATGCGTGCCGTAGTCGGCGAGCAGGCGATCCATCAGCGCGATGGTGCCTTCGGCGTCGCCCGCATAGGCCTTGGCGCCGGGCTTCGCGATCCAGTCGCGAAGGTCGTCGGGCAGGCCCGCCATGAAGCAGGCCTCGTGCGGCGGATAGACGGTGGCGCCGCGGTCCATGGCGCCGACCGCCATCGAGACGCGCAGCCCGACGGCGTCGTAGGCTGCGAGCTGCGCCCGCAGCTCGCCCTCGTAGTCGCCGGTGCCGTAGGAGTAGTTGGCGTGCACCGTGGCGGTGACGCCGTGCATCACCATGCGGGCGGCGGCCAGCCGGGTGATGGCGAAGGAATCGAGAATCCCGCGGCCGCGTCGGCCGGCGATCCAGGTCTCCAGGAAATCGTCGTGATAGCCGAGCTGGATCTGGCTTAGCCCCCGGCCGTGCTGATGCGCGTTGACGAGGCCCGGCATCACCAGGCAATCGGGCAGCGCGATTTTTTGGGCATCGGGAAAGCGCGCGGTGAGCGCGTCGGCCGTGTCGATGGCGGCGACGCGGCTTTCCACCACCGCGATGGCGGCGCCGCTCCGCAGCGTGTCGGCGGAGGGGCCGGGCAGCAGGAGCTCTGGAACCAGGATGACGGCGGTCAAGGGAGGGTCCCGGGGGTGTCGGAAGGAGGGCGTCAGGCGGCGGGGTTCGCGGCGGCGGGTGCCGCCTGCGGACGAGAAAAATACTCGGCCATCACGCGGCGGATGCCGTCGAGATGATCGTGCAGGAGCCTTTGGGCCATCGCGACGTCGCCGTTGCGGCAGGCGTCGAGGATGCGGCGGTGCTCCATGTTGGAGACGCGCGACCGGTCGATCAGCGCCATGTGCAGGCGCACGCAGCGGTCGACATGGATGTGCAGCGTCTCCAGGATCTGCAGCGCCACCTCGCGGCCGGACGGCGCGTAGAGGGCGCGGTGGAACTGCCAGTTGAGCCGGCCGAGCTGCTCGGTGCCGCGCTGGTCCATCTCGCCGACCAGCCGCTCCGCCTCGTCGAGGTCGGCGCGGGTCTGGTGCGGGATGGCGCCGGCCAGCACCTGCGGCTCCAGGGCGAGGCGGGTCTGGTAGATGTCCTCGATCTTCTCGGGCGACACCGTGGTGACGATCGCGCCGCGGCGCGGCAGCATGGTCACGAGGCCCTGGCCTTCCAGCTTGGAGAGCGCCTCGCGCAGCGGGATCTTGCTGATGCCGAGCTCGGCGGCGACGTGATCCTGGCGGATCGGCGCGCCCTCGGCCAGTGTGCCGCGCACGATCGCCTCGCGCAGAATGCGGGTGATCAGCTCGACCGTGGAGGGAGAGCGGCCGCCGCATTCGTGCGCGAGCGTGGCGAGGGACGGCGCGGGAGCGGGCATCTGCGGGGTCATGCCCGTTGATACCCCTCCTCGATCTTCCGGCGCAAGAAGCCGCAGATCTCGTTGAATTCGGCCGTCTCCTGCATCGCCATGCGGCGCGGCCGCTGGAACGGGATGCGGACGTCGTGCGAGATCACCGAGGGGCGCCGGCTCATCACCAGCACGCGGTCGGCCAGATACACGGCCTCGCGGATCGAGTGGGTGATGAAGATCGCGGTCTTGTGGTAGCGATCCCACAGATCGGCCAGCGCCGCGTTCATGTCGTCGCGCGAGATGGCGTCGAGGGCCGAGAACGGCTCGTCCATCAGCAGCAGCTTCGGATCGTTGATCAGGCCGCGGCAGATGGCGACGCGCTGGCGCATGCCGCCGGAGAGCTGGCGCGGCCGCTTGTCGCGAAAGTCCCACAGGCCGACCAGCTCCAGAAGCTCGCGGGCGCGTTCGAGGTGGTCCCGGGTGCGGCCGTGCTCCAGCTTGATCGGGAACAGCACGTTGTCGAGCACGCTCTTCCACGGCAGCAGCGTCGCGTCCTGGAAGATGTAGCCGAAGTCTGCCCGCGGTCCGGTGATCTCCGCGCCGTCGACCCGGATGCGGCCGGCGCTGGTCGGCTCCAGGCCGCCGATCATCATCATCAGGGTGCTCTTGCCGCAGCCGCTCGGCCCCAGCACGGCGACGAACTCGCCGGACGTCACGGTGAAGTCGGCGAGGCTCACGGCCTCTACGGCGCCGCCGGCCGTCTCGTAGATCTTCTGGACCCGCTGCACGCTCATATAGGGCGGGGCGTCGGTGACCGGGGCGGCGCCGGAGACGGCGGTCGAGATCGCGGCGTCCATGTTCGCCTCCTCAGCGGCCGGGCGTGGCGGGCGCGCCGGCGAGCGCGTCGCAGACCGCGTCCGTGGTCGTCACCCAGCCCAGGAATTTTTCCACGTTGAACACCGTCGCATCAAAAATGCTCGGATCGCCGGCCTGCAGGGTCGCGTCCTTCACCATCACGGCGAAGAACTCGCGGTGATAGGCGTCCCGGATGGTCGATTCGACGCAGACATTGGTGTTGACGCCGACGACGACGAGATTGCGGATCGCGCGGGCGCGGAGAATCATCTCCAGATTGGTCCCGGCGAAGCCGCTGTAGCGCGCCTTGGTCACCACGATGTCGGCGGCCTGCGGCGCCAGCGCCTCGACGATGCCGAAATCCCAAGCGCCCTTGGTGATCAGCTTGCCGCGATGCGACGGGTTCGCCCGCATGAACTTCAGCGGATTCGACTTGTGATAGACGGGCGAGGAGGCCGGGCCGGCCTCCTTGAGGTCGGGGTCGAAGCCGTTCTGCAGATAGACGATCTGGATCCCGGCCTTTCGCGCAGCGCTGA
Source organism: Rhodoplanes roseus (assembly GCF_003258865.1). Taxonomy (GTDB): domain Bacteria; phylum Pseudomonadota; class Alphaproteobacteria; order Rhizobiales; family Xanthobacteraceae; genus Rhodoplanes; species Rhodoplanes roseus. The sequence continues at coordinate 7,678 of NZ_NPEX01000128.1, read as the reverse complement.
TGGTCCTGGCAACGGCTTCGATCACCGGGGCGGAGCCCGACACGTCGAAGCCGACGAGATCCAGATAGCCGCCCTTGGACAGGTAGGCATGCTGCATGTCGACGACGACCAGGGCCGTCTCGGCGAGGTCGACCTCCAGCGGCTCGGGCGTGGTCGGCAGAACGACGGTGCGGCCGCCGTCGCGGAGGACCGAGGAGGCGAAGGGCGGGGCCATCGTGGGGGTCTCCATGCGGGGTCGCTCAGGCGCCGAAGCGGGTGCGCGTCACCGTCTCGGCGATGGCGACGAGGCCGTAGAAGACGAGGCCGAACGCGCACAGCACCAGGATGGCGGCGAGGATCAGGGCGGTCTCGGCCTGGGCCGAGGCGAACAGGATCAGGTAGCCGAGGCCGGCCTGCGACGTGATGAACTCGCCGACGATGACGCCGATGATGGCGAACGTGGTGGCGATCTTCATCCCGCTGAACACGTAGGGGATGGCGTGCGGCAGCCGCACCTCGCGAAACGTCTGCCATTCGCTGGCGCGCAGCGCACGACACAGCCGCAGGAGGTCGCGATCGACATTGTCGAGGCCGGCCAGCGTCGCGATCACCACCGGGAAGAAGCTGATGAACACCGAGAAGGCGAGGCGCGACTGCGAGCCGATGCCGAGCCAGACGATGAACAGCGGCGCCAGCGCGATCTTGGGGATGAGCTGGAACAGCACCACGTTGGGATAGAACGCCTCGCGCAGCAGCGTCGAGGAGCTCAGGAAGCCGGCGAGCGCGATGCCGAGCGCCGAGGAGATCAGGAAGGCGATCACGCTCTCCCACATGGTCGGGATGGCGTGCTTGAGCAGCAGCGGGAAGAACAGCTCCTGAAGCCGCTCCAGGATCATCGAGGGCGGCGGCAGCAGGACGGGCGACACGTTCAGCACCCGCACCGACACCTCCCAGGCGACCAGCACGACCAGTGCAGCGGCGACCGGCAGCAGGATCTGGCGCAGATAGCCGGCCAGCACGCCGGTGGGGAGGAGGGGCTTTTTCCGAGCGCCATCCGATGTCGCCGTCATGTGCCTTCGAAGCTCCGCTGATTCGCTCGGCCTCATGGTGAGGAGCTCTCCGAAAGGAGCGCGTCTCGAACCATGGGGCCGCCCTCGCCCTTCGAGACGGCCGCTGCGCGGCCTCCTCAGGGTGAGGGCGGTGTGAGTGCGATGTGACGCGTTTAGGTGCCTCGCCTCACCCCAGCAGCTTGGCGTAGCCGGCCGTGCTGGTTTTCACGGCGTCCCACTCGGCCTTTGTGAGCGTCACCTTGCCGACGAACTGGTTGGTCGCGAACTTTTTCGGGTCGGGGCGCACGGCGTCCTTCGGCGCGCCGTACTTCATGACCATGTCGAACATCGGCCCGAGCTTGTCGATGTCGGTCCAGCCCAGCGTGTGGTCGAGCGCCTCGGGACGCAGAGTCATCAGTTGCGCCAGGCCCTGCGAGACCTCGGCGTTCTCGCGGCCGCCCTTGGTCAGGCCGACCTCGGGAACGAGGGCGACGAACTCGTCGATCGCCTTCTTGGGCTCGCGCAGCGTGAAGGCGTAGGACTCCAGGATCGCGTCGACCATCGCCTGGCAGAGCTTCGGATCCTGGTCCAGCACCTCCTGGCGGGTGACGATCTGGGCGGCGTAGAGCTCGACCCCGACCTTGCTCCACAGGGTGAAGCGCGGCGTCTGGCCCTGCGCCACCAACACCGGGATGCTGGACGAGCCGATCGCCGTGATGGCGTCGACCTGCTTGTCGATCAGCACGCGCTCGATCACCTTGCTGTCGACCTGGACGAGCTGCACCTTCGACGCGTCGATGCCGGCCGCGGCCGCATAGGCGGGCCAGAACGGCGCCTCGGCCGAGGTCGGCACGATGCCGAGCTTCTTGCCTTCGAGATCCTTCGGTGAGGTGATCGGCGACGAGGCGAGCAGCGCCGTGCCCATCATGGCGTCGTAATAGAGGGTGGCGAGCGTCACCAGCGGCAGGCCGCGCGCCGCGGCGAGAATCGTGCCGCCGGCGAACACGATGCCGAAGTCGAACTGCTTGTTGGCGACCGCCTGGGCGGCGGCGACCGAGCCGAAGCCGCGGGCGACGTCGACGTCGATGCCGCGCGACGAGAAGTAGCCGAGCTTCTTGCCGACCATCGGCCAGTAGTTGGAGCCGTTGGCGATCCAGGGCAGCGTCAGCTTGACGGACTTGAGCGTCTGGGCGCGGGCGCCGGTGCCCAGCATGGCGGCGGCCGGCAGGCCGGCCGCGAGGGCGGCGCCGCCCTGCAGGAGCCGGCGTCGGGACAGGGGGCGAGAGGTGGTCGAAGCCATCGTGGTCTCCTCGGCTGTTCACGCCCCGCAGGCCGGTCCGGCTCCGGCGCCCGGGTCGTTCGGTGACGCCCGCCCCTCGGCGGCCGTCGCTCCTCGCGCCGCCCACGCGGCGCGAATCTCATTCGGCCGCGATCGACGCGGCGCTCTTCGTGGTCTCGTGCTCGTCCATCGCGGCCGCGACGGCGGCGACGATGCCGGCGTAACCGGTGCAGCGGCAGATGTTGCCGGCCAGCCCCTGGCGCAGCTCGGCCTCGGCCAGCGCGCCCTTGCGGCGGATCAGATCGTGCGCCGTGATCAGCATGCCGGGCGTGCAGTAGCCGCACTGCAGGCCGTGATGGGTGCGGAACGCCTCGCGCAGGCGCGCCATCAGGGCGTCGTCGGCGAGGCCTTCGAGCGTGGTCACCATGGCGCCGTCGAGCGACACCGCCAGCGTGATGCAGGAGCGGGCGATCTTGCCGTCGATCAGCACCGTGCAGGCGCCGCAGACGCCGTGCTCGCAGCCCAGATGCACGCTGGTGCAGCGATGCTCGCCGCGCACCAGGTCGGCCAGCGAGGTGCGCGGCTCCACGTCGGCCGTGATCGGGTCGCCGTTGAGCGTGAAGGAGACTTTCATGACACCCCCAGGGCCTGCGCGGCGGCGCGCAGGATCGTGGTCTCGACCATGATGGCCTCGTGCGGCTCGAACGGCCGCTCGGCGCGGGCGAGATCCTCGGCGATGGCGGTGCGCAATGCCGTCTCCAGCGCCTCGGTCCAGCGCGGAGCGCCGCGCAGCGCGGCGGCCGCCGCCGTGCAGGCGAGCGGCGTGCGACTCGCGGCGCCCAGCACCACGCTGGCGTGCTCGCGGGCCGGATCGAGGATCACGGCACCGATCGAGAGGCCGTACTCGCCGCTGCGGCGCGTCACCTTGTAGTAGCCCCAGGTCGCGTCGCGCGACGTCTTCGGCACGACGATGCGGACCAGCAGCTCCTGGTCCGTCATGGCGGTGAAGTAGGGGCCGAGGAACATGTCGGGCGCCGCGATCTCGCGCTCCCCGTCGGGCCCGCGACCGATGAAGCGGGCGCCGAGCGCCAACAGCGTCGTCACCCAGTCGGCCGAGGCGTCGGCCAGCGAGGCGCTGCCCCCGATGGTGCCGCGGTTGCGCACCGCCCGGTAGGCGATGCCGGCGGCGACGTGGCGCATCAGCCCGGCGGCGGGCTCGGGCGCCTCGCCGTCCTCGATCTCGCCATGGGTCACGCAGGCGCCGAGCGTCACCGCGTCGGCGCTCTCGCTGCGCTCGCGCAGCTCGGCGATCTTGGAGATGTCGACGACGCGCGGGAACGTCGCGAGCCGCAGGTTCAGCATCGGCACCAGCGACTGGCCGCCGGCCATCACGCGGGCGCCGGCGTCGGCGTCGGCGAGCGCCGCCAGCGCGTCGGGCACGTCCTTGGCGCGCGCGTAGTCGAACGGCATCGGCTTCATCGGGCACGCTCCGTGCGCGCGTCGTGCAGCGCCGTGAGAATCCGCTTGGGCGTGATCGGCGTCTCGTTCAGCTCGACGCCGAGCGGGCGCAGCGCGTCGTTGACGGCGTTGAGGATGGCGGCCGGCGCCGCGATGGCGCCGCCCTCGCCCATGCCCTTGATGCCGTAGGCCGTGAACGGCGACGGCGTCTCCAGATGCGCGATCCGCACGGTCGGCACTTCCGGCGCGCCCGGCACCAGATAGTCGGCGAAGGTCGACGCCAAGGGCTGGCCGCCGGAGTCGTAGGGGCTCTCCTCCAGCAGCGCGTTGCCGATCCCTTGCGCGACGCCGCCCTGCACCTGGCCCTCGACGATCATCGGATTGACCATGGTGCCGCAGTCGTGCGCCACGGCGTAGTCGAGGATCTCGACCAGCCCGGTGCCGGTGTCGACCTCCACCACCACGGCATGGGTCGCATAGGCGAAGGCGCCGGTGCCGGAGAGCGGCTGGAACGTCGTCGTCTCGTCGAGGCACGGGTCCTCGCCGGCGGGCAGATTCTCCGGATGCAGGAAGGCGGCGTCGGTGACGGACTTGAGCGGCACGCTGCGGGCGCCGGCGACGGCGCAGTTGTTCGCGAGCGTCACGTCGGCGGGCTTCACCTGCAGCAGATGCGCGGCGATGCGCTTCACCTTCTCGCCGAGCTGGCGGCTGGCGCGGCCGACCGCGCCGCCCGCCATGACCATGCTGCGCGACGCGAACGTGCCCATGCCATAGGGCGAGACGGCGGTGTCGCCGTGGCGCACGACCACGTCGGCCGGATCGACGCCGAGCTCCTGCGCGGCGACCTGGGCCAGCGTCGTCTCCAGGCCCTGGCCGTGATTCTGGATCGCCGCCTCGATGATCAGCTTGCCGTCCGGCGTGAACCGCACCGTCGCGGTCTCGTAGCCGAACACCTCGGTGAGGCCGCGGGCGATCCACTCGTCGGTGCCGTGCGCGGTCTGCTCGGTGTAGCTCGCGAAGCCGAGGCCGATTCGGCGCGGCCCCGTGCCGTTCTGGCGCGCCTGGCGGGCCCGCACCGCCGGCACGTCGATCATGGCCGCGACCTGGCGCACGCTCTCGGCATAGTCGCCGCTGTCGAACAGCTTGCCGGTGACGGTGCGGTACGGCATCTGCTCCGGCCGCACCATGTTGTCGATGCGCAGCTCGTGCGGCTCGCGCCCCACCTTGGCGGCGATCTCGTCGACGAGACGCTCCAGCGTGAAGCAGGCGCTCGGCCGGCCGACGCCGCGATAGGGGCCGAGCGGCGCCTTGTTGCTCACCACGGTGACGCCGCGGCCCTTGTAGGCGTCGATGGCGTAGGGGCCGGTCAGGATGCCGGCCACCATGTTGGCCTCCATGGCGGCGGACCACGGCCAGATCGAGTAGGCGCCGGCATTGACCACGGCCTCGGCCTCGAGGCCGAGGATCTTGCCCCGCGCGTCGGCATGCGCGGTGAGGCGGACGCGGTGCTCGCGCGCCTGCGGCGAGGCGATCAGGTGCTCGCGGCGGTCTTCCACCCAGCGGATCGGGAATTTCAGGCGGCGCGCCAGCGCGGCGATCGCCACCTCCTCCTGCTGCAGGTTGTTCTTCACGCCGAAGCCGCCGCCGACGTCGGGCGCGACGACGCGCAGCTGATGCTCCGGCACGCCGATCAGCTTGGCCAGCACGGTCCTGATCACGTGCGGCTGCTGCGTGGAGGAGTAGACCACCAGCTCCTGCAGGCGCCTGTCCCAGTACGCCAGCACGCCGCGGCCCTCGAGCGAGACGACGCACTGGCGCGCCATCCGGAATTCTCGCGTCACGGTCACGGCGGCCGCTTTCGCGGCGGCGTCCACCTCACCACCGCCGGGCGTCGAGACGAAGCAGATGTTGTCGGGCCAGCCGTGCAGGCTCGGGCTCGCCGGATCGAGGGCCTGCTCGATCTCGACCACGGGCGGCAGCTCGTCGAAGTCGACGACGATCTCCTGCGCCAGGTCCTCGGCCGCGGCCCGGGTGGCGCCCAGGCAGATGGCGATCGGCTCGCCGACGAACCGCACCGTGTCGGCGGCCAGCGCCGGATAGTCGGACCCGCGAAAGCCCGGGGTCGTCAGCACGGCGCGGACCGGATGGATGTCGCCCAGATCCTTCAGCAGGAAGACGCGGCCTTCGGCGCCCGGCGGCATGTCGATGCTGCGGATCCGGGCATGGGCGACCGGCGAGCGCAGGAAGGCGATCTCGCGGGTGCCCGGGATGTCGAGGTCGGCCAGGTACTCGCCGTGGCCGGCGAGGAAGCGGGCATCCTCGTTGCGCAGCACACGGTCGCCGATGCAGCCCGGGCGCGGGGCCTCGATGGCGGCGAGGGCGGGCGGTGCGGATGGTGCGGCCACGGGGTGCTCCGGTCGCGTTAAGATCGTATACGATATACCCCGCGTGACCGCCCCCTGCGACGTGCAAATTTATGCAGCATCGGCCAATTTTGCGGAAAAAGAGGGCACCGGAGGCGGCGCCGGCACCTCACGCCGGGCGCCGATCGTCTCTCCCCGCAATGTCGGCTGGCGGAAAGCGTGTCGCGGCGGCACACTATGGTGCCGTTGCCTCGGCCGGACGGTCGGCCGTAAGGGAGCGGTTAATGCGGGTCCGCTAGACAGGATGCGGTCAGAGGAGTTCCCCATGCGCCCGTCGCTCGTGCTCGCTGTTGGATGCTTTGCTTTCGCCGTTCCGGCTCTCGCGGCCACCGCCGCGGTCGCGGCCGATCAGGTGCCGACCTTCGACGTGCGGCAGGGCTGCCGCGGCGGGTCCGACGGCCAGCCGGCCTACGAGAGCTGCCTGAAGTCCGAGGCCGACGCGCGTCAGCAGCTCGTCGCGAGCTGGAGCAAGTATCCGCCGGCGCAGCGCCAGGCCTGCACCAGCGAGGCGGGCCGCGAGCAGCCCAGCTATGTCGAGCTCCTGACCTGCCTGCAGCTCGACCAGGACCTCAAGTCCCTGCCCAAGCCGGACATGAACTTCGGCCCGATGCGCAAGATCGACTGACCCTTGGGGCGCATGCCTGCGACGGCGGGTCGGTGGCGGCCCGCGTCGACGCGGCAGCCGGAGTATTAGCCTTATATTACAAAAGTTCGGCCATGATCGGCTCCGCAATGCACTGAGGGCAAGGTCATGGCGGCTCGATCGGTCGGAACACTTCTCACATGGGTGCTGGCGCTGTTGGCGGCCGGCGTGCTGGTCAGCACCGGCCAGCGGATGGTCAGCGCCGTCACCCAGTATCGCGACAGTGGCGACGCGCAGACGCTCGCCGCCGCCGACAAGACGATCTTCGAGGCGATCCGGGCGATCCGCAGCCAGCGCGGCGACGCCACGACGGCCCTGATCGCCGAGGACAATCCCACGCCGAAGCTCGAGGCGCTGCAGCGGATGGCGAACGCCCAGTACGAGGCGACCATCGCGGCCATCGCCACCATCGACGTGCCGGATCGCGACGCCCTGAGCGCGGCGATCACCCGTGAATGGAACACCGCGACGTCGCGATACCCGCTGCTGCTCGACGAGGCCAAGCGGCCGCGGCAGGAGCGCGACCTCAAGCGGACGATGGCCTGGCAGGACGCGCGCGGCGTCTTCGAGCAGCTCAACAACGCCTCCAGCGCGGTGTCGAACCGGGCCCGCATGAACCACCCGCTGGTCGGCGAGATGGTGCAGGTGCGGCGCTTCGCCTGGCAGGCGCGCGACCGCTACGGCCTGCAGTGCTCGCTGCTGCGCGGCAACGTCAACACCGGACAGGCGATGAGCGAGGGCCAGAAGGTCTCGCACGGCCAGTTCCGCGCCATCGTCGCAAGGCGCGCCGGTCTCGCGCGAGAGAATAAGGCTGCGCGGGGTGGTGCAGGGGGTCGGCATGCGGCCC
>NZ_NPEX01000127.1:11728-16588 GCF_003258865.1 Rhodoplanes roseus | reverse complement strand
GGCGCGCCGCCCGGCCGACTGGGTGATGGCCGCCATCACGGGCGCCGCCAGCCTGAAGCCGACCCTGGCGGCCGCCGAGCGCGGCGCCATCGTGGCCCTCGCCAACAAGGAGTGCCTGGTCTGCGCCGGCACGCTGTTCATGCGCCGCGCCGCCGAGGCGGGCGCCACCGTGCTGCCGGTCGATTCCGAGCACAATGCCGTGTTCCAGTCGATGAGCTGCGGCGCCCGGGGGGACGTGAAGCGCATCATCCTGACGGCCTCGGGCGGCCCGTTTCGCACCTGGCCGGTCGAGGCGATCCGCAAGGCGACCCTGGAGGAGGCCCTCAAGCATCCCAACTGGTCGATGGGGCCGAAGATCACCATCGACTCGGCCTCGATGATGAACAAGGGCCTCGAGATCATCGAGGCGCACCACCTGTTCGACGTCGGCCCCGACGAGATCGCCGTGCTGGTCCACCCGCAGTCCATCGTCCACGGCGGGGTGGAGTTCATCGACGGCTCGATGGTGGCCCAGATCGGCCCGCCCGACATGCGGGTGCCGATCGCCCATTGCCTGGCCTGGCCGGCCCGGATGGAGGGCGCCACTCGGCTGAGCTTCGACAAGCTCGCCAACCTGACCTTCGAGGAGCCGGACGAGGTCCGCTTCCCGGCGCTCCGCCTCGCCAAGGCGGCGCTGCGGACCGGGCAGGGCGCTCCGACCGTGCTGAACGCGGCGAACGAGATCGCGGTGGCGAGCTTCATCGACCGGAAGATCGGCTTCGCCCACATCGCCGCCCTGGTCGAGGCGACCCTCGAGGCGAGCGCCGCCCGGGGCGTGCTGCGCGAGCCGGAGGATGCCGAGGAGGCGCTCGCCGTTGACCATACGGCTCGAATGCTGGCCCGGGACCTCTTGCCGGAAATCGCCGCAAAGGCATTCTACCAAGCTTAACAAATGGTGACCGACACCGGTCGCCGCCCCCGAAACCCTGCGCGAGGTCGTCATGGGATCGAATTTGCTTGCGTCGCTGAACGATCTCGGACTGGGGTTTCTCGGCTACCTCGTTCCGTTTCTTTTCGTGCTCACCATCGTGGTGTTCTTCCACGAGCTCGGCCACTACCTGATCGCCAAGGCCAACGGCATCAAGGTGCTGACCTTCTCGGTCGGCTTCGGGCCCGAGATCGTCGGCTTCAACGACCGCAGCGGCACCCGCTGGAAGCTCGCCGCGATCCCGCTCGGCGGCTACGTCAAGTTCTTCGGTGACGAGAACGCCGCCAGCGTGCCCGACCAGAACGCCATCGCAGGCCTCACGGAGAGCGAGCGCAAGGTCAGCTTCCCGGGCCAGTCGGTGGGCGCGCGGGCGGCCGTCGTCGCCGCCGGCCCGTTGGCGAATTTCGTCCTCGCCATCGTGATCTTTGCCGGCATCTTCATGTTGCATGGCAAGCAGACCACGACCGCCCGGGTCGATTCGATCCAGGCCGGCAGCGCGGCCGAGTCGGCCGGTTTCGTCACCGGCGACGTGGTGCGCTCGATCGACGGGCGGCGGATCGAGAGCTTCGCCGAGATGCAGCGGATCGTCAGCGGGGCGGCCGGCCAGACCCTGAAGGTCGAGGTCGACCGCGGCGGCACCCCGGTGACCCTGCAGGTCGTGCCCACGCTCAAGGAGATGAAGGACAATTTCGGCAACGTCCACCGGCTGGGCGTGCTCGGAATCACCCGCTCGATGTCGCCCGGCGACCTCAAGACCGAGTCGGTCGGCCCGATCGCCGCCGTCCGGATGGGCGCCGAGGAGACCTGGTTCATCGTCGAGCGGACGCTGAGCTATATCGGCGGGATCGTGGTCGGGAAGGAAAGCGCGGACCAGCTCGGCGGCCCGATCCGGATCGCCCAGGTGTCCGGCCAGGTGGCGACCGCGGGCTTCGTCGCGCTGCTGCACCTCGCCGCCGTGCTGTCGGTGTCGATCGGCCTCCTGAACCTGTTTCCGGTGCCGCTGCTCGATGGCGGGCACCTGCTGTTCTACGCCATCGAAGCGGCCCGCGGACGGCCCCTGTCGGAGCGCGCCCAGGAGGTCGGCTTCCGTATCGGCTTCGCTCTCGTCATCATGCTTATGATTTTCGCAACCTTTAACGATATCCTGCACTTGGCGGCGTCATAATGTGCGCACATCTCCGCCATAATGTGTGACGTGGCGGCCACTGGCAGCCGGCAAATAGGGAGCCTGGGGAGACTCTCTGTTTGCAGGGGTGGTCAAAGCCGATACAAGCGAAGGCGGAATCGATCGCGACGGGCGGTGGTGGGGATTCTTTTGGGGGCCCATAGCGTATGGCACTGGGGTTGAAGACGAATCGGACGTTGGCGGCGATCGCTTTCGCGATTGCGCAGACGTTCATGGCGGGAGCGGCCGTGACGGTTTCGGTCACGCCTGTCCTCGCACAGTCGGCGTCGCAGATCGTCGTCGAGGGTAACCGGCGCGTCGAGGCCGATACCATCAGGTCCTATTTCCGGGTCGGACCCGGAGAGCGGCTCGACGCCGCCAAGATCGACGAGGCCCTCAAGGCGCTCTACGCGACCGGCCTGTTCCAGGACGTGCGGATCACGCCCTCGGGCGGCCGGATCGTCGTCAGCGTCGTCGAGAACCAGGTGCTGAACCGGGTCGCCTTCGAAGGCAACCGCAAGCTCAAGGACGAGCAGATCTCCACCGAGATCCAGTCGAAGCCGCGCGGCACCTTCTCGCGCGCTCTCGTCCAGTCCGACACCCAGCGCATCGTCGAGATCTATCAGCGCTCCGGCCGCTACGACGTGCGGGTCGAGCCGAAGGTCATCGAGCTGCCGAACGGCCGCGTCGACCTCGTCTTCGAGGTCGACGAGGGCGGCAAGACCGGCGTCGCCAAGATCGTCTTCGTCGGCAACAAGGCGTTCTCCGACTGGCGCCTCAAGGACGTCGTCAAGACCGGCGAAACCAATCTCCTGAGCTGGCTGAAGAGCAACGACATCTTCGATCCGGACCGGGTCGAGGTCGATCGCGACCTGATCCGCCGCTTCTATCTGCGCAGCGGCTACGCCGACGTGCGCGTGGTGTCGGCGATCTCGGAATACGATCCGAGCCGCAAGGGCTTCATCATCACCTTCACGATCGACGAGGGTGACCGCTACAAGTTCGGCAACGTCGACATCCAGTCGACGGTCCGCAACATCGACGTCGAGCGTCTGCGGGCGCGGCTCAAGACCAAGCCGGGCGGAATCTACAACGCCGACGCGGTCGAGAAGTCGGTCGAGGACCTCACCATCGAGGTGTCCAAGCTCGGCTACCCGTTCGCCTCGATCCGGCCGCGCGGTGATCGCGACTTCAATGCCCGCCTCGTCAACGTCGTCTACGTGATGGAGGAGGGGCAGCGGGCCTATATCGAGCGGATCAACATCCGCGGCAACACCCGCACCCGCGACTACGTCATCCGGCGCGAGTTCGACATCGTCGAGGGCGACGCCTACAACCGGGCGCTCGTCGACCGGGCCGAGCGGCGCATCAAGAACCTCAACTACTTCAAGAACGTCCGCATCACCAACGAGCCGGGCTCGGCGCCCGACCGGGTGGTCATCAATGTCGACGTCGAAGAGCAGGCGACCGGCGAGTTCTCGGTCTCCGGCGGCTACTCGACGGCGGACGGCTTCGTCGGCGAGGTCAGCGTCGGCGAGCGCAACCTGCTCGGTCGCGGCCACGTCGCCCGCGCCTCGTTGACCTACGGCACCCGCACCCGCGGCTTCGAGCTGTCCTTCGTCGAGCCCTACCTGATGGGCCAGCGTCTGGCGCTGGGCGTCGACGTGTTCGGCAAGGAGACGACCTCCTCGTCCTACTACTCGTATACGTCGAGCACGGTCGGCGGCAGCCTCAAGCTGGGCATCCCGATCACCGACAACTTCTCGATCCAGCCGCGCTACACGGCGTACCGGCAGGAGATCAAGCTCGATCAGGCCTACAACAACTGTAACAACATCAACCCGAACAGCGCGGCTGGTTACTATCCGACGCCGCAGTTCCAGGGGATCACCGACCCGGCGACCGGCCAGCCGTTCACCTTCAACTGCTACCAGGACGGCGAGGCTTCGCTGGCGGTGCGGCGCGAGCTCGCCAACGGCCCGGTGTTCGTCTCGTCGGTCGGCTCGACCTTCAGCTTCAACACGCTCGACAACAACAAGAACCCGACCAACGGCCTGATCGTCACGCTGAACGAGGACTTCGCCGGCGTCGGCGGCGACGTGAACTACTCCAAGACGACCCTCGACACCCGGCTGTACAACGAAATCCTGCCGGACGTCGTCGGCTCGATCCGCATCCAGGGCGGCTACGCCACCGGATGGGGCGGCAGCGATCTGCGCATGCTCGACCACTTCCAGGGCGGTCCGAACCTCGTCCGCGGCTTCCAGACCGCCGGCTGGGGTCCGCGCGACATCACCCCGGGCACCAACCAGGACGCCCTCGGTGGTTCGATGTACTGGGCCGTGAACCTCGAGGTGCAGACCCCGCTCTTCTTCGCGCCGAAGGACTTCGGCATGAAGATCGCGTTCTTCGCGGACGCCGGCCAGCTCTCCGACTACAAGGGGCCGACCTCGTGGGCGGAACGCGGTCTGGTGATGACCTGCCCGAACCAGGCGATCAATACCACGAACCCGATGGCGAACGTGCCGTGCTACGGCGACGAGAACCTGGTCCGGTCTTCGGTGGGCGTCGGCCTGATCTGGGCCTCGCCGTTCGGCCCGCTGCGCTTCGACCTCGCCTATCCGATCACCTACGCGGATTACGACAAGAAGCAGATCTTCCGGTTCGGCGGCGGCACCAAGTTCTGACGCCTCGCACGACCTGACGGTGCCGGCCTGGGGCCGGCACC
>NZ_NPEX01000127.1:0-11718 GCF_003258865.1 Rhodoplanes roseus | reverse complement strand
CGCTTCGCCCGGGGGCCATGCCTCCGGGCTTCGCGTTTCGGCCCGGCGCAATTCTGCCCCGACCCAATTCCGCCCTGGCCTGCCGGCATTTCGGCTGCCCGTAAAAAGTGGGGGCCGGGCCCGATTGTGGCGTTGTCAGCCCGGGTTGAAACTGGCAACCCTCTGGGCATGCGTCACTCACCGGCCGAGCGCCGTTCCTCCCATTCGTTCGAGCCTGGGGCCCGGCCTCGCCGGCCCGGCACAGCGTCGCCCTCATGAGCGAACCCTTCTTCTTCGAGCCCGCGACCGCGCTCACCCTTGCCGAGATCGCCACGCTGACGGGGGCCGAGCCGGCCGCCGATGCGCCGCGCGACCGGGTGATCCGCGATGTCGCGACCCTGGACCAGGCGGGGGCCTCGGACCTCGCCTTCCTGGAGAACCCGCGCTACGCCGACCAGCTGGCGCGTACCCGGGCCGGGGCCTGCCTGATCGCGCCACGCTTCGCCGCGGCCGTGCCGGCCGGGCTGGCCGTGCTGGTCGCCCGCGACCCGTACCGGGCCTTCGTCGCGGTCGCCCGGGCGCTGTTCCCGGCGTCGCTGCGGCCGACCTCGCTCTACGGCGCACCCGGCCTGTCGCCGGGCGCCTCGGTGCATCCCTCCGCGCGGCTGGAGAGCGGCGCCGTGGTCGAGCCGGGCGCCGTCGTCGGGCCGGGCGCCGAGATCGGCTCCGGCACCGTGATCGGGCCGACCACGGTGATCGGGGCGGGCGTGCGGATCGGCCGCGACTGCGCCATCGGGGCGGGCTCGACCCTCACCCACGCGCTGCTCGGCGACCGCGTGATCGTCCACCCCGGCTGCCGCATCGGCCAGGACGGCTTCGGCTTTGTGATGGGACCGGGCGGCCACCAGAAGGTGCCGCAGCTCCGCCGCGTCATCATCCAGAACGACGTCGAGATCGGCGCCGGCACGACGATCGATCGCGGCGGCACCCGCGACACCGTGATCGGCGAGGGCACCAAGATCGACAACCTCGTGCAGATCGGCCACAACGTGCTGATCGGCCGGCATTGCGTCATCGTCGCCCAGACCGGCATCTCGGGCAGCGCCGTGCTGGAGGACTACGTGGTGCTCGGCGCCCGGGCCGGGGTCAACAACCACGTCGTGATCGGCGAGGGCGCCCAGGTCGCCGCCGTCAGTGGCGTCAACAGCGACATTCCGCGCGGCGAGCGCTGGGGCGGCACGCCGGCCAAGCCCGCCAAGGCGTGGATGCGCGAGCTGCGCGCCATCAACCGCCTCGCCCAGGGCCGGGGCGGAAGTGATAAACCACACGCATCAGATGACGATAGGCATTGAGGACGCCGCGATGACCGAGGCTGTCACGAGACTGGAGGCGGCCGATATCTCGGCCATCATGAAAGCCCTCCCGCACCGCTATCCGTTCCTGCTGGTCGATCGCGTGATCAACATTCGCGGGGCCGAGTACGGCGTGGGGATCAAGAACGTCACGGCCAACGAGCCGCAGTTTCTCGGGCATTTTCCCGAGACGCCGGTGTTCCCGGGCGTGCTGATGATCGAGGGCATGGCGCAGACCGCGGGCGTGCTCTGCGTGCTGTCCGGCGAGGTCGGCCGGCCGCCCTACACGGTCTATTTCACCACCATCGACAAGGCCAAGTTCCGCAAGCCCGTGATCCCCGGCGACACGATCGAGTACCACATGACCAAGATGTCCCGCCGCCGCAACATGTGGTGGTTCCGCGGCGAAGCCAAGGTCGACGGCCAGATCGTCGCCGAGGCCGAGGTCAGCGCCGTGATGGCGGGGTCGTGAGCGCGATGGCGAAGATCGATCCGAGCGCGCGCGTCGCCGACGGTGCCCGTCTCACCGACGACGTCGAGATCGGCCCGTTCTGCACGGTCGGCCCGCATGTCGAGATCGGCGCCGGCACGCGGCTGATCTCTCACGTCGCGATCACCGGCCACACCACGCTCGGCGAGCGCAACGTCATCCATCCGTTCGCCTCGCTCGGCACGCCGCCGCAGTCGACGCATTATCGCGGCGGCCCGACCCGGCTGGTGGTCGGGTCCGACAACGACATCCGCGAAGGCGTGACGATGAACACCGGCACCGAGGACGACCAGGGCCTCACCCGGGTCGGCAGCGGCTGCTTCTTCATGGTCGGCTCGCATGTCGGCCACGACTGCATCGTCGGCGACAAGGTGACGTTCGCCAACAACGCCGTGCTGGGCGGCCACGTCCAGGTCGGCAGCAACGTCGTGTTCGGCGGCCAGGCCGCCGTGCGGCAGTTCGTGCGCATCGGCGACGGCGCCATGATCGTCGGCCTGTCCGGCGTGCGCGCCGACGTGATCCCGTTCGGCCTGGTGCACGGCCAGTCGGCCGAGCTGATCGGCCTCAACGTCGTCGGCATGAAGCGGCGCGGCCTCACCAAGGCCGACATCCACCGCGTCCATCGCGGCTTCGAGGCGCTGTTCTTCGGCGATGGGACGTTCCGCGAGCGCCTCGACGTGGTCGCGGCCGAATATGCCGACGATCCGCTGATCGGGCAGATCGTCGCCTTCATCCGCGGCGGTACCCGCGCCCTCACCATGGGAGTGAGGCGCGCCGCCCTTCGTGGCGCGTCGTGAGCGCGCCCGCGCCAGTCGCGGGCGGTGCTGCGGCCGAGGGGCCGCTGGCGATCATCTGCGGCGGCGGCCGGCTGCCCGGTGACATCGCCGCCAAGGTCCAGGCGACCGGCCGGCCGGTCGTGATGTTCGCGGTCAAGGGCTGGGCCGATCCCGCCGTCGTCGCGCCGTTCCGCCATCACTGGCTGCGGCTCGCCGCTTACGGGACGTTCCTCCGGCTGATGCGCAAGGAGGGCTGCCGCGACCTCGTGGTCATCGGCGTCCTGCTGCGACCCGCGCTCCGGCAGCTCCGGCCCGACTGGGGCACGGTGCGGGTCGTGCCGCGCATCGTGCGGGCGTTCCGCGGCGGCGACGACCATCTGCTCACCAGTCTCGGCCGCATGCTCGAGGACGACGGCTGCCGGCTGCTCGGCGCCCATCAGGTGGCGCCCGACATCCTGGCCGGGGAGGGGGCGTTCGGCGCCCGCCGGCCGGTCGCCCGCGACGAGGCCGACATCGCGCTGGGGCTCCGCCTGCTCGCCGCCATGAGCCCGTTCGACGTCGGTCAGGCGGCCGTGGTGGGGAACCGGCATGTCCTCGCCGTCGAGGCTGCCGAGGGCACCGACCGCATGCTGGCCCGGATCGCCGAGCTGCGCGAGGTCGGCCGCATCAAGCTGCCGCGCGGCGTCGGCGTGCTGGTGAAGGCCCCCAAGGTGGGCCAGGACGAGCGCTTCGACATGCCGACCATCGGCCCGAACACGATCGACGCCGTCGCCCGTGCCGGCCTCGCCGGGGTGGCGGTGGCGGCCGGAGCCGTCATCGTCGCCGAGCCCCAGGAGGTCGTGCGGCGCGCCGACGCCGCCGGCCTGTTCGCTCTCGGCGTCACGGCCCGGGAGAGCGCATGAGCCGCACCGCCCCCGTCATCGCCGTGGTGGCGACCGAGGCGTCGGGCGACCGGCTCGGCGGCGGCCTCTTGGCCGCGCTGCGCGCCCGCGTTCCGAACGCGAGCTTCGTCGGGCTCGGCGGGCCCGACATGATCGGGCAGGGGCTGACCAGCCTGTTCCCGATCGACGAGCTCGCCATCATCGGCATCACGGCGATCCTGGCGCAGCTCCCGGGCCTGCTGCGCAAGATCGCCGCCGCGGCCGACGCGATCGTCGCGGCGCAGCCGGACGTGCTGGTCATCATCGACAGCCCCGAGTTCACCCATCGTGTCGCCAAGCGCGTGCGAAAGGCGCTGCCGGATCTGCCGGTCGTCGACTACGTCTCGCCCTCGGTGTGGGCCTGGCGTCCGGGCCGCGCCCGCGCCATGCGGGCCTATGTCGATCATGTCCTGGCGCTGCTGCCGTTCGAGCCCGAGGCGCATCAGAAGCTCGGCGGACCCGACTGCAGCTATGTGGGCCATCCGCTCGCGGCCGAGACGGCGCTGCTGCGCCCCGGCCCGGCGGACGCCGAACGCCGCGCCGCGGACCCGCCCGTGCTGCTGGTGCTGCCGGGCAGCCGCGGCGGCGAGCTCGCCCGTCTCGCGGCGCTGTTCGGCGACGCGCTGGCGCGCCTCGTCGCGCGAGGCGGGCCGGTCGACGCCGTGCTGCCGACGCCCCCGCACCTCCTGGCGCGCGTGAAGAACGCGACCGCCGCGTGGGCCGTGCAGCCCCGTATCGTCTCGACCGCGGAGGAGAAGTGGGCGGCGTTCCGCCAGGCCCGCGCCGCGCTCGCCGCCTCCGGCACCGTGACGCTCGAGCTGGCCGTCGCCGGCGTGCCGGCCGTCGTCGCCTACAAGGTGTCGCTGATCGAGGAGCTGATCGGGCATCTGATGATCAAGGTGCCGACCATCGTGCTCGCCAATCTGGTGCTGGGCGAGAAGGCGATGCCCGAGTTCATCCAGCGCGGCGCGACCCCCGAGGCGCTCGCGGCGGCGCTCGCTCCGCTGCTCGCCGACACGCCCGAGCGCCGCCGTCAGGTCGCCGCGTTCGCGCGACTGGACGCCGTCATGGAGATCGGCACGGCGCGCCCCAGCGACCGCGCCGCCGACATCGTCCTGGCCGAATTTTTCCGCGCCCGATAGCGGCCGGCGGCCGCTCCTCACCATGAGGACGGAGTGCGCGTCCTCACCACGAGGACGCGTTCGGTCCAGCCCCGCGTCGTGGACCGTCACCTCCGAACGCAAAACGGGGCGCCCGCAGGCGCCCCGTCTGGTCTGGTCGTCGGTGCGAGGCGGTCAGTGCCGCTTGGCGATGTCGCAGTACTCGCGCCGGGTGTTGCCGGTGTAGAGCTGGCGCGGACGGCCGATCTTCTGGCTCGGGTCCTCGATCATCTCCTTCCACTGGGCGATCCAGCCGACCGTGCGGGCGAGCGCGAACAGCACCGTGAACATGCTGGTCGGGAAGCCCATCGCCTTGAGCGTGATGCCCGAATAGAAGTCGATGTTCGGATAGAGCTTCTTCTCGACGAAGTACTCGTCGTGCAGGGCGACGCGCTCGAGCTCCATGGCGACCTCGAGCAGGTCGTCGTTGACGCCGGTCTCGGCCAGGACCTTGTGGCAGGTCGACTGCATGATCTTGGCGCGCGGATCGTAGTTCTTGTAGACGCGGTGGCCGAAGCCCATCAGGCGGAAGGAGTCGTTCGGGTCCTTGGCGCGCTTGATGAACTCGGGGATGCGCTCGGCCTTGCCGATCTCGGCCAGCATCTTGAGCGCCGCCTCGTTGGCGCCGCCGTGCGCCGGGCCCCACAGGCAGGCGATGCCGGCCGCGATGCAGGCGAACGGGTTGGCGCCCGACGAGCCGGCGAGCCGCACCGTCGAGGTGGAGGCGTTCTGCTCGTGGTCGGCGTGCAGGATGAAGATGCGGTCCATGGCGCGGGCCAGGACCGGGTTCACCTTGTACTCCTCGCACGGCACCGAGAAGCACATGCGCAGGAAGTTGGCCGAGTAGTCGAGCTCGTTCTTGGGGAACACGAAAGGCTGGCCGATCGTGTACTTGTAGGCCATCGCCGCGATGGTCGGCATCTTGGCGATCATGCGGATCGAGGCGACCATCCGCTGGTGCGGATCGGAGATGTCGATGGAGTCGTGATAGAACGCCGAGAGCGCGCCGACGCAGCCGACCATGACGGCCATCGGATGCGCGTCGCGGCGGAAGCCCTGGTAGAACCGGGCCATCTGCTCGTGCACCATGGTGTGGCGCGTCACCCGCAGGTCGAAGTCCTTCTTCTCCGCCGCGGTCGGCAGCTCGCCGTAGAGCAGGAGATAGCAGGTCTCGAGGAAGTCGCCGTGCTCGGCGAGCTGCTCGATCGGGTAGCCGCGGTAGAGCAGGATGCCTTCGTCGCCGTCGATATAGGTGATCTTCGACTCGCAGCTCGCGGTCGACGTGAAGCCGGGATCGTAGGTGAAGATGCCGGCCTTGCCGTAGAGCTTGCTGATGTCCAGGACATCAGGGCCGATGGTCCCTTGGTGGACCGGGAACGAATGGTTCTCGTTGCCGATCGTGAGGGTCCCGGTCTTCGTGTTGGCGCCCGATTTAGCGTCCATAGGCTCCTCGGATGTCAGGGGTCGCGCGAACCATTGGCTCGCTCTGGCCGGCGGTTGACGGGGTACTTCTGGCGCTCGACCGCGACTTGCGTACCGCATCTCGTGCAGTGCGGCAAGGTGACGCCGGACGGGTCGAGAACAGACGCGGGACGGCGGTTCGAACCAGCAATATGGGGGCCGGCGCCGCGTCCCGCGAGGTCAGGCGCGGGCGTCCGACGTCACGGCTGCGAGACCCGCCTGATCCTGCAGGCGCCCCAGGCATTCCTCCTTGCCCAGGGTCGCCAGCACGTCGAAAATGCCGGGCGAGGTGGTGCGCCCGGTCAGTGCCGCCCGCAGCGGCTGCGCCACGGCGCCGAGCTTGATGCTGCGCTCCTCGGCGAAGCTGCGCACCGCCGCCTCGGTCGCCTCCGCGGTCCACGGCTCGACCGGAGCCAGCGCCGCGACGAGGCCGGCCAACGTCTTGCGGGCTTCGGCGGTCAGCAGCGCCTTGGCCTTCTCGTCGAGGGCGATCGGCCGATCGGCGTAGACGAAACGCGCCTGCTCGATCAGGTCGACCAGGGTTTTGGCCCTGTCCTTCAGGCCGGGCAGGGCAGCCAGCAGCTTCTGCCGTAAGGCCGGCGTAAGCTTTCCGGCGAGCTCGGCGCCTTGCGCGACATGCGGCAGCACGCCCTCGATCTCGGCCAGCAGCGCCGTCTCGTCGAGCTGGCGGATATAGTGGGCGTTGAGACTCTCCAGCTTGGCGAAGTCGAAGCGCGCCGGCGAACGGCCGATCTGGGGCAGATCGAACGCCGAGACCATCTCGTCGGTCGAAAAAATCTCCTGGTCGCCGTGGCTCCAGCCGAGACGGACCAGATAGTTGCGCATCGCCGCCGGCAGGTAGCCCATGGCCCGGTAGGCGTCGACGCCGAGCGCGCCGTGGCGCTTCGACATCTTGGAGCCGTCCGGCCCGTGGATCAGCGGGATGTGGGCGAACACCGGGGCGGTCCAGCCGAGCGCCTCGTAGATCTGCTTCTGGCGCGCCGCATTGGTGAGGTGGTCGTCGCCCCGGATCACATGGGTGACGCCCATGTCGTGGTCGTCGACCACCACGGCCAGCATGTAGGTGGGCGTGCCGTCGGAGCGCAGCAGCACGAGATCGTCGAGATTCTCGTTCTGCCACACGACCCGGCCCTGGACCTGGTCGTCGATCGCGGTCTCTCCGGTCAGCGGCGCCTTCAGGCGGATCACCGGCTTGACGCCGGCCGGCGCCGTCGCCCGGTCGCGGTCGCGCCACATCCCGTCGTAGAGCCGGGTGCGGCCCTCCGCCTTGGCCTTTTCGCGCATGGCGTCGAGCTCGGCCTGGGACGCATAGCAGCGGTAGGCGCCGCCCGTCGCGAGAAGCTGCTCGACCGCCTCGCGGTGCCGGGCGGCCCGCGAGAACTGGTAGACGGTGTCGCCGTCCCATGTGAGTCCGAGCCAGGCGAGACCGTCCAGGATCGCGTCGATCGCCGCGTCGGTCGAGCGCTCGCGGTCGGTGTCCTCGACGCGCAGCAGCATCTTGCCGCCGCGGGCGCGGGCATAGAGCCAGTTGAACAGCGCCGTGCGGGCCCCGCCGATATGCAGGAAGCCGGTCGGGGACGGAGCAAATCGGGTGACGACGGTTTCGGTCATGGCACGCTGGTTGGCCGCGCAGGGCAGGAACGGGCGGCACCTCCTAGCACAGTCGGGGCGGAGAGCAATCGGCGGCCGCGCCCGGCGCGGCGATCGGGCTTGGCGCACCTGCACGAATTTGGCACAAGACCCTTCACGGAGTGCCGCGCGCGGTGTCTCGCACGGCGGTACCGGACCACGGGACAAGCGAGCATGACGGCAGTCGAACCGGTCGCAGCCGAAGCGGGGCGCGACTTCATCCGTGACATCATCCAGGCCGACCTCGAATCCGGGCGGCGCAAGGAGGTGATCACCCGCTTCCCGCCGGAGCCGAACGGCTACCTCCATATCGGGCACGCCAAGTCGATCTGCCTGAATTTCGGCGTCGCGGCGGAGTTCGGCGGGCGCTGCCACCTGCGCTTCGACGACACCAACCCGACCAAGGAGGAGCAGGAGTACATCGACTCGATCGAGCGCGACGTGCGCTGGATGGGCTTCGACTGGGGGCCGCACCTCTATTTCGCCTCGGGCTATTTCGAGCAGCTCTACGCGTGGGCCGAGGTGCTGATCCGGGCCGGCAAGGCCTATGTCGACGACCAGTCGCAGGAGGAGATCCGCGCCACCCGCGGCACCCTCACCGAGCCCGGCATCGAGAGCCCGTTCCGCGGCCGCACCGTGGAGGAGAATCTCGACCTGTTCCGCCGGATGCGGGCGGGCGAGTTCCCCAACGGGGCGCGCGTGCTGCGGGCCAGGATCGACATGGCCTCGGGCAACATCAACCTGCGCGACCCGGTGCTGTACCGCATCCTGCACGCCCATCATCCGCGCACCGGCAACACCTGGTGCATCTATCCGAGCTACGACTTCGCGCACGGCCAGTCGGATGCGATCGAGCACATCACACACTCGATCTGCACGCTCGAGTTCGAGGACCACCGGCCGCTCTACGACTGGTTCGTCGAGAACCTGCCGGTGCCGTCGCGGCCGCGCCAGTACGAGTTCGCGCGCCTCAACATCACCTATCTGGTGCTGTCGAAGCGCGTGCTCACCACGCTGGTGCGCGACAAGTACGTGTCCGGCTGGGACGACCCGCGCATGCCGACCATCGCGGGCCTGCGCCGGCGGGGCGTGCCGGCGCAGGCGCTGCGCGACTTCGCCAAGCGCATCGGCGTCGCCAAGGCGAACAGCGTCGTCGACATGCAGATGCTCGATTTTTCCATTCGCGAGGTGCTGAACCGCACGGCCGAGCGCCGCATGGCGGTGCTCAAGCCGCTGAAGGTGGTGATCGAGAACTATCCGGAAGGGCAGAGCGAGCAGCTCGAAGCCGTCAATCATCCGGACGATCCGGGCAAGGGCACCCGCAAGCTCGGCTTCTCGCGGGAAATCTATGTCGAGCGCGACGACTTCCAGGAGACGCCCGTGAAGGGCTTCTTCCGCCTGTCGCCGGGCCGCGAGGTGCGGCTGCGCTGGGCCTATTTCATCACCTGCAAGGAGGTGGTGAAGGACGCCTCCGGCGAGGTGGTGGAACTGCGCTGCACCTACGATCCGGCCACCAAGGGCGGCAACGCGCCGGACGGCCGCAAGGTGAAGGCGACCATCCACTGGGTCTCGGCCGCCGACAGCGTGCCGGCCGAGGTGCGCATCTACAACCAGCTCTTCAAGGCGATCGCGCCGACGCCGGCGACCTTCGCCGAGGACATCAACCCGCAGTCGCTCGAGGTGCTGACCGGCGCCCGGCTGGAGCCGTCGCTGGCCGACGTGCCGGTCGAGCAGGCCGTGCAGTTCGAGCGCCAGGGCTATTTCTGCCCCGACCCGGACTCCAAGCCCGGCGCCCTCGTCTTCAACCGCACCATCGGCCTGCGCGACACCTGGGCCAAGGTCGCGGCGGGGGGCTGAGCAGGCGAACAGCGAAAGGCGCCGCTCGGTCCTGGTCATTCCGGGGCGCGAACCGTGGGGTCGCGAACCCGGAATCCAGCCACGGGCGCATCGGTCGGCGCTGGATTCCGGGTCCGGCGCTCCGCGCCGTCCCGGAATGACCACCGTGTTTCTGGTGTGTTCACCGTGAAGCGCTCGCAAAACTAGAATAGCCTAAGGCTCCGACACGGGCGGAGCACCGGATGGCGGAGCCGGACAGGGCAGGGCGCACCGCGACGTGGCCGGTGGCCGGCACGTCCGGCCGCGGGCATGGGCTCCTGGTGCCGGCCGGGCTCGGCAAGCTCGGCCGTGCGGCCGGTCAGACGCTCGCCGGCTGGGCCGCCGCCGAGGTCGCGCCGGGGCGGCTGTTTCCCTGGCTGCCGATCGGCTTCGCGGCCGGCGTGATCCTCTATTTCTCGGCCGAGACCGAGCCGGCCCTGTGGGCCGGCGGCGTGGCCGTCGCGGCGACGCTGGCGATCGTCGTCGCGGCGCGGCGGCACGGTCTCGGCGTGTTCGTCGCCATCGCGCTCGCCGCGGTCGCGGCCGGGTTCTTCGCCGCGACGCTGCGCAGCCGCCTGGTCGATGCGCCGATGCTCCGCCACCCGGCCTTCGGCGCCAAGCTCGCCGGCTTCGTGGAGAAGCGCGAGGAGCGCGAGAAGAGCGACCGCATCGTCCTGCGCGTCCACGCCTACGAGTTTTCACGCGCCCGCGAGACCGTGCGGCCGGAGCGCGTGCGCGTCGCCGTGCGCAAGGGAACGGCGCCGCCGGTCGGCGCCTATGTTGCACTGTCGGCGCGCCTGTCGCCGCCGCTCACCCCGCTGCGGCCGGGCGGCTACGACTTTGCCCGCGACCTCTACTTTCACGGCATCGGCGCGTCGGGCTTCGCGCTCGGCGCCGTGCGGCCGGCTCCGGCGCCGGCCGGGCCGGGGCTCGGGCTGCGCATCGACGCGGCGCTCGACGACCTGCGCGAGGCGATCGACCGGCGCATTCGCGCAGCGCTGCCGGGCGACGCCGGCGCCATCGCCTCCGCCCTGATCACCGGCAAGCGCGACGCCATCACCACGCCGGTCAACGACGCCATGTACGTGTCGAGCCTCGCCCATGTGCTGTCGATCTCCGGCTATCACATGGCGGTGGTCGCCGGCGTCGTGTTCGTCGTGCTGCGCGGCGGCCTCGCGCTGGTGCCGGATCTCGCGCTGCGGCGGCCGATCAAGAAATGGGCGGCCGGCGCGGCGCTTCTGGCGGCCGCCTTCTATCTGGTGCTGTCGGGCTCCGAGGTGGCGACCCAGCGCGCCTTCGTGATGACGGCGATCGTGCTGGTCGGCGTGATGCTCGATCGCCGCGCCCTGACGCTGCGCACCCTGAGTGTCGCGGCACTCGCCGTGTTGCTGCTGACCCCGGAGGCCGTGGTGCATCCGAGCTTTCAGATGTCGTTCGCCGCGACGCTGGCTCTGGTCGCCGTCTACGAGCGCGGCCTGCCCTGGTTCGCGGCGCGCCCCAAGAGCGCGCTCGGCGCGCGGCTGGCGCTGTGGGGGCTTCGTGAGACGCTGGCGCTGGTCGCCGCCTCGCTGGTCGCCGGCTTCGCCACCACGATCTTCGCGGCCTATCACTTCCACCGCGTCGCGCCCTACGGCGTGCTGGCCAATCTCGGCGCCATGCCGGTCGTCTCGGCCTTCGTGATGCCGGCCGGTCTGCTGGCGCTCCTGGCGCTGCCGTTCGGCTTCGACGGGCCGCTGTGGCGGCTGATGGGCGTCGGCATCGACTGGATGACGGGCGTCGCGCAATGGGTCGCCGCCCTGCCGGGTGCGGTCGGCCGCATCCCGGCCTTCGGCGTCGCGCCGCTGTTGCTGGCGACCGCCGGGCTGGTCGTGGTGACGCTGCTCAAGACGCCGCTGCGGTGGAGCGGGGCAGGGCTCCTCCTGATCGCCGCGCTGCTCGCCGGCGTCACCGAAAAGCCGGACGTGCTGATCGCGCCCGGGGCCGAGGCCGTGGCAGTGCGCGGGGCCGACGGCAGGCTGTCGGTGCTGCGCACCGGCTCGCTCGGCTTCGCGGCGC
>NZ_NPEX01000126.1 GCF_003258865.1 Rhodoplanes roseus | reverse complement strand
GCGCGCTCCGCGCGCCCCGACCCTCCCCCTCCAGGGGAGGGTGAGACGAAGCGAGCTTCAGAGGACGATCACCGTGACGACCGCGCAAACGACCGCCTTCGCCGTTCCCGACACCATGAAAGCCTGGGTGCTGGACGATCCGGGACAGCTCCGCTTGACCGAGAAGCCGGTGCCGCAGCCGGGCCATTCCGAGGTGCTGATCCGCATCGACGCCATCGCGTTCTGCGCCGGCGACATCAGCATCATCACGCGCGGGCCGCCGGCCCTGATCGAGGGCGGCAAGCCGTTCAACAAGAACTTCACCCCGGGCCACGAGTACATGGGCACGGTCGTGAGACTCGGCGCCGGCGTCGACGAGTTCGCGATCGGCGACCGCGTCGTGGTCGAGGTGCATTACGGCTGCGGGCGCTGCGAGCGCTGCCGCGCCGGCATGTACACGGCCTGCCTCAACTACGGCATGAACTACGCGGGCCACGACAAGGGGCACCGCGCCAACGGCTTCACCACCGACGGCGGCTTCTGCGAGTACGCCGTCAATCACGTGAGCACGCTGGTGCACGTGCCCGAGGGTGTCGGCGACGAGGAGGCGACCCTGATCGTCACGGCCGGCACGGCCATGTACGCGCTCGACACGCTGGGCGGCCTGATCGCCGGCGAGAGCGTCGTAGTGCTGGGCCCGGGGGCCATCGGCCTGATGGTGACGGCGGTGGCGAAGGCGCTCGGGGCGGACCCGGTGATCCTCACCGGCACGCGCGACGCGCGGCTCGCGCTCGGCACGCGTATGGGGGCCGACCACGTGATCAACATCCGCAACGAGGATCCGCTCGCGGCGGTGAAGCGCATCACCGGCGGTCGCGGCGTCAACTACGTGGTGGAGGCGTCGGGCGATCCGGGCAGCCTCGATCTCGCCACCGAGATGCTCAAGCGCGGCGGCAAGGTGTGCCTGGTCGGCTTCCCGGAGAAGCCGGCCTCGGTCGACCTCGCCAAGCTGATCCGCCAGCACATCTCGGTCTTCGGCATCCGCGGCGAGGGCCGCAGCGCCACCCACCGCTGCGCCGCCCTGGTCGCGCAGAAGCGGCTAGAGCCGAAGCTGATCCACACCCACACGTTCCCGCTCGAGGACGTGCCGACCGCCTTCCGCTACGCCCGCGACCGCATCGAGGACGCCATCAAGGTGGTGGTGACGATGCGGAGGTGAAGGCGGCGCAGACCTTGGAGTTGGAAAGAGCCGCCCATCGGGGCGGCCCTTTCTTTCTGCTCTGGAACGGAGCAAGCGGCGGAGCACGATCTATCCCCTCATGGCGAGGAGCGCTCCAAAGGAGCGCGTCTCGAACCATGTGGCCCCTGCGCCCGGGGCCGCCCTCGCCCTTCGAGACGGCCGCTGCGCGGCCTCCTCAGGGAGTGGGCGGAGAGACGTCGACCCGGTCGTCGGCGCTCAATCCTTCTCCAGCATCTCCGCGACCTCGACGCGGCGGCCTTCGCGGGCCGAGACGGTGCCGGCGCGGACCACGGCGAGCGACCGGTAGCCGTGCACGCCGTCGGTCTCCGGCTTGCCGTTGCCGCGGATCACGGCGGCGAACTCCTCCAGCTCGTCCCGGATGGCGTCGTTCTTCTCGAACGGGATCGGCGTGATCACGTCGGAGTGCCGCTTCTGCAGGCGCAGGCCGCCGTGCAGGTCGTAATAGGCGGTCGCCTCCTTGCCGTAGATGTTCATCAGGTAGTACTCGCCGGCCGAGGCGTAGGAGGCGTTGACCGTGGATAGCGCGCCGTTCTCGTGCTCCAGGATCATCGAGGCGACGTCCGGGTTGTCGCCCGGCAGGACGAGCTGCGAGGCGCGGCCGTTCACCGCGATCACCGGCCCCATCAGGTAGCTCAGCACGTCGATGTAGTGGATGCCGATCTGCAGCATCACGCCGCCCGGCATGCCCTCCGCCGTGTGGCGCCAGTGGTGCGCGTCGAACTTGCCGAGCCGGTCGCGGCTGATGTTGGACTCGGCATTCACCAGCTTGCCGAACACGCCGGCGTCGATCTGCTGCTTGATCCAGCGGAACTGGTTCTCGCGGCGGCGCTGGTAGCCGAGCTGCAGGATGATGCCGTGCTTCTGCGCCACCGCGGCGATGGCGCGGCCGGTCGTCACCGTGTTGGCGATCGGCTTGTCGAGGAAGACGTGCTTGCCGGCGGCCGCCGCCTGCGCCGTGGTCTCCAGATGCACGTTGTTGGGAGTCGTGTTGATGATGCCCTCGACGCGCGGATCGGCCAGCATCTCCTCGTAGCTCGCCACCGCCTTGCCGCCGTACTTCTTGGCGAAGGCGTCGCGCTTCTCGGCCGTGCGCGTGTAGCAGCTCACGATCTCGATCTTGTCCGAGCGCGCGATGGCGTCGGCCAGCACGTCGGACCACCAGCCCATGCCGATGCAGCCGACGCGTACGGGTGTGGTGTTGCTCATGATGATCGACCCGTTGTGTTGGGGGAGTGAGAGAGGATTCGATGGCTCGGATCGGCGGTCATTCCGGGACGGCGCGCAGCGCCGGACCCGGAATCCAGCCGCGGGCTCGGGCGCTTGTCGCTGGATTCCGGGTTCGCGCCTGCGGCGCGCCCCGGAATGACGGAATCACCGATCACTTCCCGTCGATGGAGATGCTGGCGCCGATCGCCTTCACGGCCTCCTCGGCGATCTTCGCGTCCATGTCCCAGCTGCCGCCGGAGACGCCGACGCCGCCGACGCATTCGCCGTCGACGATGATCGGGCAGCCGCCCTCCATGGCGGTCCAGTTCTCCGGGCCGGCGGCGAGCGCCAGGCCGAGCGCGTGGGCGACGTCGAGCGGCTGCGCGACGGCGCCCTTCGAGGTCGTCGGCCGCTTGTTGGAGGCGCAGCACTTCGCCTTGGTGGTGGACGAGTGCACGAGGTGGAAGCGCGCCGTGTCCATGCGCTCCAGCAGCAGCAGGTTGCCGCCGCCGTCGACGATCGCCACCGCCACCTGGATGCCCGCCTCGCGGGCCTTGGCCATGGCGGTCTCCAGGATCTTGCGGGCGCCTTCGTTGGTGAGGCGCTTCGAGGTTGCCGTGTACATGGGCTGGTGTTCGCCGGGTTCGTTGCGGGAGACCATTGTCGACCGGCTCCTCGACCCGGAGCAATAGGACCGGGCCGCAACGCACCTCCGCACGCATAACTCCGGGCGTTCCGAATGCAAAAGGAGCAGGGCTCGCGCCCTGCTCCTCCGCCGTCTTGATCCGTCTGCGTCGATCCGTCTCGCCGAGAGGTTCGTTTTGCAGCGCAAAACGAACCCGGCATACAAAGCTCAGGCGAGCCCGTGCGCCACCTTGCTGCGCTGCTCCTGGGCCTTGAAGGTGTTGAACCGGGGCAGGAACTTGTCCCAGTCGATCAGATGCGCGTCGAGCTCCGGACCGTCGATGCAGGCGTGCTTTCGCACCATCTTGCCCTCGACCGTGATCGGCACCATGCAGGCGCCGCACATGCCGGTGGCGTCCACCATGATCGAGTTGAGGCTCGCCACCGTCTTGACGCCGTAGGGCTTGGTGAGGTCGGAGACCACCCGCATCATGATCGGCGGTCCGATGGTGATCACCTCGGCGATCTTGCGGCCCTTCGACGTCTTGTCGTTCTTCAGCATCTCCTCGAGCGGCGTGGTGACGAAGCCCTTGATGCCGTAGGTGCCGTCGTTGGTCGCGTAGATCAGGTCGAGCTGGTCGCCGTACTTGGCCTTCAGCTTGCCCATGCGCTCGTCGTCGCCGGTCCAGAACAGGAACTCCTTGGACCGGAAGCCGGCGATCAGCGTGACGTGGTTGCCCAGCTCCAGATGCGCCCGGGCGATCGGGTAGACGGGCGGCAGGCCGACGCCGCCGGCCGTGAACACCACGGTCTGGTCGGGGCCGTAGTGGTGCAGCTCGCTGGCGCGGCCGAGCGGCCCGGCGATGCCGGCGAAGGCGTCGCCGATCGTCATCTTGTTCATCATGAGCGTCGAGGTGCCCATGCCCTGGATGACCAGGTCGATGGTGCCGGCCTCGGCGTCCCAGTCGGCGAGCGTCAGCGGGATCAGCTCGCCGTCGTCCCAGCCGAGCACGCGGACGAACTGCCCGGCCTTGGCGGAGCGCGCCACCATCGGGGCCCGCACCTTGAACTCGACGATGCCACCGGCGAGCGGGATCTTCTCGACGATGGTCTGCTTGACCTGGCCGAGCTCGGTGTAGCGCGCCGCCTTGGCGACCTTGTCGGCGATCTCGGCCGGCGTGAACGGGATGTCGCCGACGATCTCGCGGGCCGCCGCCTGGCCGTCGCCGGCCGCCCGGATGGCCGTGGAGCCGCCGCGGGCCGCGTCGCCGCCGGTATAGACGTCCGGGATCGAGGTCTTCTGGGTGCCGTCGCCGACCTCGATCGTGCCCCATTTGGAGGTCTTCAGGCCGGGCTCGGCCTCGGTCATGATCGGGTTGGCGGTGTTGCCGAGCGCCATGATCACCAGATCGACCGGCACGCGCTCGGTCTCGCCGGTGGGCACGGGCGCGCGGCGGCCCGACTTGTCGGGCGGGCCGAGCTCGTTGACGGCCAGTACGGCGTGGCTGACGAAGTGCGTCTTCTCGTCGCCGATGAACTCGGTCGGTCCACGCAGCACCTTGAGATTGATGCCCTCCTCGAGGGCGTGGTGCAGCTCCTCGACGCGCGCCGGCATCTCCTTCTTGGTGCGGCGATAGACGATCGTCACGTTGCCGCCGAGCCGACGCGCCGTGCGGGCCGCGTCCATGGCGGTGTTGCCGCCGCCGATGACGAAGACCTGCTTGTCCCTGATCTCGGGCAGCGGCGTCTCGTACTTGTCGTCCAGCGCCCGCATCAGATTGACGCGGGTGAGGAACTCGTTGGCCGACATGACGCCGAGGAAGTGCTCGCCCGGCACGTTCATGAAGGTCGGCAGGCCGGCGCCGGTGCCGACGAAGATCTTCCAGAAGCCGGCGGCTTTCAGATCGTCGAGCGTCGCCGTCTTGCCGACCACGAAGTTCTTCACGAAGCGGCCACCCAGGAGCGTGATCTTCTCGACGACGTCGTCGATCAGCACGTTGGGCAGGCGGAACTCCGGGATGCCGTAGCGCAGCACGCCGCCGAGGTCGTGGAACGCCTCGAACACCGTGACGGGGAAGCCCTCGGCCGCCAGCAGATAGGCGTTGATCAGGCCGGACGGGCCGGACCCGACCACCGCGATCGGCGGCTTCTCGGCGCGCGCCCACGGGCTGATCACGCCGGCGAAGCGCTCGGCCGGCTTGACGCCGACCAGCTTCTCGCGCTCGGGCAGGAACCATTCGAGCTGGCCGATCTCGATCGGCCGCCGCGTCTGCTTGCAGACGCCCTGGCACTGCAGCTCCTGCGGACACACGCGGCCCGTCACGTTGGGCAGCGGGTTGCAGCTCTCGATCAGCTCCATGGCCTGGCGGAACTTGCCCTGGCCCAGCATCTCCAGCATCTCGGGGATGTGGATCTTCACCGGGCAGCCGCCCTTCGGCTCCTTCTTGCCGTGGATCAGCACGCCGATCTCGCACGGCTTGTCGGTGCACTGCTTGTCGCGCAGCACCTCCAGCCACACGAACATCTCGACCTCGCGCTCGGTGTAGCCGAGCGACATGTAGCCGAGATAGCCGGTGTTCACGAGCGCGAAGTCGTGGGTGCGCTCCTCCGGCGGCCGGATATAGGGCGGGATGTAGGCGTCGAACGGCCACTTGTTCGAGAGACCCTTGAACATCGGGTACTTGTCGGACAGGTGATCGTCGATGCCCTTGATGAACTTGCGCTTGAAGCGCATCGGCATCGTCCAGATGAAGCGTTGCAGCAGCACGCTCATCTCGTCGTTGCGCAGCAGCAGGTTCCAGAACGTCCGGGTGAAGGCGGGGCTGAGCTCCTCCTGCTGGAACTCCCAGGCGATCGCCTGGACGCCGTCGGCCACGAAGGTGCTGCGCAGCGACTTCGGATCGCCGAGCAGGCGCCGCTTCAACAGCTCGAGCTGCTTCTGGAACAGCTCGACGGCGTCGGTCGACTCCAGCTCCTCGAGCTGGGTGCGCGTCTGCTCCAGGGCCTGGGTGGTCTGGGCGTAGCGCAGGAGCTGCTCTTGCGGCGTCGTCGACTGGGGATTGGCGGGGCTCATCGCACGATCTCCGCGTCGCAGCCGGCCGCCGCCTTGGCGATCCGGGCCTTGAGGTCCGGCGTGACCTGCACCCGTTCCAGGGCGCCCGGGATGGTGTGGGCGACCTCCTTGGGCACGCCGTCGACCATGATCCGGGTCCGTTCGAACAGCTCGGGGACCTGCTGGTAGCAGGTCTTGCAGTTGGTGCAGGCGGCGATGTCCTCGTCGCGGATGTAGGGCACCGCGGCGCCGTTGGTCTTGGCGGCCGCCGGAGCGGCTGCCTCGGCGACCGGGGCGCCGCCGAACGGCGCCAGCGCACCGGCGAGGCCGGCGGGCGGGGCGTTGGACGAGGCGGCGAGCTCGCTCATCGCGCGGGCGATGGTGTCGAGGGTCGACTCCTGCGTCTTCACGGCCTCGTCGTAGCGCTGCTTGAGGGCCTGCAGCTCGACGTGATGGTCGGCGTCCAGCTTCTCGATCTGCCGGCCGGCCAGGTACTGCAGGGTCCGCCAGTATTTGCGCCGCTCCTCCACCAGGTGGATGATGGCGTCGGACACCTCGAGCTTGACCAGCGCCTTGTTCGCGTCGGTCGACCAGACATAGGCGGTCTTGCCGGCGCGCTCGGTGACCGGCAGCGCGACGTAGTCCTCCACCGGGAGCGCGTCGGTATCGGCCGAGAGCTTGCGGAACTGCTTCTTGAAGCGGGTCTCCTCCTGGGCGAAGTAGGCCGGAGTGAGCGCCACGTCCATCAGCTTGGTGACGCCGTTCTCGACGTATTCGAGCGTGGTCGTCGTCCAGTCCTTGTCGAGATCCGGGTTGCCGTCGAGCGAGAACCAGCCCTTGCGGGTCGGGTTGGCGCCCGGGTCGTGCACGAACACCGGGTTCATGCGGCTCTCGACGGCGAGGCGGGCGCGGCGGCTGGCGGCGGCGTCGGCGATGCCGTGCTCGGCCTGGCACGGCGTGTAGACGTCGAGCACGGCCGGCGACGAGGTGTGGTTCAGGTACTTGGTGACGTTCTGCAGGAAGTGCTGCTGCAGCGCCGTCGAGGTCTGCACCACGAAGACGTTCGGGTGGAACGCGGCGATCAGGCCGAGCTCCTTGCGGTCCTCCTGCTTGCCCTTGTGGGCCGAGCCGAAGCGCGAGAGGTCCGAATCCTGACCGGTGAGGCTGGCCGTCGAGGCCTGGCCGCCGGTGTTGGAGTAGACGCCGGTGTTCAGCACGATGACCTTGACGGGCGTGTTGGTGGCCAGGAGCCGCGACAGCGCGCCGAAGCCGATGTCGTAGGTGGCGCCGTCACCGCCCATGCTGATCACGGTCGGGAGCAATGCCAGCTCCTCGGGCGTGAACTGCGGCCACGCGAAGGTGCGGAACAGCTTGTCGTGCATGCCCGGGTCGTAGGCGTCGTCGAGCTCCAGCCGGGCGATGCGCAGCGCCTTGACGTCGTCGACGGCCGAGGCCGTGACGCCCTCGAACAGGCCCTTGGCGACCGCCGGGGTGTCCTGGAACAGGCTGTTCACCCACGGGTCGTTGTAGGGATTGAACGGGAAGGTCGAGGCGTAGACGCTCGAGCAGCCGGTGGCGTTGGCGATCACGGCAGAGGCCGGACCGTTGCCGGTCGGGCCGCTCTCCAGGAGGTACAGCCGCTTCTCCAGCACTTTGAGCACGCCGGCGATGCGCTCGCGCCGCGCCGCGTCGTCCTGCACCAGCGGCAGCTTGGCCTGCAGCTCGCCGATCAGGCTTTCGAGCTCGCGCAGGTGCTCCTTGCGGCGCTTGGTCTGGATGGCGTTGTTGGTCGAGGTCACCAGGCGGATCGCCGTCACCTCGCCGCAGCCGCGGCAGGCGCCGTGGCCGCCCGTGGTCGCGTAGTAGTTGGTGCGGTCGAGCATCAGCCGCTTGGTGTCGCCGTCCGCCGCCAGCGCCGTGTCGGTGAACCGCGTCGGCGTGTTGGGCGTCTCGCTGAGGAACTCGAAGCGCGCCTGCAGCGATTCCAGCAGCGCGGCGTCCTGCTCGCGCGACTTGAGGGCGCCGGGACCGCAGACGTCGATGCATTCGAGGCAGCCCGAGCACTTCCACGGGT
Source organism: Rhodoplanes roseus (assembly GCF_003258865.1). Lineage (GTDB taxonomy): Bacteria > Pseudomonadota > Alphaproteobacteria > Rhizobiales > Xanthobacteraceae > Rhodoplanes > Rhodoplanes roseus. The sequence continues at coordinate 8,581 of NZ_NPEX01000126.1, read as the reverse complement.
CGATCGCCACCGAGTAGAGGCCGCCGGTGCCGGGCTGCTCCTTCTCCATGGCGTCGAAGAACGGCCGCGTCCGCGCCACCGGGAAGTCGCCCAGCACCTCGGCCAGGCGGCCGAGATTGCGCTTGAGGGTCGGGTTGTCGATGTCGAGCGACGCCACCGCGCCGGCCACCACGTCGCCGAGCGGCTTCGACTCCTTGGTGGAGCGATACGCCTCGCGCACCGCGTCCGAGAGGGCGAAGACCCGCCCGCGCACCGCCTCGCGCTGCGCCTCGACGAGGTCGAGATGCTTGATGCCGGTGAGCAGCAGGTCGTGGATGTCGTGCACCGTGTTGGGGATCGCGGCGTCCGGGCACACCAGTGTGCATTCCATGCAGCCGGTGCACAGCGCCGGCTCGAACTCCGGCACGTCGCGGCGGAACAGGCCCTTGTCCTTCCAGGCGGCGGAGCCGGCCGGCATGAACATGCCGGTGCCGGGCAGCACCGGAGCCTCGGCGATGGTGCCGTCGCGGAACGGCGCGGCGATCATCTCGTCGTAGTAGTCGCGGTCGAAGATGCCTTCGCTCGGCACCGTGCCCTGGGCCCGGCACATGCCGGCCGAGATGGCGACGCTGCGGAGCTGCTGCACGCCGGCCTCGGTCTCGACCTCGGCGAACTCGGGCCGCGAGTAGTCGAGCGGCTGGGTGGCCTCCAGGCCCTCCTTGATCACCGCCATGTTGCCCTCGACGACGGCGGCGCCCTTGGAGCCGAACTTCTTCGAGAGCTGCTGCTGGACCTTCTTGAGGATGACGTCGATCGAGGCGTCGGCGACGATGCGGTCGACATGGCCGCAGACCGCGCCGATGAAGGCGATGCCCATCATGCGGGTCTCGAGCTCGGGCGTCGGCGCGTGGCGCTTGGCGACCGCGAAGCCGTCCATCACGAACATCTTGATCTTCTTGTCGCGGATCGTCTTGCGGGCGCGCTTGGGCAGCTCCTTCCACACCTCGAGCGGCGAGAGGTTCGACTGCAGCACGAAGGTGCCGCCCTCGACCAGGCCGCGCAGCGGGTTGGCGTGGCTGAACACCTTGTGGTCCGGCGAGACGACGATCTCGACGTCCTCGATCTCGGCGTTGGTGAGCTTAACCGTCTCCGGGCTCAGGGTGATGTAGTAGTTGGTCGGCGCGCCGCTCTTCTCGGAGCCGTATTTCGGCGAGGCCTTGGAGTGCAGGTCGAGCACGCCGGCCAGGATGTCGGTCAGCAGCTTGCCGGTGGCGATGGTGCCGTAGCCGCCGACCGAGTGGAAGCGCACCCGGAAGGCCGAGGGCGGCAGCAGGCTCGGGTTGGGCTCGGTCTCGAGCGCCATCAGCTCGGTCTCGGGATAGGCCGCCTTCAGGCGCTCCTGCAGGGCGGCGAGCCGCGGGCTCGGATCCTTGCTGAAGAACTGCGAGCCGAGATAGACGAACGGCGCGTTCGTCGTCTCCATGTTCTTGAACGCCGCGATCAGGTGGCGCGGCTGCAGGTCGTGGGCGCCGAGGCCGAAGATCGCGGTCGTCATCTTGGGCAGCCGGTCGATCGCCGGAATGCCGGGATGGCGCGGGCCGGCGGCGTTCTCGACGCCCTTGAACAGCGCCTGGGTGACGAAGGCGGTCAGCGCGGTGACGTCGGAGCGCTCCAGCACCGTGACGGCGGTCTTGCCCTTCAGGGCCTCGACCAGCTCGGCCTCCGGGAACGGCTGCAGCAGCTTGATCGACACGACGCCGACCTTCTTGCCCTTGCTGCGCAGATAGGCGACCACCGCCTCGACGTCGTCGGTGACCGAGCCGAGGCCGACCATCACCTGCTCGGCGTCGTCGCACATGTAGGTCATCACCGGCTTGTACTCGCGGCCGGTCAGCGCCGAGTACTCGGCCATCGCCTCGCGCACGAAGCGCGGCACGTCGCGGACGAAGTGGGTGCGGTGGTCGATCGAGCCGGCCTGGAAGTCGGGCTGGTTCTGCACGCCGCCGGTGAGACCGGGATTGTTGACGTCGACCAGCGCCGGCACGAGCTGGCGCGTGCCCTTCGGGAAGGCGTTGACCCACTGGCGCTTCCACGCGGCGCGCAGCTCCTCGGGCACCAGCGCGACCGTGTCGGCGACGAGGGCGCCGTCGTTGTCGGCCTCGACCTGCTCGGCCTCGGTGTCGAGCCAGGTGCGCAGCTTGGCGAGATCGGACGGCGCGAAGTCGTCCTGGTGCTTGGTGAGCCACTGGCCGAGCTGGAAGACGCGGCCCTTGGCGCCGAACAGGATCTCCTGCGCCACGGTCGGGCAGGGGATGCGGCCGGACGGATCGCCGAGGAACTCGCGGATCAGCTCCGGCTCCGGCATCAGCGACTCGCTCATCATGTGCGAGGTGGCGAAGCCGTCCATGGCGTTGGCGACCGGGATCAGCGAGGTCGCCGACACCTTGTAGGAGATGCAGGAGAGGTCGGCCGCCTCCTGCGGATTCGAGCCGAACAGGATCGTGTAGCCGGACTGCAGCAGCGCGTAGACGTCGTCGTGGCCGGCCATCACGTTGAGCGAGTGCTTCGACACCACGCGGGCGGCGACCTGCAGCACGAAGCCGCCGACCTTCTTGCCGACCGTCACGTAGTGGGACTCGAGCCCGTACAGGATGCCCTGGCTGGACGAGGCGTTGGAGACGAACTTGCCGCCGGTGAGCGCCGCGCCGAGCGCGCCGGACTGGGCCGAGTGCTCGCCCTCCGGCTCGAAGAAGAACGGATGCTTGCCCCAGACGTTGCAGCCGCCGGCGGACCGGAAGGCCTCGTAGATCTCGGAGATCTCGGTCGAGGGCGTGATCGGATAACCGATGACACCGCCGCAGACGTGGCCCATCACCTGGGCGACGGCGCCGTTTCCGTTGATGACTGTCGGAATGCCCGGAAATTTAGCGTTCATTTGCTGCGTCCGCTTTGGGTGTTCATCGCGCTGAGCACGCGTTCCGTCGCTCGCGTTCGGAGCCGGGGCGACCGTGGTCGCTCGAACCGTCGGAAAGCCTGACGTTCCGCCCCTGACTGTTATCCGGCCGACCCGCCGAGCCGTGCTCAGGCCTGTCGCCCACCTTGACTGGAAGTTTTCTACTCCGCGGGGGTGGGGGCCATCTCTGACTATTGTCAAAGGCTCCCGGCCGGGCGTCGTCCCGGGCGTGCCGAAACCCGCTGCTGCGCTGCAGAATCGGAATGTCCGGCGCGGCGTGGGCGACGATTGACACGGCCGGGCCCGCGGCCTCGCTGCGCCGCACGGCGCGACCCCCCAGGACGTAAAATACCTCTGCGCCATGAACTTTCGGCAGCGCCCGGCAGGGCGAAGGGCTTCCTCGACGGGTCCCGCACTGCGGGACATCCCGTTGCGCTGCACTGCGGGACGGGGGCTTTTCGTCCCGCGCCGGCCGCAAAGCGGCCATGTAAAATATCACGTGATCCCGCCACGACGGCGCGTGAGTGATATGTCGCGCCCGCCCCGGTCTGCTCCGGCGGCGGTCGAAAGCGCCCCGGCGCACGTCTTCGCCGGCCCGATTCGGGCCCCCCTCCGGCCGCCCGTCGGGCCGCTCCGGCGGGGGTGTCCGTTCACGGCAAATTTGGTTTGCCTGCAACGCCCCGGCGGTCATCAATGGCGTCCGAAATACCGCAGCCGGGATGGTGTCGCCCCGGCTCGCGGACGTCTGCGGACCGGCCGAGAGCGCCCCCATGGAAATGCACCAGATCCGCTATTTCCTCGCGCTCGCGGAGGTCCTGAACTTCACCCGCGCGGCGGACCTCTGCAACGTCTCCCAGCCGGCGCTGACCCGCGCCGTGAAGCTGCTGGAGGAGGAGTTCGGCGGCCCGCTGTTCCACCGCGAGCGCGCCAACACGCACCTGTCCGAACTCGGCCGCATGGTGCATCCGCATCTCAAGCAGGTCTACGACGAGGCCCATGCGGCCAAGCAGATCGCTCTCGACGCCGCCCGGCTCAAGAAGGCGCCGCTGCGGCTCGGCATCATGTGCACGATCGCGCCGAACCAGTTGGTCGAGCTGATCGGGGCCATCCGGATGCGGCATCCCGGGATCGAGCTCGAGATCAGCGACCGCAGCGCCCGCGTCCTCGACACCATGCTGCTCGAGGGCGATCTCGACGTCGCCGTCTACTGCCTGCCCGGCGGCGCGCCCGACGCTCGGCTGCACGTGATGCCGCTGTATCGCGAGCGGATGCTGATCGTGATTCCGCCCAACCATGCGCTCGCCCGCCGCAAGGCGATCCGGGTGCGCGATCTCGACGGAATGAGCTACATCAACCGCGCCAATTGCGAGTTCAACGGATATGCGGGCCAGTTCTTCCGGCAGCAGAGCGTCACCTGCCGCACCGTGTATTCGAGCGAGCGCGACGACTGGGTGCTGGCGATGATCCGCTCCGGGCTGGGCTTCGGCTTCATGCCGGAGCTCTCGGTGACCGACCCGGCCGTCATCGCGCGCCCGCTGATCGAGCCGGAATTCTCGCGGACCATCAATCTCTGCACGGTGCGGGGCCGCCCCTTCGCGCCGGCGGTCGGCGCCTTCGTGCGCGAGGCCATGCGCGTGAGATGGATGGGCGAGTCCGCGGTGGCGGTCGCCGAGATCGTCGCGGCGCACGGCAGCGAGGCGCCCGTCCCGGCGGGCGACTGACGGGGCGCGGCCCCCGGCGCCCGTCCGCGTCGATGCACGATCGTTATCGAAACGATCATCAGCGGGCATTTCAGCTCGGCTCCCGGCGTCGCGATAGTCGCCGCGGTCGCTCCGCCGGAGCGCCCGCAAGCAACCCACCTTCCCGCAGGAGAGTCACATGGTTCGATCCACGATCGCGATGCTGGCCGGCGTCGCGGCCCTCGCAATGGCCACGGGTGTCGTGTCGGCCCAGACGGCGCGCGGCATGACCGACCGCCAGGCCATCTACGTGTCGCCGAGCGGGGCCCACGACGTTCTCACGCCGAACGCCGCAGGCCACGCCATGATCATGAAGGAAGGCCGCGAGCTGCCCGCCGGCGCCATCGTCTATCGCAACGGCGGCAAGCTCTATGTGCTGGAGGACCGCAAGATGTCCGGCGGCGCCATGCTGTTCTCGTCGATGCAGGGCTGGTTCGACCAGGCCACCGGCTACATTCGCTGATCGAACGGCGGCCGCGCCGCTCCGGCGCGCGCCGCAACGAGGTCGGACGCCGTCGCCCGCCGGGCGGCGGCGTTCGCGCGTCGCGACCCCGCCGGCGAGCCGGGGCTGCGCACCATAGCCGCGCGCTATCGCCTCCATAGGCACTCGGCATTTCAAATTCGCCGGCTCGACCGCGATATTCGCATCACCGGCTCGGACACGAGCCACCGAGACAACCCGAAGGAGATGGTCATGACCCGCTCGAAGATCGCTCTGCTCGCCCTCGTCGCCGCCACGCTGGTGTCCGGCCCGTTCGCCGCCAATGCCGCCTCGTTCGGCGACCAGGGCAGCCACTACGTCGCGTCCGGCTCGGCGGTCGTCGAGACCGGCATCGACCAGGCCAAGGGCAACATCCGCTGAGGGTGACGCGCCCGGCCGACGCCGCGCTCGATAGCGTGGCGCTATCGACCCGATAGCAAGCCGGCATTTCAGTTTCGACCGACCACCCCCGATATTCGCTTCAACGGAACACGGACGCTCACCGAGCGCTCCGACGACTGCAAGGAGAACCCCCATGACCAGGATCGTCTTCGCTCTCGCCACCCTCGCCCTCGTGTCGGCCACCGGCGCCGCCACTGCCGCGCCGTTCGGCGACCGGGGCAGCCACTACGTCGCGTCCGGCTCGGCCGTCGTCGAGACCGGCATCGACCGGGCCAAGGGCAACATCGACTGACCCGCGCTGAATCGACCAGACCACACTCACCCCCGAACCGAAGGAACACCCCCATGACCAAGATCGTCTTCGCTCTCGCCACCCTCGCGCTCGTGTCGGCCACCGGCGCCGCCAATGCGGCACCGCTCGGCGACCAGGGCAGCCACTACGTCGCGTCCGGCTCGGCCGTCGTCGAGACCGGCACCGACCAGGCCAAGGGCAACATCCGCTGATGTCGTTTCGGGCGGCGGGACGCCTTCGGGCCGGCCCGCCGCCGGCCGCTCCGCAACTGCATCGGACCGGCGTCGATTGCACCGATCCGGAGACGTGTTATAGACCCGGCAAGGCCCTGCGCTGTCGACCGGATCGACGTGATCCGCGGTCGTAGCGGCGTCGGGCCGCCCTCTTGGACGAGGCCGCGCGATGTCCCCCACGGGGTCCGATACGGGTCGTTCCACGTTCGAACGGTGCCGGGAGATGGACGCGCCGCTGTGCGACCGTCTCGGCGCGCTCGACGAGGCCATCCGCGAAACAATGCCCGGGCTGCAGGAGGCGACCGATCGTCTGGTCGCCCGGCTGCGCGAGAGCGGCGTCGGCGCCGCGGCGCCGCAGGTCGGCGATTCGATGCCGGATTTCCTGCTTCCCGACCCGACCGGCAAGCTGGTCGATCTCGACGGCCTGCTCGCGGCCGGGCCGGTCGCGCTGGTGTTCCATCGCGGCCACTGGTGCTCCTACTGCCGCCTCAGCGTCGACGCGCTGGCGCAGGCGAACGATGCGGCCAAGGCCGCCGGCCTGCAGATCGTCGCGATCGTCCCCGACGTCCAGGAGTTCGCCGAGGCGTTCCAGGCGGACGCGCGGGGCGCCATTCCGGTGCTGTGCGACGTCGACAACGGATACGCGGCGAGCCTGAACTTGGTGGTGTGGATCGGCGACGAGCTGATGGCGCTCACCCGCCAGGCCGGCATCGACTTGCCGCGCTACCACGGTAACGACTCGTGGTCGCTGCCGATCCCGGCTGCCTTCATCGTCGGCCGCGACCGGCGCGTCCTGGCGCGCTTCGTCGACCCCGACTACCGCAAGCGCATGCCCATCGACGACATGCTGACCGCCGCCCGCCGCGCCTGCACCGAGACGCGCTGACCGGCGCGGCGCCGACGCTGTCCGGGCGAGAGTTCTGATCACGTCATCGCGGGTTCGAGCTCGAGGCGCTGAGACGAGATCGAAGGTGCAGCCCGTCGAGCGCCGTCGTGTGCGCAGGCGAGGGCTTTACACCATCCGTCATTCCGGGACGGCGCGCAGCGCCGGACCCGGAATCCAGCCAACAATGACGAGTTCCGCTGGATTCCGGGTTCGCGCCTTTGGCGCGCCCCGGAATGACGGATTATGCAAACCCCTCGCGCAGGCGGACGACCCCGTCTCCACCGAACGTTGGTGTTTCAGTCGAGACGCTGCGGCGGACCGGGTGCTCCGCCTCCGCTGAGCACGACGAGGAGAGGCTTCTCCCGTCTCTCGTCTGCCGGCTCACGCCAGCATGCGCTTCCAGTTGCAGGCGCGCAGCATCTTCATCGCGGCGGTGGCGGCCGGCGAGCGTTCGCGGCCGGCGACGCCGTAGAGATAGACGGTGCGCTCGAGCTCGAATCCGGCCAGCGCGGCGCGCGTCACGGCGGGCCCGGTGACGGCGCTCGCCGGCGCCACCGCGATGCCGAGATCCGCCTCCAGGAACTGCACGAGGTCGCGGTCGCTGTTGAGCTCGTGGGCGCGGTCGACGTCGATGTCGGCCTTGCGCAGCAGCTCGGCGATCTTGTCGGCCTGCTCGCAATAGGCCCGGGTCAGCAGCCGTTCCTGGCGCAACTCCTCGGCGTCGACGACGTCCTGATTGGCGAGCCGGTTCTCGGCGCTGAGCAGCAGCCGGAACGGCTCGGAGAACAGCGGCCAGCGATCGAAGCGATCCCAGCTCGTGTCCTCGGCGGCGATCAGGCCGAGCTCGGCGCGGCCCTCCTTGAGGATCCGCGCGACGTCGGCGGCGCTGCCGCGCAGGAGCTTCAGGTCGAGGCCGTGGAAGTGCCGGCCGAGCTCCTTGACGTGAGGAACCAGCAGGCCGCCGTCGATGCTGTCGGACAGCGCGATGCGCAGCGTGCCGGCCTCGCCCTTCTTCATCGACGAGGCGAGCGCGCGCGCCGCGCGGGCCGAATCGTCGCACTGCTGAAGGAACGGCATCATGCGCTGGCCGAGCTCGGTGAGCAGCGCCTGCGGCCGCTCGCGCCGGAACAGGTCGCCGCCGAACTCCGCCTCGAGCTGCTGGATGGCGCGCGTCAGCGAGGGCTGCGACACGTTGCACTCGCTCGCCGCCTGCGTGAAATTGCGCGTCCTGGCGAGAGCCAGGAAATAGCGCACCTGATGCATTTCCATTCGCGCACCCGAACGACGACCGGTTCAAGCGCCGGCGCTTCTCTTGGGAGTCTCTTGGGACCGCCCGCGGCCGAGACGGTCGCGACGCCATCGACTTCTAGGAATTGCCCCCGCGAGGTCAAGCGGGAACTCGCGCGGCGCGACGTGCCCGCCGCCATAGCATGCCGCTATCGACCCGATAGCCACTCGGCATTTCAAATCCCGCCGCCCGATCGCGATATTCGGATCACCGGCGCCGCTGCGGCGCCCATCAGACAACCGAAGGAGATCGTCATGACCCGCTCGAAGATCGCTCTGCTCGCCCTCGTCGCCGCCACGCTGGTGTCCGGCCCGTTCGCCGCCAATGC